>NZ_JBEXVQ010000031.1:0-123662 GCF_040629405.1 Lentzea sp. NPDC005914 | reverse complement strand
ACCCCGCGACCATCCCGCAACCCGGCCCTGTCCAGGTCAGACTGCTCGACCTTCTTGCCGTCGACCCAACACAACCACCATGATCAACAAATCCCCATTCCCGGGACCATCTCACTCATCACCATGTGCGAAAGACGGGGCTAGCGTTGATCGCATGATCTCTCGGCGCGGCGTGCTGATCGCGGCAGGACTCACGGTGCTACCTTCCCGTGCTGTGGCGTCAGCGGCTCCTTCGATCGTGAAGCCGTTGCCAGACACGGACTTCATCGTGCGCGGCACCAACGCGGAGACGCGCTGGGAGGCCCTGCGCTCCACCGGATCGCTGACGCCGGTGCCGAAGTTCTTCGTGCGCAACCACACTTCGACGCCCGTCCTGGACGTGGCCTCGTGGCGGCTGCGGATTCACGGTTCCGGCGTCTCGCGGCCGTTGTCGTTGTCGCTGCGGGACTTGCGGGCTTTGCCGTCCTGCTCGGTAGAAACGGTGATCGAGTGCGCCGGCAACGGGCGGAGTTTCTACTCCTCGCAGCAAGGGCAGAGCGTGGCCGGTACACCGTGGACCCTCGGCGCGGTCGGGAACGCCCGGTGGCGCGGGGTGCCGCTGTCGGTGCTGTTGCGGCTGGCCGGGATTCGGCGGTCCGCTCTGGACGTGATGCCCGCCGGACTGGACGCCGAGTACGTGACGGGCGGGGTGAACCTCGGGCGGGTGCGCCGGCCGTTGCCCGTGTCGAAGGCGTTGGACGACGTGCTGGTCGCGTACGAGATGAACGGTGAGGATCTGCCCGTGGACCACGGGTTCCCGGCCCGGCTGGTGGTGCCGGGGTGGGTCGGGATCGCGAGCATCAAGTGGCTGGGGTCGCTGGAGGTCTCCGAGACGCCGCTGCACTCGCCCTGGGACACGGACTTCTACCGGCTGCTCGGGCCCTCGTACCCGGCGGACGGGACGCTGGTGACCACGCAGGTGGCCAAGAGCGCGTTCGAGCTCGGGTTCGGTGCGACCGTCGCGGCGGGTCGTCAGGTGCTGACCGGGCGTTCGTGGGCTCCTGGCGGGGTACGGCGGGTGTCGGTGTCCACGGACGGGCGGACGTGGCGGCGAGCCACTCCGGTGTCACGCGGCGGCTGGTCCCGGTGGCAGATCCCGTGGCAGGCGACACCGGGGTCGCACGTGCTGCGGGCGCGGGCCGACGACCAGCCGGACGAGGCGCCGTACAACACGCAGGGCTACCTGTTCGGAGCCGTGGTCAAGCATCCCGTGACGGCGGTCTAAGCACTTTCGCGCACGACGAGCGTGGACGGGAAGAACGTCACCGGGTCACCGCAGTCGCGGTCGAGGACGGCACGCGCCGCCGCCGCGGCGATGTCCTCCACCGGGTGCGTGGACGTGGTGAGCGCCGGACGGCTCAGGCAGGCGAACGCGATGTCGTCGAACCCGGCGACCGCCACGTCCCCCGGAACCTCGACGCCGAGCGCGTGCAGTCCGTCGAGGACACCGAGCGCGGTGAGGTCGCTGAGGGCGAACACCGCGTCGGTGTCCGGCCAGAGCGTCATGATCTCCGCCGCGGCCTTCGCACCGCGGGCCGCCGTGAAGTCGCCGGGAACGACCCTGGTCTCGCCGCCGCTGTCGCGCATCACCCGCCGGTAGGCCTCGACGGCGCGGTCGCCGCACGGTAGCCAGGGCGGGCCGGTGACCATCGCGATCCGGCGTCGGCCGGTGCTCACCAGGTGGCGCACGACCCCGTCGGTGCCGGTGCGGTTGTCCACGTCGAACGACGGCACGTCGCGCGTGCCCACCCCGATCGCGGCGACCCGGCCGAGCAGGGATCGCGGCACGGTCTCCAGGGCCGGTCGCGTCGGGTTGACCACGACCAGCCCGCCGAGCCCTCGGCTGCCTGCCAGGCCGGCGAGGGTGAGCGGGGCGCTCAGCGGCACCCAGTGCAGCGAGACGCCGACTTCGCGTTCGGCGGCGATGTGCGCGGCCGTGGTCAGGACGCGGCCCACGTACGGATCGTCGAGCACGGCGGCGGTGCTGCCGATGACGGCGATGGCGAGGCGGGTGCCGCTGCGGGAAGCCAGCGCGCGGGCGGCGGCGTCCGGGACGTAACCCAGCTCGGCCACGGCCGTGGCGACCCGATCGCGCGCCCGTGCCGATGCCGGGCCCTGACCTGTGACCACACGTGAGGCGGTCGCCCGTGACACGCCGGCGGCCCGTGCCACGTCATCCAGCGTCGCGCTGCGTTGTCCCCTCATCTCGTCAGTATTGCCGTGGAAGCGCTTCCACGTGTGGGGTATGTACTTTGTGTATCGAGAAAGGAGACCAGAATGCCGGTCACGGTGCCACGCAACGAGGTCCGAGCCGCCGCGGCGGGGGTGGCGGTCACCTTCGGGCTCAACGGCGTCGCCGTGGCGACCTGGTTCGCCCGCGTGCCCGCCGCCCGTGACGCGCTCGGCCTGTCCGCGGGGGCGTTGGGGTTGCTGCTGCTGTCGATGTCGCTGGGTGCGTTCCTGGCGATGCTCACCGCGGGGGAGGTCACGCATCGGCTCGGGGCCCGGCGCACGGTGTGCCTGTCGGCGGTGGTGGTCTCGACGGGGCTCGCCGTGGCGGGCGTGGGGATCGGAGCCTTCCCGTCGGTGGCGCTCACGGCGATCGGGATCTTCGTGCTCGGCTACGGCTCGGGCACCTGTGACGTGGCGATGAACGTCGAGGCCGCGGAGGTGGAGCGCGCGCTCGGGCGAACGGTGATGCCGCGCTTCCACGCCATGTGGAGCCTCGGCACGGTCGCCGCCGCCGGGCTCGCGTCCCTGGCGGCGTGGGCGGTCCTGCCGGTGACCGCGCACCTGGCAGGGGTGGCCGTGGTGGTCGCGGCCGGAACGCTGGTGGCGGCGCGGACGTACGGGCTCGGAGGCGAGGCGGAGCACGGTCGCGGCAGCGGGGTGCTGGCGGCGTGGCGGGAGCCTCGCACGTTGCTGATCGGGCTGCTCGTGCTGGTGCTGGCGTTCACCGAGGGCACCGCGAACGACTGGGTGGCGGTGGCGTTCATCGACGGGCACTCGTTCGACCCGGCGGCGGGTGCGGTGGTGTTCGGCGTGTTCGTCACGACGATGACGTTCGGCCGGATCGCCGGGACGATCGCGCTGGACCGGTGGGGCCGGGTGCCGGTGCTCGTGATCACGATGCTGGTAGCGGCCACCGGCGTGGCGCTGGCGGTGTTCGGCGGGCATCCGGTCGTGGCGGTCGCCGGTGTCGCCGTGTGGGGGCTGGGTACCGCGCTGGGCTTCCCGGTCGGGATGAGCGCCGCCGCGGACGACCCGGCGCACGCGGCCGCTCGCGTGAGCGTCGTCGCGGTCATCGGCTACACCGCGTTTCTCGCCGGTCCGCCGCTGGTCGGGCTGCTGGGCGATCACGTCGGGGTGTTGCGGGCGCTGCTGGTGGTGCCGCTGTTGTTGCTGCCGGCGCTGGCGCTCGTGCCCGCCCTGCGGCGTCCTGCCGCCGGAGGTGTGAAGATCGAGCGGTGACAGTCTCCGCGTGGGCACCCCTGCGCCGCAGTGCCTTCCGGGCGCTGTGGTTCGCCCAGTTCGCCTCCAACATCGGCACGTGGGCCCAGACGGTCGGCGCCCAGTGGCTCATGGGCGACCTCGGCGGCTCCGCGCTGCAGGTCGCGCTCGTCCAGACGGCCACGACGCTGCCGGTCTTCCTGCTGGTCGTGCCGTCGGGAGCGCTCGGCGACATCCTCGACCGGCGGCACGTGCTGATCTCCGGTCAGGCGCTGATGCTGGCGGGCGCGGCGGGGCTGATGCTGCTCGCGGGCACCGACCGGGCCACGCCGTCGAGCCTTCTCGGGTTGCTGGCGCTGATGGCGATCGGGCAGGCGTTGTCGATGCCGTCGTTCCAGGCGATCCAGCCGGAACTGGTGTCGCGCGAGGAGATCCCGCAGGCCGCGCTGCTCAACGGCGTCAACATGAACGTCGGCCGCGCGATCGGGCCCGCGCTCGGCGGGTTGCTGATCGCGCTGGCGGGACCGGAGGCGACGTTCGCGTTCAACACCGTGTCGTTCCTCGGCGTGCTGATCGTGCTGGCGCGGTGGAAGAGGCCGTCGGACCACCGTCCACTCGGGACCGAGCACATCACCACGGCGGTCAGGACCGGGGCGCGGTACGTGGCCAGCTCGCCGATGTTCCGGCGGGTGCTGGTGCGCCTCCTGGTGTTCATCGTGTTCGGCAGCGGGTTGTGGGCGTTGCTCCCGGCCATCGCGCGCGGGCCGTTGCAGCTGGACGCCAGCGGGTACGGCGTGTTGCTCGGCAGTGTGGGGACGGGGGCGATCTGCGGCGCGTTCGTCGTGCCGAAGTTGTTGCAGCGCATGAGCAAGAACCGGCTGGTGCTGTTCGCGACGTGGCTCTACGCGGCGGCGACGAGTGTCGCTGTGCTGACGGAGAACTTCGCGCTGGTGATCGTGGCGATGCTGCTGACCGGAGCGTGCTGGATCGCGACGCTGTCGACGTTCAACGCCACCGCGCAGGTGCTGCTGCCGTCGTGGACCCGCGCTCGCGCACTCGCCTACTACCAGCTGATCCTCATGGGCGGGCAGGCGCTGGGCGCGGTCGTGTGGGGTGCGATCGCGGACGCTTACGACCTCCGGGTCGCCATGATCGTGCCCGCGGTCGCGATGGCGGTGCTCGTGCTGGCGGCGACGAAGTGGTTGCCGCTGCTGGACCGGCTGCTCGACGTCAGCCCCGCGACCTACTGGGACGCGCCGCCGGAGATCGGCGACACCGACGCCGGGCCGGTGCTGGTGACCGTCGAGTGGCCGGTGGCGAAGGAGAACGAGGACGAGTTCATCGACGCCATGCAGAAGGTCGGCAGGGCTCGCAGGCGTACCGGCGCGACGATGTGGGGGCTGTTCCGCGACACCGAGAGGCCCGAGACGTTCCTCGAGACGTTCACGGTGGCGACGTGGCAGGAGCACCTCAGGCAGCACATCGAGCGCGGCACGGTCGTGGACCAGGAGAACCAGGAGGCCGCGCGCGCACTGGCCAAGGGTGACGCGCTGGTGCGGCACCTGCTGTTCGCGGAACCGGCCAAGCCGGAGTGACGCCTCCCATAGCGGCGAGCTATGAGCGGAAGGGATGTTCGCGGGCCATCGGGCGGTGTGACGCTCCTGAGCACCTCACATCCCCTGCGGAGGACACCGATGCGATTAGCTGCCCTTGTCCTGGCCCTGCTCGCCGGACTCCTGATGCCCGTCACGGCACACGCTTCCGTGGTCGCGGGCTCACCGAACAGCCCCCTGCTGCCACCCGAGGTCGCCAGGAACATCCTGCACCCGGCGCCCGAGAACACCATCCAGGCCGCGGCCGTCACCGACTACCCGGCCGAACTGCGCGCGCTGACCCGCGTGCTCGACAACTACACCAGCGCCGACGACGCCACCGTGCACGCCGGCATGATCATGCTCTACTACGGCCACGGCTCCCCGGAGTTCCTGCCCGCGGTGAAGGCCGAGCCGGAGATCCTGCGGGCGCTGCGCCGGTTCGTGGTGCGGCACCTGGATCTCTTCGGCACCGGCCGCGCCTACCTCGTCACCAACGCGACCCGCGAGCTCGGCAGGTTCTTGCAGCACAAGGACATCGCGCCGTTGGTCCGCCCCTTGCTCGTGGACCTCGCGAGTCGCGGTGACGTCGTCGGCCGGCTCGCACCGATGTGGGTCGGCGTGGCCGAGATGGTCGACTGGTACGACAAGGCGAACTGCCGTCGTTACGGCACCTGCGACTTCCGCGCGACGATCGACCGCCGGGTCCTCACCGTCCGGCACACCTGCAGCGCGACGCTGAAGATCCGCGCCCAGCAGCTGACACGGGCACAACTCCGCCAGACGTGCAGCTCGCTGGCCGCTCAGGACGCCGTCTTCCACGGGCTGGTGCACGACCCGGGACCTGTTGCCGGCGACCAGAACACGTCGCTCGAAGTGGTCGTTTTCAACACCGGCAACGACTATCGGACGTACGCCGGGGTCCTGTTCGACATCTCCACCAACAACGGCGGCATGTACCTCGAAGGCGACCCGGCGAAGAACCAGGCCCGGTTCATCGCGCACGAGGCCGACTGGCTGCCGGCGTTCGCGATCTGGAACCTCAACCACGAGTACACCCACTACCTCGACGGCCGGTTCGACATGCACGGCGACTTCGACGAGAACATGACCACGCCGACCGTGTGGTGGGTCGAGGGCTTCGCCGAGTACGTGTCCTACACCTACCGCCACGAGGTCTACGCCGACGCGCTGGCCGAGGCGAAGAAGCAGACGTACGCGTTGAGCGCGCTCTTCGACACCACGTACGACCACGACACGAAACGTGTCTACAACTGGGGCTATCTCGCGGTCAGGTATCTGGTCGAGAAGCACCCGGAGGACGTGGCGGCGGTCCTGACGAAGTACCGGGTGGGCGACTGGGCGGGTGCCCGCGACCAGGTGACCAGGGTGATCGGGACGCGCTACGACAGCGACTGGTACTCGTGGCTCAGTTCGCTGTGAACGTGGAACCCTTCTCTTCCCACCACGGCCGGAACACCTCGCTCGCCAGCGCCTGTTCCGAATAAGCGCCCAGCACCTCGGCGAACACGCGGCTGGCCTGCTCCCAGGTCAGCCGCTCCCGCCGCCACGCGAACACCAGCCGCATCCGCATCGGCGCCCCCGCCAGCGGCCGGACCGCCACCCCGGGCCCACCCTGCGACGTCGGCTCCACCAGTTGCACCGCCTTGCCCGCTGCGATCAGCTGGCGTCCGGCCCCGCTCGGCACCTCGAACCGGATCCGCGGCACGAACCCCGCCGCCCGGCACGCCGCCCGAAGCGTCGTCAACGACCCGTCCTCAGCCCCAGGAGGCCCCACCCACGCCTCGCCGGCCAGGTCCGCAAGGTCCACCTCAGCCCCGGCCGCAAGCCGATGACCTGCGGGAAGAGCGATGTACACCGGAACCCACGGCACCACGATCCGCTGCCCGACCCCGCGCGGCAGCCCCAGGTCGCCCTCCTCGTCGACCGCGATCACCGCCGCGTCCAGGTGCCCGTTCGCCAACGCCAGCGCCAGCCCGGTCGACGACGGGTCGACCACCAGCGTCACGTCGTCCAGCGCCTCTTCCAACCGCGAGAAGAGCGCCGCCACGCACTCCATGTGCACCGACCCGAACCGGATCGGCCCACCCCGCCCGGCCATGTCCGAACCGAACGCCTCGAACTCCACCAGCAACAACCGGGCCCGCTGCAGCATCTGCGCGCCCAGCGCGGTAGGAACGGCACCGGAGCGGCCGCGGTCGAACAGCTTGCCGCCGACCAGGCGCTCGACCCGTTGCAGCAACGTCGTCAGAGATGGTTGTGAGATGCCCAGCTGGGTCGCCGCGCGCGAGAGGCTGCCCGCGTCGCCGATGGCGCAGACGGCTCGCAGGTGCCGGATCTCCAGTTCCATAGGCTGAGGCTATCCCCGATCTGGATTGGCGGGCTCCCGCCGTTCGCAGGGAGGCTGGACGAAAACACGATCCCCGAGAGGACCGGAATTGGCTCGGACACGCCGTGACATGGCGAAGCTGGTCGACGCGGACGGTTTCCGCACCCACATCCGCGACGGCTGGGGCCCGTGGGACGACCACGTCGACCTGCCCAGGGGGACCGCCGAGGCCGCGGCCGAACACCGCGCCAGGCTCACCGCGGCACTTCCGGGCAAGCGGATCGCCCTGGCCGCGGGACGCGCGCACGTCCGGTCCAACGACACGTTCCACGAGTTCCGCGCCGACAGCGACTTCGTGTGGCTGACCGGCTGCCAGGTCGAGGGCGCCGTGCTGGTGCTGTCCGATGAGGACGCCACGCTTTTCGTGCCGGTGCCGTCGGAACCGCACAGCGTCGACTTCTTCGGCGACGCCGACCGCAGCCCGTTCTGGATCGGTGCCGCCGCCGGGCCCAGGGAGTGGGGGCAGGCGCTGAACATCACGACCCGCCCGCTCGAGGACCTCGCGCACGCCCTGCGCGGCCGTCACCCCGAGACGCTCACGGCCAAGGGCGTCGACCCGGTGCTCGACGCGCTCACCGGTTCGCACAGCGACGAGCTGCGCACGGTTCTGTCCGAGTTGCGCCGCATCAAGGACGACTGGGAGATCGACCAGTTGCGCCAGGCCGTCGACGCGTCGGTGAAGGGCTTCGCCGACGTCGCCATGGAGCTCGGTCAGGCCGTGCGCGGCGGGGGAGAGCGCTGGCTGCAGGGCACGTTCGACCGCCGCGCCCGCACCGAGGGCAACGGCCCCGGCTACACCTCGATCGTCGCCGCCGGCCCGCACGCTCCCGTGCTGCACTGGACGCGCTGCGACGGCCGGGTGAACGAGGCCGATCTGCTGCTGCTCGACGCCGGTGTCGAGATGAACTCGCTCTACACCGCGGACGTCACCCGCACGTTGCCGGTGAGCGGCGAGTTCAGCGCGGCCCAGCGGCAGGTCTACGACCTCGTGCACGCCTCGCACGTGGCGGCGCTGGCGGAGGTCAAGCCGGGCAACGACTACAGCGCCTTCCACCACACCGCGATGCGCGTGCTCGCGGAGGGCCTGCACGACTGGGGCCTGCTGCCGGTCAGCGTCGACAAGGCGCTCGACCCGTCCGGCCAGCACCACCGCCGCTACATCGTCTGCGGCACCGGGCACTTCCTCGGCTTGGACGTGCACGACTGCGCCGACGCCCGCCAGGAGACCTACCAGATGGGCATCCTGGAGCGCGGGATGGCGCTGACCGTCGAGCCCGGCCTGTACTTCCACCCCAACGACGAGACGCTGCCGCCGGAGCTGCGCGGCATCGGCGTGCGCATCGAGGACGACCTCGTGGTGACCTCGACCGGCGCGGAGATCCTCTCGGACGCGCTGCCGATCGAGGCGGACGACGTGGCCGCGTGGGTCAGGAAGCAGCGTTCCTGACGTTCCTAAGTGGACGGAGTGGAGCGGGCCCAGGCGAACGTGAGTTCCACGGCCCGCTTCCAGTTCGCGTACTCGTCCTCGCGGTGCCGGGCGTCCATCACCGGGTTCCACCGCGCGGCCAGATGCCAGTTGCGGCGCAGTCCTTCCAGGTCCGGCCAATATCCGGCGGCGAGCCCCGCGGCGTAGGCGGCACCCAGTGACACGGTCTCCGCGACCAGCGGCCGCATCACCGGGATGTCCAGCACATCCGCGATGAACTGCATCAACAGGTGGTCGGCGGTCATCCCGCCGTCCACCTTCAACACCGGCGTCGGCACCCCGAGGTCGGCGTTCATCGCGTCGACGACCTCCCGCGTCTGCCACCCGGTCGCCTCCAGCACCGCCCGCGCCAGGTGCCCCTTGTTGATGTACGAGGTCAGCCCGACGACGAGCCCGCGTGCCTGCGCGAGCCAGTGCGGCGCGAAGAGCCCCGAGAACGCCGGCACGATGTAGCAGCCGCCGTTGTCCTTCACCGTCCTCGCCAGCGTCTCGATCTCCGGCGCGGAGTGGATCAGCCCGAGGTTGTCGCGGAACCACTGCACCAACGACCCCGCGACGGCGATCGAGCCCTCCAGCGCGTACGTGGGCTCCGCGCCGATCTGGTAGCCGATCGTCGTCAGCAACCCGTGCTTCGACCGCACGAGCTCGTTCCCGGTGTTCATCAACAGGAACCCGCCGGTGCCGTAGGTGCCCTTGATCGACCCCTTCTCGAAGCACGTCTGGCCGAACAACGCCGCGTGCTGGTCGCCCAGCGCGGCGGTGATCGAGATGCCCGGCACGACCCGCGTGGTCGTGCCGCTGATCTCCGACGACGGCCGGATATCCGGCAGCATCGCCGCGGGCACCTCGAAGAAGTCCAGCAGCATCGGATCCCACTGCCGGGTGGAGAGGTTCATCAGCATCGTCCGCGACGCGTTGGTCACGTCGGTGACGTGCAGACCGCCGTTCACACCGCCGGTGAGGTTCCAGATCAGCCAGGTGTCCATCGTGCCGAAGAGAACGTCGCCGCGCTCGGCCTTCTCCCGCAGCCCGGCCACGTTGTCGAGCATCCACCGCAGCGACGGCGCCGAGAAGTAGGTCGCCAGCGGTAGGCCGCACCGCTCGCGCACCTCCTCGATACCGGGCTGCTTCTCGAGCTGGGCCACGAGCTGATCGGTCCGCACGTCCTCCCAGACGATCGCGCGCCCGACGGGGACACCGGTGTGCCGGTCCCACAGCACGAACGTCTCGCGCTGGTTCGTGATGCCCAGCGCCACGACCTGTTCGGCGGTGATCCCCGCCTGCCGCAACGCCTGCGGCATGATCCGGTCGACGTTGCGCCAGATCTCCACGGCGTCCTGCTCGACCCAGCCTGGCCGCGGGTGGTACTGCCGGTGCTCGCGCTGGGCGACCGCGACGAGCCGGGCGTTCTGGTCGAACACGATGCAGCGCGTCGACGTCGTCCCCTGGTCGATCGCCATCACGAACCGTTGCACGCCAAAGCCTCTCAGTTCTCGTCGACCAGGGACGTGGTAACAGCTTCAGCGGCTTGGGCGACCTGCTTCACCAGCGTCGCGCGCGGCCGTCCGGCGGAGTCGCACAGGCGGTCGACCGGGCCGGAGATCCCGATCGCGCCGACGACGAGGCCGCCGGGGATCCGGATGGGCGCGGCGATGCTGGCCTCACCCGGCATGTACTCCTCGGCCTCACCCGCCCAGCCCTGCGCCCGGACCTCGGTCAGCACGCGCTCCAGCGCCTGGGCGCGCGTGATCGTCCTGCGCGTCAACGACGTCAGCTCCCGCCGGCGTGCGGCCGCCGACAGGTCCGGGTCGTAGGCGAGCAGCACCTTGCCCAGTGCCGTCGCGTGCAACGGAAGCATCGCACCGATGCCGAGGGTCTGCACGGAGTCATCCGGCCGAAAAACGTGGTGCACGACGAGCACGGCGCCGTCGTGGTGCATGCCGATCCGGACCTCCTGGCCGCTTCGCGCGGCCAGCGTGTCGGCCCAGTTGATCGATCGAGAACGCAGCTCGTTCGCGTCGAGGTAGGAGGTGCCCAGGTGCAGCAGGGCGGCGCCGAGCCGGTAGCGGCCGGTGGCCTGGTCCTGCTCGACGAACTCGACCCGTTGCAGCGTACGGAGAATCCCGTGCGCGGTGCCGCGCGCGAGGCCGAGCGAGTCGGCTATCTCCGTGAGACCGTGGTGGCCGGAGCCACGCGCGAGCAGCCGCAGCACGGCTGCGGCGCGTTCGATCGACTGGATGGGTCCCGGCACGGCGGCAAACGTAATTGAGACGACCCGTGTCGGCAATGTCGAACAGCTCCGCGCGTCGCGTGACCTGGAACGCCGTCGGAAAACCTCTGGAAAACCGGGGTTTTAGCGCAGAGTGACCGAGTGGTCACAGGGGCGCACCCGGCAGGTGTCGACATTGTCGAAACGTGCCCGTTGAGCGGACGTGACCTGGGTCATTACGTTCCGCCTCAATCACCACCGGGTGATCAGCCGTTCTTGAAAATGATTGGGAGGCCAGCGTGGGTCTCGGGTCAGTGTTCCTCAGCGAGGTGCTCGGTACGGGCGTCCTGCTGTTGCTGGGTGCGGGCGTGGTGGCCAACGTGCTGCTCGCCAAGTCGAAGGGTTTCGACGGCGGTTGGCTGTTGATCAACTTCGGCTGGGGCCTCGGTGTCTTCGCCGGTGTGTACGTCGCCTACAAGTCGGGCGCGCACCTGAACCCGGCGGTCACGGTGGGCATCCTGACCAGCGGTGCGGCCGAGTACGCCCCTGGTGTTCCGGTCGGCGTCGGTTCGACGCTCGTGTACTTCGCCGGTGAGATCCTCGGCGCGTTCCTCGGCGCCGTGCTGGCGTGGCTCGCGTACAAGCCGCACTTCGACGAGACGCCGGACGAGGGCCTCAAGCTCGCCGTCTTCTCCACCGGCCCGGCGATCCGCAGCTACACCTGGAACCTGGTGTGCGAGGTCATCGGCACGTTCGTCCTGGTCTTCGTGATCCTCGCGTTCGGCAAGACCCCGACCCAGATCGGCCCGCTGGCCGCGGCGCTGCTGGTCGTCGGTATCGGCGCCTCGCTCGGTGGCCCCACCGGCTACGCCATCAACCCCGCCCGCGACCTGGGCCCGCGCATCGCGCACGCCCTGCTGCCGCTCTCGTACAAGGGCACTGACGGCGAAGCCGTGGGCAAGAAGGACTCGGACTGGGGTTACTCCTGGGTGCCGGTCGTCGGACCCCTCGTCGGCGGTGCCATCGCCGGTGTCGTCGCCTCACTCGTGTTCTGACCATCCCGAAAGGACAAACTTCGATGACGCAGTACGTTCTCGCCGTCGACCAGGGCACGACCAGCACCAGGGCGATCATCTTCGACCACAGCGGCTCCATCGTCTCCGTGGGTCAGAAGGAGCACGAGCAGATCTTCCCGCGCGCGGGCTGGGTCGAGCACAACCCGGTGGAGATCTCCGAGAACACCCGGTTCGTGATCGGCCAGGCGCTCTCCGCCGCCGACCTGAACACCGGTGACCTCGCCGCCGTCGGCATCACCAACCAGCGCGAGACCGCGGTGGTGTGGGACAAGAACACCGGCGAACCCGTCTACAACGCGATCGTCTGGCAGGACACCCGCACGCAGGCCATCGTCGAGGAGCTCGGTGCTCTCGGCGGCGGTGCGGAGCGCTACAAGGCGAAGGTCGGCCTGCCGCTGGCGACCTACTTCTCCGGCCCCAAGATCCGCTGGATCCTGGACAACGTCGAGGGCGCCCGCGAGCGTGCCGAGGCGGGCGACCTGCTGTTCGGCAACACCGACACGTGGACGCTGTGGAACCTCACCGGCGGCCCCAACGGCGGTGTGCACGCGACCGACGTGACCAACGCGTCGCGGACCATGCTGATGGACCTCGACACGCTGCAGTGGGACGCCGAGATCGCCGGCGAGATGGGCATTCCGGTGTCCATGCTGCCGGAGATCCGGTCCTCCTCGGAGGTCTACGGCAACGGTGGTCCCGGCGGTGTGCTGAAGGGTGTGCCGATCGCGGGCATCCTCGGCGACCAGCAGGCCGCGACGTTCGGCCAGGCCTGCTACGAGCCCGGCACCGCGAAGAACACCTACGGCACCGGCAACTTCATGCTCCTCAACACGGGCACGGAGAAGGTCGCGTCGAAGAACGGCCTGCTGACGACGGTCTGCTACAAGATCGGCTCTGACGCTCCGGTGTACGCGCTCGAAGGCTCGATCGCGGTCACCGGCTCGCTGGTGCAGTGGCTGCGCGACAACCTCGGCATCATCTCGTCGGCGCCGGAGATCGAGACGCTGGCCCGCACGGTCGAGGACAACGGCGGCGCCTACGTCGTGCCCGCGTTCTCCGGCCTGTTCGCGCCGTACTGGCGGGCGGACGCGCGTGGCGCGGTCGTCGGCCTCACGCGGTTCGTCAACAAGGGCCACCTGGCGCGTGCCGTGCTGGAGGCGACGGCGTTCCAGACTCGCGAGGTCCTGGACGCGATGAACGCCGACTCCGGTGTGCCGCTGACCGAGCTGAAGGTCGACGGCGGCATGGTGCAGAACGAGCTGCTGATGCAGTTCCAGGCAGACGTTCTCGACGTGCCGGTCGTGCGGCCGGTCGTCGCGGAGACCACTGCTCTCGGTGCCGCGTACGCCGCCGGTCTGGCCGTCGGCTACTGGTCGTCTTTGGACGAGCTGCGCGCCAACTGGGCCGAGGACAAGCGCTGGACGCCCGAGCTGGACGCCGACGAGCGCGAGCGCGAGTACCGCAACTGGAAGAAGGCCGTCACCAAGTCGTTCGACTGGGTCGACGCCGACGTTCGCTGAGCCTGTCTCTTGGGTTTCTTTCTTAGGAGCTGAAGTTGTTCGCAAGGCTGGATCCGGTTCGGCGTGCTGACTCTGTTGCCGCAGTGGGCAACACGGAGTTCGACGTGCTCGTGGTCGGAGGTGGTGTGGTCGGCGCGGGCGCTGCTTTGGACGCTGCGTCGAGAGGCCTCTCCGTCGCGCTGGTCGAAGCACACGACTGGGCGGCGGGCACGTCGAGCCGGTCCAGCAAGCTCGTCCACGGCGGGCTGCGGTACCTGGAACAGCTGGAGTTCAAGCTGGTCCGGGAAGCTCTGAAGGAACGCGGACTGCTGTTGCGCCGGCTCGCACCTCACCTGGTGCGGCCGGTGCCGTTCCTCTTCCCGCTGGCCAAGCAGTGGGAACGCGCTTACGTCGGCGCGGGCGTGCTGCTGTACGACACGATGGGCGGCGCGGGTGCGGTGCCGATGCACCGGCACCTGTCCCGTTCCCGGATGACTCAGGTCGGGCCGTCGCTCGACGTGTCGAAGTTCGCCGGTGCGATTCGTTACTACGACGCGCAGATGGACGACGCGCGTCTCGTCCTGACCCTCGTTCGCACCGCTGCCCAGCACGGCGCCACGGTGTTGTCGCGGGCTCGGGTGACGTCCTTGACGCGGTCCGGTGGCCGGGTTTCCGGTGCCCAGGTCGAGGTGGACGGTTCGGTTGTCGAGGTGCGCGCCAAGCGGGTCATCAGCGCGACCGGTGTGTGGACCGACTCGCTGAACTCCCTTTCGCCGGGCACGCCGCCGTTCCACGTGCGGATGTCCAAGGGCGTGCACGTTCTCGTCGACCGCTCGAAGGTCCAGCTCGACGGCGGGTTGATCACGAAGACCGAGAAGTCGGTGCTGTTCGTGATCCCCTGGGGCGCTTACTGGATCATCGGCACCACTGATACGCCTTATGACGGCGACCCCGCCGCCGTCTCCGCCACTTCCGAGGACGTTTCGTACATCCTCGACCACGTCAACGCCGTGCTGCGGTCGCCGCTGTCCGTTGACGACGTTGTTGGTACTTATGCGGGTCTGCGGCCGTTGCTGGACGGCGCGTCCGGCGACACCTCGAAGCTGTCGCGCGAACACGCTGTGGCGCAACCGGAACCGGGCTTCTTCGTGATCGCCGGTGGCAAGTACACGACCTACCGCGTGATGGCCGCGGACGTCGTGAATTCCGCGGTGGCCGGTCTCGGTCGCGCGGTCGCACCTTCACTGACCGCCCGTCTGCCGTTGTGCGGCGCGGTCGGTTACCACGAGCTGTGGGCGGACCGGGCTCGAGTCGCCGCCGAGTCCGGCCTGCCCACGTCCACTGTGGAGCGTCTGCTGCGGCGCTACGGCTCCGCGGTCTCGGACGTTCTCGCGCTGGTCGCCCAGGATCCTTCGCTTGCCGTTGAGATCGCCGGTTACCTGGCTGCGGAGATCGTCTACGCGGTCACGCACGAGGGTGCGCTGGACCTGGAGGACGTGCTGGCCCGTCGCACGCGGATCTCCATGGAGCACCTGGACTTCGGTGCCTCGGTGGCCGAACGGGTCGCGGATCTGATCGCCGGTCCGCTCGGGTGGTCCGCCTCTGAACGCGATCAGGCTGTCAAGGCTTACCGGGCGAGCACGGAGTTGGCGGCGAGATGAGATGGACGGCGCGGAGCTGATCGAGAGACTGCGGCGTGAGGGCGGCTTCCGGCTGCTCCCGCTGCTGGGGAACACCGGGCAGGTCGCAGGGGTGCACCTGACCCGGTTCCTGCCCGGCGGCCACCTCGAGGTGATCCAGGCGTGGGACGAGAGGTGGGCGGCGTACGCGAGGCTGTCGGACTCGCTCGACGCCGGCGCGCCCTTCACCGGTCCGGCGGGCGGGACGGTCCGCAGCGGCCCGTTCGCGTCCGTGGTGGCTCCACTGCTGCCGATTCAGTCCGGACTTACCGCCCCTTAGGCGCGGCCCGCCAGCCTCCGAGCCATGATGAGAGCACTCGCGCTGGCCCTGCTGGCCGTCGTCGCCACGGCCCCGGCCGCCCACGCCGCCAGCCCCCTCAGCCTGACCGACGGCTTCTACGTCGACCCGGACTCCAACCCCGCTGTGTGGGTGCGCGACCACGCGAGCGACGGCCGCCAGCCCGCGATCAAGGCGAACATCTCGTCCAAGCCGATCGCCCGCTGGTTCGGCAGTTGGAGCGGGGACATCAAGTCGTCCGTCAGCGCTCACGTGAACAAGACCGGCTCGAAGCTGCCCGTCCTGGTCGCCTACAACATCCCCGGCCGCGACGCGTGCGGCGGCCACTCCGGCGGCGGCGCGGGCACACCCGAGGCGTACCGGACGTGGATCTCGAAGTTCGCCGAGGGCATCGGCACCCGTCCGGCCGTGGTCGTCATCGAGCCCGACTCGCTCGCGGACTTCAACTGCATGGACAGCGCCAAGATCGCCGAGCGCACAGCGATGATCAAGTACGCCACCGAGCAGTTCAAGGCCAAGGCGCCCAACACGTGGGCCTACCTCGACGCGGGCAACGCGCAGTGGGTCCCGGCGAACACGATGGCGGGCAGGCTCGACGCGGCCGGTGTGCGCAACGTCCGCGGCTTCTCGCTCAACGTCTCGAACTACCACACCACAGCCGCCTCGACGACGTACGGAAACAGCGTCAGCGGAAACCTCCCCGGCTACACCAAGCCGTACGTCATCGACACCAGCCGCAACGGCAACGGCCACAACGGCGAGTGGTGCAACCCCGGCGGCCGCAAGCTCGGCACCCCGGCCCGCACCGGCGGCGGCGCGGAGATGCTGCTGTGGGTCAAGGTGCCTGGCGACTCGGACGGCAAGTGCGGCAAGGCGCCGAACGTCGAGGCCGGCAAGTTCGACCCGCAGCTCGCCTACGACCTCGTTTACGGTTACTGACCGGCTCGCTATGTTGGGAGCAGGCCGCCGCCTGACGAAGGGACATTCGTGATGAGGCGGCCCCTGCTCCCCGCTCTCCTCGCCGTAGTGCTCGCACTGTGCGGGCTCGCAGCGCTCAACGCCCCGGCCACCGCACAGTCCTCGCCGCGGTCGGCGATCTTCGGCGGCGGCCCGTTCTACGCCGACGGCCAGGCCGTGATGAACACCCTGCGCGCCTCCGGGTTCACCACCGTGATCCTCTGGAGCATCCACGTTCACCCCAACGGCGACCTGTACTACAACGACATCCTGCTCGTGCAGAACGGCCGCTACGTCGGCGACGCCGGCTGGCCCGCGCGGTTGCGGACGCTCAAGCAGGCACCCACGTCGGTCAACCGCATCGAGGTGTCGATCGGCGCTTGGGCCGTGCCGGACTGGGAGAACATCTCGAAGCTGATCAGCTCGCAGGGCACCGGTTCGTCGAGCATCCTGTACCGCAACTTCCAGGCGTTGAAGACCGCCACCGGTGCCGACGCGATCAACAACGACGACGAGTCGTTCTACCAGGTCGCGCCCACCGCGGCGTTCGCACGGATGGCCGCCGGGCTGGGGTACTCGAAGTTCACGTTCGCGCCGTACACGAACCAGTCGTTCTGGGCGAGCCTCAAGAACAACCTCGGCGCCGCGATGGTCGACCGCGTGTACCTGCAGGGCTACGCGGGAGGCGCCGGCAACAACCCGGCGACGTGGAACCAGGCGCTCGGCATGAAGGTGGATCCGGGCCTGTGGAGCAAGCACGGTTCCGGCTGCACGGCGGGTGACTCACCCGCGACCGTGCAGAGCAGGATGAGGTCGTGGAAGGGATCCGCCGGGATCGTCGGCGGCTTCATGTGGCTCTACGACGACATGAAGAAGTGCTCGGCCCAGGGGACCGCGGCGCAGTACGCGAGCGCGATCCGCAACGGCGTGAGCTAGCTAGTCGAGCAGCCTGCGCATCTCGGCGTCGAAGTCGAAGTGGTCGTTCTCGTGACCGGGGGCGACCACGTCGTAGGTGGAGTTCAGGAACTCCTGCAGCTCCGAGGAACGCACGTGGAAGACCGCCTGCGACACGTCGGACCGCAGCTCGAGCACGGCCGTCGTCGAGTTGTGCGGCCGCAACCGGACGTCGCCCGCACCGCTGGTGGTGATGAGACCGTCGGCGAGCAGGTCGCGGCTGACCAGCCACACCGTCTCCTGGCGTCCCATGCGGAACGTCATGGTCACGGCGTGCGGGTCGTCGGCGCGATAGCCGAGCTCGACCTCGACGGGCATGGGGCGCCCTGACGGTGCGATGAAGGCGAAGACGGACTCGGCGCCCACTCGTGTCACGTTCGTCATGCCCCCTTAGACGCGTGGCAACCTTCGTGGATGCCTCGCTCAGGAAAAGCGATCAGAACGTGATTTTCAATGGGCCTGAAGTATGACGTTTGACAACAGTCACGCGGGGTTGCCGCGCGGACGCAGACGGCCACCGGGAAGCGGCGGTGCGGGCAAACGGAGTCCGTCGTAGCCGTCCACCCGGCCGAACCTGTCGGTCTCCGCCTGCCACCCGTCTCGATACGCGACGATCTCGTCGTGGGTGCGGCCCACGAAGTTCCACCACATCACGATCTCCTCGCCGAACGGCACGCCGCCCAGCAGCACAACCCTTGCGCCGTCCCGAGATGCCAACGTCAGCGTGGTGCGGCCGGTGCCGGCGTAGCCGAGGGCGCCGGGCGTGAGAGCGGTTTCGTGGATCGTCACGTCGCCGGTGTCGAGCAGGACGCCGTGTTCGAACTCGGGGTTCACGTCGAGCGAGATCATTGCCCCTGCGGGCAGAACGATCTCCGCGCCGAGCAGCGGTGTGAACGTCGTCACAGGTGAGGCCGATCCGGCCAGTTCGCCGAGGAAGACGCGGACCTCCGCGCCGCCGAGTCGGACGGCCGGCGGGACGTAGTGCTGGAAGTCGCGCGGGGCGTCCCGGTGCGCGTCCGGCAGCGCCAGCCACAGCTGCACGCCGTGCAGGATCGTGCTCGCGGGCGTCGACACCTCGGAGTGCGCGATGCCCCGGCCGCCAGTCATCAGGTTCAGCTCGCCGGGGCGTACGAAGGCGTGCACGCCGTGGCTGTCGCGGTGCTCGATCTCGCCGGTGAAGAGCCAGCTGACCGTCTGCAGGCCCGTGTGGGGGTGCGGCGCGACGTCCATGCTGACCTCGTCGGGGCCGTAGTGGTCGCAGAAGCACCACGCACCGATGAGCGACCGCTGCTTCTGCGGCAACGTACGGCGCACCGACATCGCACGCGGACCGCCCAGCGGCACGTCGCGCGGCTCCAGGACCTCGACGCTGCCGGGTGTCGACGTGCACGTCACTTCGGCGGGCTCGGCCTCGACATTGCTCACGCCGCCGATCGTAAGCGGTTCAGGTAGCTCACAGCTGGCTCTGCTGTGGCGTTCAGGCTCACTGCCGAACATGGGCTGATGCGAAGACGTCCGCTCGACACAGGCGTACGGGCCGCCGCGACCGCCGTGCTGTGGGCCGGACTGCTGCTCGTGACGTACTGGTGGGCGGCCGGCGGTGGCATCACGGACCTCGGCGTCTGGGAGACCGGGCTGAGCTCGCTCGGCAGGCTCACCGGTCTGCTCGGCTCGGACCTGCTGCTCGTGCAGGTGCTGCTGATGGCACGGCTGCCGCCGCTCGAGCGGGCGTTCGGCCAGGACCGGCTGGTCAGGGTGCATCGGACGGTCGGCTTCACGTCGTTCAACCTCGTGCTCGCCCACCTGGTGCTGATCACGTGGGGCTACGCGGCCGGTGACCTGACCGCCACGCCCGCGGAGTTCTGGGACCTCGTCACGAACTACCCGGCGATGCTCCTCGCGCTCGCGGGTACCGCGTGTCTGATCCTCACCGTCGTCACCAGCATCAGGGCCGCACGCGCGAAGCTGCGGTACGAGTCGTGGCACCTGCTGCACCTCTACGGCTACCTCGGCGTCGGGCTCGCTCTGCCGCACCAGCTGTGGACCGGCCAGGAGTTCCTGACCTCGACCGCCGCCACTGTCTACTGGTGGAGTCTCTGGGCAGCCGCCGCCACCGCGGTCCTGGTGTGGCGGCTCGGTCTGCCCCTGTGGCGAAACGCCTCGCACCGGCTGCGGGTCACCTCGGTGGTGCCCGAGGGCGATGGCGTCGTGTCGGTCCACCTGTCCGGACGGCGGCTGGACCGGTTGCCCACGCGGGCCGGGCAGTTCTTCGGGTGGCGGTTCCTGAACCGTCCCGGCTGGACGCGCGGCAACCCGTACTCGCTCTCCGCGGCACCCGACGGCCGCGGTCTGCGGATCACCGTGCGGGCCGAGCTGTCCGGGGTGGTTCCCGGCACTCCGGTGCTGTTCGAAGGACCGTTCGGCAGGCTCACCGAACGGGTGCGCACCCGGCGCGGGGTGGCGTTGATCGGGGCGGGCGTCGGGATGGCGCCGTTGCGCGCACTGGCGGAGGAGCTCGACTACGCGCCCGGTGAGGCGGTGGTGCTGCACCGCTTCCGGGACCGTCCGCTGTTCGCCGCCGAACTGGACGTGCTGGCGCGCGAACGAGGCCTGCGCGTCGTCGACCTGCCGGGCCACCGCCGCTCGCCGCGGTCGTGGCTGGGCGACTGGGCACCGGTCGACGACGTGACCGCGCTGCGTCACCTGGTGCCGGACATCGCCGAACGCGACGTCTACGTGTGCGGGCCCGCGGCCTGGTCGCAGGCGGTGCAGTGGGCCGCGAGCGCCGCGGGTGTGCCGCGGGAGCGGGTGCACGTCGAGGAGTTCAGCTGGTGAAACGAATCCTGGTCTGGCTCATCGGCACCGCCACCGGCCTGGTGCTGCTGTTCGGGTACCGCACCTCGTTGTCGGGTCCGATGACGACCCAGACGCAGCCGCTCGCCGAGACCGGCGGCGTGGGCACCGTGACCGGGCCCGCCGTGGACACCCGGTGGGGTCCCGTGCAGGTCGAGGTCACGCTGGACGGCGGCAAGATCACCGCCGTCACCGTGCCGCGGTACCCGGACGGCAACCGCAAGGACGAGCAGATCAACGCACGCGCGTTGCCGATCCTCGTGCGGGAGACCCTCGACGCGCAGAGTGCCGACATCGACACCGTCAGCGGGGCGACCGTGACCAGTGAGGGATATCTCGAATCCCTGCAGGCCGCACTGGACAAGGCGGGCAGGTGATCTTTGTAGGGTGAGCGCGATGGATCTTCGCGCACACGTGTCGAACAGCGGGTACGAGCTCGACGAGGCGCAGCTTCGGGTCATCGCGCGGCTGCAGGAGCTGGGGGAGCGGCGCCGGGGTGTCTACCTGCACGGGCCGGTCGGCCGCGGCAAGAGCTTCCTGGCGGACGCGCTCTTCGAGGTGCTCCCGGTGAAACGCAAGCGGCGCGTGCACTTCCACGCGTTCTTCCAGGAGCTGCACGCACGCATCTCCGCGCGGCTGTACGAACGCGGTGCCGTCGCCGACGCCGTGAAGGAGCTGATCGGGCGGGCGGAGGTGCTGGCGTTCGACGAGTTCCACCTGCACGACATCGGCGACGCCATGCTGATGACCAGGCTGCTGGAGGCGCTGCGAGCGAGCCGGACCACGGTCATCGCGACGTCCAACTACCCGCCGGACGGGCTGCTGCCGAACCCGCTGTACCACGACCACTTCCTGCCGGGCATCGCGCTGGTGAAGGAGCTCATGACGGTCGTGGAGCTCGAGGGCGGCCCCGACTACCGGTACCTGCACGGCCGTCCGCGATCGCGGTTCGAGACCGGCGCGATCCGCACCGAGGCCCCGCAGGCCACCGGCCAGATCTGGTTCGACTTCGCTGACCTCTGCGAGAAACCGACGTCGCCCCAGGACTACCTCGCACTGGCCGAGCAGCACGACGACTGGGTGATCACTGCGGTGCCGAGGCTCGAAATGTGTGATCGCGAGGCACAGCAACGGTTCGCGAACGTCGTGGACGTGCTGGTGGACAAGGACATCCGGTTGACGCTCGTGAGTGAGCACCCGCTGCGGGAGATCGCCGGCGGCACCGCCCTGGATCTCGCCCGCACCGCGAGCCGCCTGGAGCTGATCAACAACACCTCCGGGTGATCAGCTCGACGTCGTGGCGGCCGATAGAGCCCTTGTCCCCCCGGCAAGGAGTAGTCAGGCATGACGTTGCGCGCCCGCATCGGTGAGGTCGTCGAGAGCACGCGGTTCCAGTGGATGATCATCTGCGTGATCGTCGTCAACGCGGTCACGCTGGGAGCCGAGACCTCACCGTCCCTCGTCGCGATTTACGGCGACCTGCTCGGCATGATCGACCACCTGGCGCTCGCCGTCTTCGTCGCCGAACTCGCGGCGCGGCTGTACGCGTTCGGCTGGCGGTTCTTCCGCGACCCGTGGAACGTCTTCGACTTCGTCATCGTCGCGGTGGCGCTGCTGCCCGCCGCCGGGCCGCTGTCGGTGATGCGGTCGATGCGGATCCTGCGGGCGTTGCGGCTCGTGGCGATGGTGCCGAGCATGCGCCGGGTGGTCACCGCACTGGTGAAGTCGGTGCCCGGCCTGATCTCGCTGACCGGGCTGCTGGTGCTGCTGCTCTACGTCGGCGGCGTGATCGCGAGCAACCTGTTCGGCGACTCCGGCGACCCGCGGTTCGGCGACCTCGGCTAGACGCTGCTGACGCTGTTCCAGATCACCACCGGCGACGGCTGGTCGGACGTGATGCGCGACCTGATGGTGCACCAGCCGCTCGCATGGATCTTCTTTCTCTGCTACCTGATGGTCGGCACGTTCACGATGCTCAACCTGTTCATCGCCGTCGTGTGCAGCGCGATGGAGTCGGACGTGCAGCACGTGCCCGCACCCCGTGCCGCGACGCACGACGACCTGCTGCTGCAGGAGGTTCGCGCGTTGCGGGACGAGGTGCGGGCGCTCAAGCAGACCGTGTAGCCAGAGATCCCGATCGGCGACGCCGCCGTACACCGATCGGGATCCCTGCAACCCCCGTTGTCACGGGGTGACCGGGATGTTCGACACGCCCTTCTTGGCCTTGGTGGCCGTGTTCGAGGCGTAGACGACATTGGGGCTGGACTTGCACTTCGACTGGGACGAGACGTACACGGCGTACTCGCCGACGTTGCCCAGATCGGACTTGTTGCCGCGCCACACGTTGCCGCAGCCGTTGGCGAACGACGGCGTGGTGCTCGGGTTGTGGGTCTCGTAGCCGTTCGCGAACGTGCCCGGCTTGGTGAAGGTGCCGGTGTTGTTCTCGATCCGGTAGCCGAAGCCCTTCACGTCGATCCACGAGTCACCGGAGTTCGCGCCGCTGATTCCGGTGCCGTTGAACGTGTTGCCGCTGATGAGACCGGCCTGTGTGCCTTCCTTGACGTCGATGTGCTCGGCGGCGACGTTCGGCCCGATCTTGTTGCCCAGCACCTGCACGCGGTCGGACTTGTCGACGCCACCGGAGTTGCCGTGACACTTCCAGTTGGAGTTCGCGGATCCGATGTAGACGCCCTCGCCGTAGTCCTTCGTGACGACGCCGGTGTCGGTGATCGTCGAGTTCATGATCACGCCGTCGGCGGAGGAGCGCCGGAAGTGCACGCCTTCCTCGTCGGTCTTGCGCACGGTCACGCCGTCGATCGTCACGTGGTGGGAGTTGTCGAGGATGATGCCCTTCTTGGACTCCGCGACGGTGATTCCCTTGATGTTCCAGTACGGCGCGTTGTACAGCCACAGGCCGTAGCCCGAGTCCCAGCCCGCGGTCGGTACCGGGCAGGAAGGCGGGTCACCGGACGGGCCGTCGTTGATCAGCACCGCGGACGACGGGCCGGTGAGCGTGATCGGGTTGCTCGACGTGCCGGCCTTCTGCGTGACGAACGAGCCGCGGTAGGTGCCGGACGCGAGCGAGATGGTGTCACCGGGCTTCGCGTTGGCCAGAGCCGACTTCAGTTGATCGGCGGTGGACACGGGAATCGTGGCCTGTGCGGAGAAACTTGCGGCCCCCGCCCCTGCACTACCGGATCCCGCGTGGCCCGGCTCGGCGGCGCCGGGAAGGAAGCCAGCCGGGATGTTCTTGAGGAACAACGACTTGGCCGAGTCCGATTTGGACAGGTCGACGCCGTGACCGCCGGTGTAGTCGCGCTGCTCGTTCTTCGCCCAGTCCGCGATGGGCTTGCCACCGACGTCGAGGTGCTTGTAGGCGGTGCCGTTCCAGCCGAACTGGTAGACGCGTTGCCGGTCCGGGTAGAACGGCTCGAACGCACCACCGGTGGACAGCTGCTTCGTCATGTCGTTGTTGAAGAACACGTTGCGCGGCCCGGACGCACCCGACCACTTGACGGCCTTCTTGCCGGCGCCCCACCAGATCGGGAACCAGTTCGAGTCGTCGGGCCCGCCGCCGCCTTCTTCACCGCAGTTCGCGCGGCAGTTGCCGGAGCGGTGTCCGTAGGAGACGCGAACGCTGTTGTTCTCGAACAGGTTGTTGCGCTCCCAGCCGCCGTGCAGGTTCAGGTCGGAGTCGAAGTCGTTGCCCACCACGACGTTGCCCGACGCGGACCACTGGAAGGTGAAGTGCCGCAGGTTGCGCGAGGTGTTGCCGGCGTAGAGCGAGTCCCAGACGCGGGAGCCGCGGAAGTAGCCGTTGCCGCCCTTGCCCTTGTTCCACGACCCGTCGAGGTAGTTGTCGACGATCTGCAGGTTCTTGGCCTCCTCGGTGACGATCGGGTGCGACCCGGTCATCTCCGCGCGGATGCCCCTCACCCACGAGTTCGCCGCCCACTTGAAGACGATGCCGTGCATCTCGTCGGCGGGAGCCATGTTGCCGTAGTTGTCGACGGCCTCGGCGGGGTCGAGGTTCGGCATCGCCTGCGTGAAGCCGAAGTTCTCGAAACCCACGCCGAGGACCGGGTCCACCAGCGGCGACACCTTGGAGTCGTATGTCGCCCCGTCAATCGCCGGTGAACCGTCCGAGGTGGAGTTGACGGGGACGTCGAACTCCAGCGGTTTGTCGAGCGTGACCGTCGTGCCCGAGACCGAGGCGACGGTGAAGATCTGCTGCCGCATGTGCATGTTCAGCAACGGCCACTCGGTGCCGGTCGCCTGCTGCTGCTCGTAGAACTTGACCGAGTTGGCGGCGCGGACGTTCACGAACATGCCCGCCTTGATGGTGCTCGCGGACTGGACCTTGATGGTCCTGTCCCCGGTCTTAGCGGCGGCGGCCACCTTCGCGCCCGCCTTCCAGTGCACGTTGACCGTGCCCTCGAAGATGTCCTTGCGGTTGGCGGGCGCCGACTTGTAGTCGCTGGCGTAGCTCGAGTGCACGCCGCGCGACTGCACCCGGAACAGGCCGCGGCCCGGCCACAGCCAGCCGCCCTTGCCCTGCCCGTAGGTCATGCCGTCCTCGTCCCAGTCCGAGCCGTCGGGCGTGATGGCGTCGTACCGGGTGTTCGCGTCCGGCGTGTAGACGATCTTCGTGGTGGTGGCTCCGGCACCCCTGATGATCAGGTAGTCCGCGTCGACGTGCAGCTCGTGCGACACCTTCAGCTCACCGGCCGGCAGTGTGATGAGGCTGAGCTTCGAATAGCTCGCGCTCGGTGAACACTGCGTCCGGATCGAGTCGATCGCTGCCTGCAGTCCGGCGGTGTCGTCGGCAGCGTCATTCGGGCGGACGTTGAACTGGGAGGCGAGTTCGGCGGATGTGATCTGACAACTCGCGCTCGGGTTGACGTCATTGTTTCCGGGTAGCACGCCATTGCCGCGATACCCCGCCTTCGACCAGTCGGGCAGGCCGGAAATAGGGGAACGTCGATTGCCTGACGAGACGTCCAGGCCGGTAAGTGTGGGTGCGGCCATCGACGCGCTCACGGGCAGAGCGAGTGAACCGATTAGGAGGAGTGTTAGCAGGGGTGTGGAGCTTCGCTTCATCTAAAACCCTCTCCGGCAGGGCGGGGCTATTTCTTTGTAGTCGAAAGGTGCATATGTGTCAAACATTCACATTCTTGAATAGAGGAATACTGAAATGCTTTTCAATGACGGTTGTTCGCCTCTTTGGGCAGTTCCCGTGGCAGCTCACGGGTCTGAATCGTGCGAGCCGATTGGGCCGGTTGCGACCCGAGTCGGCGTGAGGTAGTCGTGCGACGAAGTACCGGGATTTATTCCTGTCTCACGTGGAATCCAGCCTTTCCTGTCATCCGGATGGACGCAGGGAACCCACGAAAGTGGGGGTACCAGCGGGGTTGCGCGGGTGAACGACGCCACTGGAGCGCGTCATTCGGCGCACCCGTTCGTGACCGAACCAACCCTGAACAGCGGATCGCCGCCTGGGCCGACAGCTGCAAAGGTCGAGAGCTGTTCGGCAGCGAGCGTTCCAACGAACAGGAGCACGACAGGTCATGGCGAGCCCCACTGTGAAGCCGGTTCTGCGCACCGATTACCAGCGTTCCGTCGCGGACTACTGGAACAGGGAGAAGGACCCGGTCAACATCAAGCTCGGTGAGGTCGACGGCCTTTACCACCACCACTACGGGCTCGGCGCGTACGACCCGGCCGTGCTGCACCAGGGCGACGAAGCGATCATCGCCGAGATGCACAGGCTCGAGACCGCGCAGGCGGAGGTGCTGCTCGACGCGTTCGGCGACGTTCCCGCCGGCAGCCACCTGATGGACGGCGGCTCCGGCCGCGGCGGCACGAGCTTCATGGCCAACGCCCGGTTCGGCGCCCGCATCGACGGCGTCAGCATCTCCGAGCAGCAGGTCGCGTTCGCCAACAACCAGGCCGTGGAACGCGATGTCGCGGACCAGGTCCGGTTCCACTTCAAGAACATGCTGGACACCGGCTTCGAGACCGGTTCGTTCAACGGCATCTGGACCAACGAGACCACGATGTACGTGGACCTCCAGCAGCTGTACGGAGAGTTCGCGCGGCTGATCGCGCCGGGCGGCCGGTACGTCTGCATCACCGGCTGTTCCAACGACCTGACGGGCATGCGTTCGCGGGCCGTCAGCCAGATCGACCAGCACTACATCTGCAACATCCACCCGCGCAGCGAGTACTTCAGGGCGTTGGCGGACAACGGTTTCGTGCCGATCAGCGTGGTCGACCTGACGCCGGAGACCATCCCGTACTGGGAGCTGCGCGCCGAGTCGTCGGTCGCGACCGGCGTCGAGGACCCGTTCCTGACGGCCTACAAGGAAGGCAGCTTCCACTACCTGCTGATCGTGGCGGACCGCATCTGATGAAGGACCTCCTCACCGGGCCGTCCGGGCTGGGCACCTCCGCTGCCCGGCTCGGGCGGCCCGAGGCCGTGGACCTGCCACCGGAACCCGGCTACGCGGAACGGCCGTGGGGTGACGGCACGGCGCCGCCGCTGTACGTGCCGGTGCTCGAACGCGAAGACGACCTGCTGGCCGCCGCCGTGGACGAGCGCCTGATCGCGTGGGCGGGCGACTGCGGTTTCGAGGAGCCGGAACGGTTCCTGGGCGGCAAGTTCGGCCGTCTCGCCGTGCTCACCCACGTCGACACCTCCGACGTCGACCAGTTGCTGATCGCCGCCAGGCTCAACGCGGCGTGGTGGGCGGCCGACGACCTCTACGCCGACGACACCGAGATGGGCGCGATCCCGGCTGAGCTGCCGCCGCGGCTGGCGCTGGCGATGGCCGCGATGGACCCGGTGGCGCCCGCCGCCGAGTTCACCTCGGAACTGGAGGAGAGGCTGGCGGCGGACCCGGTGCCGGTCGGGTTGCGCTCGGGCATCGCGCATCTCTCGTCGCGCAGCACTCCCACCGTGGTGCAACGGGTGTGCTACTCGACGTTCGCGATGTTCGTGTCGTGGAGCGCCTACGCGGCCTGGCGGCACACCGGCAACTACCCGCCGGCTTGGCAGTACCTCGCGACCCGGCAACACGACACCTTCTACACGTCGATGACGCTGATCGACGCGGTAGGAGGCTACGAGCTGCCCGCGCCGCTGTACTACGACCTGAGGGTGCGGCAGCTGCTCACCGCCGCGGGCACGGCGTCGGTGATGGTCAACGACCTGGTGTCGGTGGAGAAGGACGCCGCCGACGAGCAGCCGGTCTGCAACATGGTGCTGCAGATCGCGGCCGACCGGGAGTGCTCGATCGCCGAGGCCACGGCCCGGACGGTCGAGCTGCACAACCAGCTGGTGCGCGACTTCGAGGCGGGCCACAAGGAGTTGCTGGCCGTCCCGTCGGTGGAGCTGCACCGGTTCCTGAAGGGCACCAAGGCCTGGATGGGTGGCGGCTTCGAATGGCACACCACCCACCCGCGCTACAAGTAGGCCCGTGCGACGGGGCGGCCACTTGGCCACCCCGTCGTCACCGGCGCGCGGTCATTGGCGCAAGTGGGGTGAGCAGCTCCTGAACGGCTCGGCGCGGACCAAGCCGTTCGTCCCGGCGCACCGGGCGGCGGTCGCGCGGGTGCTGGGTCCGCCGCGGCTGCACCACACGGTCGTGACCGGTGAGGTGATCTCCAAGGAGGCCGCTGGCGAGTACGCGCTCGACACCTTCGGCGGCCGCTGGGAGCTGTTGATCCGCACCGCGCTCGCACACCGCGCCGGGAAGACCGGTGTCATGGCACCTGGGGAGGCGATCCGCGCAGCCGGTGAGTTCACGTCGGCGGTGGTCGCCGATGCCGAGTCACGGACCTGAGCCAGGCGATTCGGGTGGCTCGTGCTCGCCGGGACAACGCGGCTTCCGGTGCGAGCTGGTCGAAGCCGTGACACCCGCCGGGCCACACGTGCAGCTCGGCATCTCCACCCGCCTGCCAGATCCGCGAGGCGTAGTCGACAGCTTCGTCGCGGAACACGTCCACCGAGCCAACGTCTACATAAGTGGCCGGTAGTCCGGAGAGATCGAGCGCCCGCGCCGGAGCGGCGAAGGGTGACACGTCTGGGCCGCCTCGCGCCTCACCGAGCAGTGCCGTCCACCCGGTGATGTTCGAGTCGCGCACCCAAGTGGTGCCGTCGAGGAACTGGTGGCTGGACGGCGTTGAACACCTGTCGTCGAGCATCGGGCAGATCAGGAGCTGACCGCTGATCTCCGGCCCTCCGTAGTCGCGGGCCATCAGCGTCACGGCCGCCGCCAGCCCGCCGCCGGCCGAAGTGCCCGCGACGACGGGCGAGCTGAAGCCGTTGCGCTCCATCCACGTCAGCGTGCGGTAGCAGTCCTGCACCGGTGCCGGGTGCGGGTGTTCGGGTGCCAGCCGGTACTCCGGCGACACCAGCACCACGCCGAGCTCGGAGACCCACTCGGCCAGCACGTGCAGGTCGGAGCGGCGAGTGCCCGCGACCATCCCGCCGCCGTGCAGGTGCAGCACCGGCGGACCCTGTGCAGAACCGTTGGGGCGCAACACGAGTACGGGCACGCCGTCCGCGTCGGCCTCGGTGAACGTGACGGAGCCGCCGCGCGTCAGTTCGGCGTCGGTGACGACTCGGTTGTTCGCCCTGCGCTCCGCGATTCCGGCCGGGGTCAGCGGTGGGCGGGAGAGGTCGACCAGTGCCGCGATCTCCGGATCGATCACCCCTTCACCCCGGTGTGTGCGAGGCCCTCGATGAACTGCCGTTGGGCCAGCACGAAGACGATCAGGATCGGCACGGCGGTCATCGTGGCGGCGGCGAGCTGGACGTTCCACATGGGACCGCCGTAGATGTCCACGAACTGGGTGAGTGCCTGCGGCAGCGTGAACATGTCCGGCGTGGACAGGTACACGATCGGCTCCAGGTAGAGGTTCCACGAGTGCAGGAACGTGAAGATCGCCACCGCCCCCAGCGCAGGGCGGGCCAGCGGCAGCGCCACCCGGTAGAAGATCCCGGCGCGGCCGAGCCCGTCCATCCGCGCCGCCTCCTCCAGTTCTGGTGGCAGAGCGATGAAGAACTGACGCATGATGAAGATCGCCAGCACGCACGGTGCCCCGAAGATCGGCACGATGATCAGCGGCCAGTGCGTGTTGGTCAGGCCGAGCGACTGGAAGAGCTGGAACAGCGGCACGATCGTCACCTCGCTCGGGATGAGCAGGCCGGTCAGCACCACCACGAACAGCACGTTCTGGCCGGGGAACCGGATGCGCGCGAACGCGTAGCCCGCGAGAGCCGCCACCGCCATCGTGCCGACCGTGACGATCACCGCGATGTAGAGGCTGTTCCAGTACTGCTGCCCGAACGGCTGCATCCGGAACACCTGCTCGTAGGTGGAGAACGTCCACTGCGACGGCAGCAGCGACTCGGAGAAGATCTCGCTGATCGGCTTCATCGACGAGGTGACCATCCACCAGGTCGGGAACACGAACGGCACGCACAGCAGGCACAACAGTCCGTAGAGCAGGACTTTACGACTCATGCAGCACCCACTTCCGGCGCATGCGCCACTGCAGCAGGGTCAACGCGGCGACGATGACGAACAGCAGCACCGAGATCGTCGCGCCGTAGCCGAAGTGGTGGAACTGGAACGCCTGCTGGTAGAGGTAGTAGATCAACACGGTCGTGGACGTGCCGGGGCCGCCCTGGGTGAGCACGGCGATCTGCGCGAACACCTGCAGCGAGCCGACGATCGTGATGATCGACGTCAGCAGGATCGTCGGACTGATCAACGGGATCGTGATGCGCCGGAACCGGGTCCACGCGCCCGCGCCGTCGATCTTCGCCGCCTCGTACAGCGGAGCCGGAACTCCTTGCAGGGCAGCGAGGAACAGCACCATGTTCAGGCCGACGTTCTTGATCACCTGCACGACGATCACCGAGACCATCGCGGTGGTGTCGCCGCGCAGCCAGTTCGGGCCGTCGACACCGAAGAACCCGAGCAGCCCGTTGACGCTGCCCTCTGGCTGCAGCATCAGTTGCCACACCAACGTCCACGCCACCAGTGACACCAGCACAGGGGAGAAGAACAGTGTGCGGAACAGGGTGGTGCCGCGCAGTTTCTGGTTGAGCAGCACGGCGAGCAGCAACGCCAGCGACAGGTTCAGCACCACCAGGCCCGCGGCGAACCACGCGGTGGCGACCAGCGACGAGCGCAGCTTCTCGTCGTTCAGGAGCTGCTGGTAGTTCTCGGCGCCGATGAACTCGAAGGTGCCGCCGAGCACGTTCCACTCGTTGAGGCTGTACCACGCGACCAGGCCCAACGGGATGAGCACGAACGCGAGGCTGCCGAGCAACGCGGGCGCGACGAACAGGTACCCGACCAGGTTGTCGCGCCTGCGATACGTCCAGAACGCCGCCCGATCTCGTACAACGGCTCGCACCGCGGGCACGACCGCCGTCACTTCCGCTCCAGGAGAGGCTTGATCTTCACGCACACGTCGTCGAGCACGGCGGAAACGTTCGCGTCCGGCTTCCACAACGGGTCCAGCGCCGCGCGGATCGTCTGGTTCAGCTCCTCCTGGCCCTGGTGGCTCGGCTTCACCACGCCCTTGCTGATGCCCTCGACCACGACCGACTGCAGCTGCTCGGGCCGGATGAGCGGGTTGCTCTTGGCCAGCGTTTGGGCGTTGAGCAACGACGACCGCACGGACGGGAAGAACTGCGCGAGCTTCGCCGAATTGGCCTCGTTGGTGAAGAAGCCGAGGAAGTCCGCGGCGGCCTCGGCGTTCTTGGAGCGCTTCATCACGCCGACACCCGCCTGCCCGATCACCGCGTAGTCACCCTTCGGACCGGAGGGCAGCGGCACGAGCGTCCAGGTGAACTTGGCGTCCTTCAACGCACCCGCGCGCGAGATCTGGCTGATGGCCATCGCCGCGTTGCCCGCGAAGAAGTCCACGGTGGTGCCCGGCCCGGGAATCGCCTTGTCGGTGAAGATCGCCTTGTGGAGGAACGACATCGCGTCCTTCATCTCCGGACTGGAGAAGCCGCACGACCGGCCGTCCTCGCTCCACGCGTTGGCGTCCCACCCGCGCCAGACCGACGACAGCACCGCCCAGTTCTGGTACTTGAAGTCCGGCAGCACCAGGCCTTTGCCCGAGGCTGCGGCCGCCGCCATCGCCTGCTCCCAGGTCCACTTCGCCGGCACGTCCTTGACCAGGCTGGTGTTGACGAAGAGCCCGAACGGCGACGTGGAGAACGGGTAGGCGTAGAGCTCGCTGTCCTTCTCCCACAGCTTCGTTCCCGAAGGCGTCAGCTCGTCCGCCTTCTCGATCTTGCCGCGAATCGGGGCGAGTGCGCCGGAGGAGACGAAGTCCGGTGCGGACTCCTCCAGGATCCACGCGAGGTCCGGCGCGTTGCCGCCGGCGATCTGCGTGGTGAGCGTGGTGGTGTAGCCGTCGGCCGGGATCGAGTCGAACTTGATCTCGGTGACGTCCGGGTGCGACGCCTTGTACTCGGCGGCGATCTCGTTGAGCAGCTTGAGATGGGCCTCGTTGGCGGTCCACACGGTCATGCGCAGCGACTTGGGGCCGGAGGAGGCTGATCCGCTGCACGCGGTCAACGCGAGCAGTCCGGCGAGGATCAAAGCGGTGAAGCGGCGTGACATCGTTGTCTCCCTGGATCAATAACCGGACACGTCCGGCCAGCGCAGCTCGACCCCGTCGCGTTCCAGCCGGTGCTGGAAGTCCGCGAGCAGGCCGGGGGTGTTGCGCACCGCGCGAGGGGTGACTCGGTGCGCCAGGCAGAAGTCCGCGAGCGCGCCCGCGACCTCGCCGACGTTCCACTCGACCGGGTGCAGCCGGTGGGAACCGTTGGTGATGTGGGTGGTGCCGATGTTCTTGCCCGCGGGCAGGAGGTTCTCGACGCGCTGGGGGATGAGCGCGCCGAGCGGGATCTCGAACGGGCAGCTGGCGACGTCGAGGTAGTTGTCGCCGCCGGTCGAGGGGTGCAGGTCGATGCGGTACATGCCGACCCCCACGGCGTCGGCGTGCTGCACCGCGCCCTTGTCGCCGCGGACGGCGAGCGAGAGGTCCTGCTCGACGATCGTGTACTCGGCCCTGATCCGTCGCGACTCGCGGATGTAGGGCGCCTGGGCCAGGCCGTCCGCGCTGCCGGTGATGTCACCGCGCAACCTCAGGCCGGGGAAGCCGGTGCCGCCGTCCGCGCGTGGTGCCTCGGTCTGCAGCCAGTACAGGACCGACCGCGAAAGCTCCCGTGCCGCCGCGATGTGCTTCTGAGCGTCCGGTACGTCGATCACCGGCGACTCGAAGTAGTCGATCATCGGCCAGTTGACCAGGCAGATGTCGCTCTCGTAGGCGCCTTCGACGAAGTTGCGGCGGGCGGCGATGCGCCGGAACGTCCACAGGTTGCTGTCGCCCGCGCTCACCCGCTGGTCCGAGACGACGCTGAACGGGTCGTCGTCCGGGTTCGGCGTGAAGGTGCGTTCGGAGATGCTCAACGTACGGGGGTCGGGGGAGCGGAACGACAGCATCCGGTCGCCCCAGTACGAAGGCTGGTAGTCGCGCCAGAAGCCGTACCGCGCGGGCTTGTCGATGGTGTGGTCGCCGTCGACGTGGTCGATCGCGAAGCACACCGACATCGCCTGCATGTTGGCAGGCTGGGCCACTTCGGGAGCACTGGGTTCGCCGGTGTCCAGAGTGGACTCGAAGCCCGTCACGTGCTCGGTGCCGGACAACGGCAGGAGCTCGCCCGTCTCGGTCGCGTCCAGGATGTAAGGAGCGGACAGCTCCAGCTCCGAGCCGTTGTACGAGACGGTGACCGACGCGATCCGGTCGCCGTCCATCCGCGCCGAGATCGGCCGGCACGGTTGCAACACGGTGAGTTTGCCGCTGCCCCGATACGGCGCGAGCATCTCGTCGATCACCGCCACGGCGACGTGCGGTTCGTGGCAGAGCCTGCTGACGGCTCCCGCGCCGGGGTTGAGCTCGCGCCAGGCCCGTGCCTGCGGTGTGAGCGGGTAGTGGCGGCGGTAGTAGTCGCGGATGCCTTCGCGCAACGCCCGGTAGCTCGCGGTGACGCCGAAGCGTTCGACCCAGCTGTGCTCGTCGGGCGGCACGGCCTGGCTGGTCAGCTGCCCGCCGAGCCACTCGAACTCCTCGGTGAGCACGACCCGGCGACCGGCTCGCAGCAACGCGAGTGCGGCGGCGACTCCACCGAGCCCGCCGCCCACCACCACGACGTCCGTGTTGTCCAGCAAAGGTTTCCTCCTGATCAACCCAGCGTGGAGCCGGCGACGAACTCGCAGGCGAGCAGTTCCTGGGGCGTGGTCCCGTTCTCCAGGACCTCGGTCAACGCCTGCACCGCCCGCCGCCCCATCTCGCGCCGAGGAATGCCGAACCCGGTGAGGTCGACGTCGTCCGGGGCGGGCCGGGTGGCGGCACCGAGCATCAGCACGGAGAGATCACCAGGGACCGACAGTCCCCGCTCGCGCGCGGCGAGAACGAGCGCGGCACCGTCGGAGACCTCCTCGGTGAGCACCGCCGTGACTCCCGCATCGAGCAGCTGGTCGAGCCCCGTGAACGGCACGTGGATGCCGTCGACCCCATGGGCGGCAACGGCTTCCCGGAATCCGCGCAGCCTGTCCGCGGACGACTCCGCGCCCTTGCCGGCACCGACGTAAGCGAACTTGTGGTGGCCCAACGCAACCGCGCGGTCCACCAGGTCGCGGACGGCCGCGGGGTAGTCGGCGCCGACGTACGGCACCGGCCCGCCCGCGTCGTCACGGCGTCCGATCGACACGAACGGGATGCCTTCTGTCAGGAGCTGGGCAAGATCGCTCCGATCCAGGGAACGGCCGAGCAGCACGCAGCCGTCGGCGAGCCGGATCCTGCTGTCGTCGCTGAAGATCCGCCGCCTGCCGCCCGCCGCCTTGGCGCTGGTGAACAGCAGCAGGTCGCAGCCGGCGTCCTCGGCCTGTTCCTCGATGCCCTCGAGGAACGGCTGGTAGAAGTCGGCGCGGGTGCTCGGGAAGACCGCCTCGTAGGTGAAGACGCCGAGGATGCGGTTGCGCTGGTCGTGCAGCCTGCGGGCGATCGGGTTCGCGACGTAGCCGGTCTTGCGGATCACCTCCAGCACCCGAGCGCGAGTCTCCGGCGCGATGCGGACGCCGCCGTCCTGCCGGTTGTTGAGCACCAGCGACACCGTGGCCTGGCTGACGCCCGCCATCCGCGCGATGTCCTGCTGGGTGAGCCTCTTGGCCATGAGCACCTGCCAATTCGAATTGGCAGGGAGTCTGCGCCAGGACCTCGCACGCCGTCAACCCTGTAATAATTCGAATTAGCATCTTGACGGGCCCGGTCTGCGAGAGCCAGGGTGCTTCGCCAAGGAGGTAGGCCCGTGAACGCATTCAGCCGTCGTAGCCTGATCACCGGTGCCACCGCGATCGGACTGCTCGCCACCCTGCCCACGTCGGCGCACGCCTTACCCGCGCCGCCACCGGTCACGCCGAACCGGCACTCGTTCGCACCGAACGAACAGCGGTTCGCGCAGTACCTGATGCTGGTCTCGCCGATGGTCGCCGACATGGACTCCAGCGGGTTCTTCGGCGGGGGCTGGTGGCGCAGCCCGAACGTCTCGTACAACGCCCGCGTCCAGGAGCACGTCCACACGCTGGCGTGGTTCGCGACGCAGTCCCGCTCGTGGAACCCGTATCGCGGCAACGCCCAGGTGCTGGCCGCGCTGGACGCCGGGCTCGGCCACTACCTGGGGCTGCAGCATCCCGACGGCTCGTGGCCCGAGTACTCCCGCGACCAGGACTCGCTGGCGGCGACCGGGTTCGCCATGGGGTATCTCAGCAAGACGAACGCGCTGCTGCGGCGGGCCGGAGTGCTGCCGCAGCGCCAGGTCCAGATCACCGCGTCGCTGCGGCGGGCGATGACGTGGTTCCTGGACGGCTCCAACGACGTCGTCTGGCAGTCACCGCTCACCTGGGCCAACCAGACCACCGCCGGTCTGGCCGGGTCGGCGCTCGCGGTGAAGCAGGACCCGGACGCGGGCCTGCGTCAGCGGCTGACCGAGGCGTTCGCGCGGCTGGCCGTCCGCGGGCAGAGTCCCGCCGGCTTCTTCTACGAGGAGAGCGGCGCGGACACCAACTACAACTTCGAGGTCATGCTGCCGGAGCTGGCGGACGCGTGGCGGCAGTCCGAGGACGCGAACCTCGTTGCCATGGCCCGGAAGTACACCGACTGGCTCGGCTACAACCTGCTGCGCGAACCGGACGGGTCCGGGTGGTTCACCAACGTCGCCCCGAACTCGCGCACGTCCACCAGGTTCTACGCCGATGTCCGGCCCGATCCCGAACGGACGGCGTTGAACAACCAGTTCGTGCCGGTCATCCCCGATCTGGCCGCGTTCGTGTCCAGCCGGGAGGATCTCGCCGCAGCGCGTGAGGCCTGGGCCGCGGACCCCGCGCCGGTGCCGGCGTTGGTCAAGCCGGACACCTCGCCGCGCATCCTGACGCACGCGATCTACGGCGAGCGGTATCCGAGTCGTTCGGAACGCACGGCGGCGATCGCGCGGTTGCCCTACCGGCAGGCGCACTTCACCGAGCGGCGCAGTGATCAGGGGCAGGACTTCCTGTTCGTGCGGCGGCCGAACTTCTACCTGGGCGGCTACTTCGGCACGCGCCGGGCGACCTCGTTGGCGCGCACCGGGCTGACGTTCCTGTGGCATCCGGTGGCGGGCACACTTGTGCAGTCGTTGAACAACAACAACTACGCGTGCTGGGCGACCGTGTTTCCAGGCCAGGTTCCGGACTCGAACGGGCCGCAGCAGGCCGAGTTCCCCGGTGGTGAGCCGTACCGGTTCCGGTACCGCACGCCGTCGGGTTCGGTCGTGACGGAGGTCACCGTCGGCGACCGGATCACGCGGTCGGTGCGGGCGACCGCGGCGGCCTCGGAACAGATTCCTTTGGTGGTAAGGGATTCCGACACCGTCGCGCTCGACTCGCGCGGGCTCACGCTGACCCGTGGCCGGGTGGTGGTGCGGTTCGACTGGGCGCAGCAGCTCGATCCTTCGTTGCGTCCGGCGTCGACGATCACCTATCCGGGCCGCCGCATGATCATCCTGACTGTGCCGCACAACGGGATCTTCACTCTCGCGGTCTCAGTGCGTTAGTCCACAAAGGACTGTCGGTTCACTCTGATGGCGCAACGCCGAACTGCATGTTCTCGCAGCTCACGGGGTATTCGTTGATCCCAAAACCTGCTGGCTGAGCCGCTCATACCGCGAGGGAGTGGTTGTAATGGCACATGTGCGCCGTCTGGTCGACGTTCTCACCGGTGACGAGTTCGATCAACCCGTTCCCTTCGGTCTGGTGTACCCGGTGTGCACCGCGGACGGCGCGGCACCTCCCAGTCAGCGCGGCCGAACGTGGGAGCACCTCGTGGCGAGCGACCGCGAGCTGAGGCCCGTCGTGTGAACGGTGGTCCCACCGGGTACTGCCCGGTGGGACGCCCGGTCGGGGCGCCCGCGTGAAGGGAGTTCGACATGGACTTCGGACAAGGGCTGACCGACGCCTGGCGGGCGGTGGCGACGTTCGTGCCCAAGCTCGCGGCGTTCCTGCTGATCCTGCTGATCGGCTGGTTCGTCGCCAAGGCGGTGGCCAAGCTGGTCGACAAGGTGCTCGAACGGGTCGGCTTCGACCGGCTCGTGGAGCGCGGCGGCATCCGGCAGATGCTCTCCCGCAGCAAGTACGACGCCTCTGATCTGCTCGCGAAGCTCGTCTTCTACGCGCTGCTGCTGATCACGTTGCAGATCGCGTTCGGCGTGTGGGGCCCGAACCCCGTCTCCGAGCTGCTGACCGGCATCGTGGCGTGGCTGCCCAAGGCCGCGGTCGCGATCATCATCGTCGTGGTGGCGGGCGCGATCGCCAGCGCTGTCAAGGACTTCATCGGCAGCGCGCTCGGCGGTCTCTCGTACGGCCGGGTGCTGGCCAACATCGCGTCGGTGTTCATCTGGGCGCTGGGCATCATCGCGGCGCTGAACCAGATCGGCGTCGCCACCACGGTGACCACGCCGGTGCTGATCGCCGTGCTCGCGACGGTCGGCGGCATCCTCGTCGTCGGCGTGGGCGGTGGCCTGATCGACCCGATGCGGCAGCGGTGGGAAGGCTGGCTGGGACGTGTGGAGCAGGAGCTCCCGCAGGCCCAGGCTCAGGCCGAGGCCTACCAGCGCGGCCGTGAGGACGCGGTCCGCTCCCGTGCGGAGGCGGAGACGGTCGCGCGTGAGGTGCCGGTCGAGGACCCGGTCATCACCACGAGGCCGGACGTCCGCTGACCGATCGCCCTGGACGAGGCGCACCCGTCGTGGTGCGCCTCGTTTCTCATGCGTTGGACAGCGGCCGTGTGCCGTGAGTGTGGGCGAGCCGGCAGACCGCCATCAGCCGCACGCCGATCCACGACGTGAGCGTCCACTCGGGTTCGATCTCCAGCAACCCGCGCGCGTAGGCGGCGAGCAGCACGACCGCGGCCACCGTGCCCGCGCCCTCCACGCCGAACAGCAGGATGTCGCGCACCGCGGCGGCGTGCTGGTCGACCTCGGCGAGGAGTGCGGGCGTGACGGCGAGTGCCGCCCACCCGGTGATCCCGATCCGGTCCGACAGCTCGGAGATCCACTGCCGGGCGTTCTTCTCACGCATCCCGCCACGGTAACGGCGTCCGGTGAAGCCCTGGTTTGAAGACGCTCGAACCGGGCATCTCGCACGCGTGTGCGTCAAGCAGTCGGCGCTGGGCTTTCGACTGTGGAGGCGAGCGATGACTCTCGACGAACTGTCACTGCACCAGGTGCGCGTGACCGCGTTGGAGAAGCTGGACAACGCCGTGTGCACGGCGCTGACCAACATCGAGGCGGACGAGGCGCGCAAGTTCCTGAGCGCGGCGCTGACGGACTGCGCCGCTGCCGGAACCGCCGTGCCCCCGCAGGTCCTGGCCTGCGTGGAGGCCGCGGACGAGCACCTCGGCTACCGCGAGCGGATGGAGGCGCGGACCCTGCTGACGGTCGCCCACCGCATGTTGGCTCGCGTGCCCCGGCCGGTCCTGCCCCGTCCGTCCACGCCCGGCGACGTGATGCTGCGCGGGTGATTGATCCACGGCCGTCCCGGGTATTCGAACGCACGTTCGGATGAAAGGGGATGACCGTGAACCGCACGCCCGAGAAGGACCCGCGCGACTGGACGACCGGTGACGAGCCGATGACCGGTCCGCAGGAGTCCTACCTGCACACACTCGCACAGGAAGCGGGCGAGCAGGTGCCGGACGACCTCACCAAGGTGGAGGCGTCCCAGCTCATCGACCGCCTCCAGGAGAAGACCGGACGCGGGACCTGACCCGCGCTCATCGGAGCAGAGGTCGCACGAGCGCGTGAATATGACTGGACGGCTCGAGGCCCAGCTCGGCGCGCAGATGGGCGCGGTAGCTCTGGTACTGGCGCACAGCCTGTGCGGGGTTGCCGTCGGCTAGATGCAGCTCGACGAGCGTGCGGTGCGCACTCTCTCGCAACGGGTCGGTCTGCACGGCCGCGAGTGCGGCCTGGTGCGCGTGGTGGTGATCTCCGCAGGACCGGAACTTGTCGCTGAGGGCCTCCAGCGCGCGCAACCGGGCCTGCCGCCACCAGTCGCGCTCGGCCTGCACCCACGGCTGCCACCAGCCGGGCAGCAGGTCCGCCTTGAGCATCCCGACGGCCTCCGGACTGGCACCGGGCGCGGCGGCGAACGCGCACGCGTGCCGGAAGTCGACCTCGACCTCCGCACCGAGTGTGAGCGTGTCCTCGGTGACCACGACAAGCGGCGTCAACGGCTTGACCAGGCGCCACAACGACGAGCGCAGGCACGCGCCGGCCCGTCGCTCGGACGTGTCCGGCCAGAGCTGCGTGGCGGCGACCGAACGCGGTACCGGGGCGTCCCGCAGCGCCAGCAGCGCGAGCAGCTTGCGCGCGCCGGGCACGACGTGGATCGGTGTGCGGTCGCAAGCCAACTGGAAGCCGCCGAGCATCTGGATGTGCAACCGCGTCATGAGAGCCACCTGCCGGACCGCCTGCGAGACCAAGGATTCGCCGGGTGCCCGGTAGTTGCCGGTTCACACACCCTCCGAACGAAATTGCTCCGTCCTGACCAGCGGCGGTGACGCGGTCGTGTCGCGCGCGTGCTGTCGCCGCGCCGTGCGAGTCACAGCAGCTTCCTAGCGTCGTGCTCCTCGAGCAAGGGAGGCGACATGTTCCTGCACACCAGCAGGTTGCAGTTCGAGGCGAAGCCCGACCGTCCGGACGCGCACTACGCGCGCAAGCTCCAGGAGCTGATCGGCGGCGCGTACGGCGAGATGACCGTGACGATGCAGTACCTGTTCCAGGGCTGGAACTGCCGGATGGAGGGCAAGTACAAGGACCTGATCATGGACGTGGCCACCGAGGAGATCGGCCACGTCGAGATGATCGCGACGATGGTGGCGCGTCTGCTCGAAGGCGCACCCGCGGACGTCACCGCGCAGGCGGTGTCCGACGACCCGGTCATGGCGGCGGTGATCGGCGGCATGGACCCGCAGCAGGCGATCGTCAGCGGCGGCGGGCCGACGTTGTCCGACAGCAACGGCGTGCCGTGGAACGGCCGGTTCATCGTCGCGAGCGGCAACCTCATGGCCGACTTCCGCGCGAACGTCGCGGCGGAGGCGCAGGGCAGGTTGCAGACCGCACGGCTGTACAACATGACCGACGACAGCGGTGTCCGCGACATGCTGAGGTTCAACCTCGCGCGGGACACCGCGCACCAGAACATGTGGCTCGCCGCGATCGAGGAGCTGCAGGAGGACGGACTCGAAGGCCCGATCTCGCCGAGCGCGCTGTTCGACGAGGAGTACGCCGAGCACGCGGGCTCGATCTGGCACAACTCCGATGGTCCCGCGGGTGCCGAGGGCGGCTGGGCGAGTGGGACCGCACCGGACGGCGTGCACGAGTTCTCCTACGTGATGAAGCCCGAACCGTTGGGCGACAAGGGAACTGCGCCGACGCCGGACCCGTTGCTGTACGCCACCAGCCCGGCGAACCTCGGGCTGATCGAGAAGGCGATCCGCAAGCTCACCTGAGGAGGGCACTGGAGATGGTCGGCATCACGGTGCCAGCTCGCGTCCGGTCGGCCGTCGTCGTCATGGGACCCGCGTTCGTCGTCGCGGTCGCCTACGTCGATCCCGGCAACTTCGCGACGAACATGGCGGGCGGCGCGGCTTACGGATACCTGTTGTTGTGGGTGATCGTCAGCGCGAGCCTGCTGGCGATGTTCGTCCAGTACCAGTCGGCGAAGCTCGGCATCGTGACCGGCCGCAACCTCGCGGAGCTCTGCCGCGAGCACTACCCGCGGCCGGTGACCGGTCTGTTGTGGGTGCAGGCGGAACTGGTGGCCATGGCCACCGACCTCGCGGAGTTCGTGGGGGCGGCGGTGGCGCTGAACCTGTTGTTCGGCGTGCCGCTGCTGCCCGCCGCGATGATCACCGCGGTGGTGTCGTTCGGCATCCTCGCGCTGGCGCCGTTGAGGCGCCGCCGGTTCGAGTCGGTGATCATCGGGTTGCTCGCGATCGTGCTCGGCGGTTTTCTCTACCAGGCCCTGAACGTCGGTCCGCTGACCGGAGCGGCGGCCGGGCTGGTGCCGGGGTTCGCGGGTGTGGACAGCGTGCTGCTCGCGACGGGCATGCTCGGCGCGACCGTGATGCCGCACGTGATCTACCTGCACTCGGCGCTGACCCAGCGGCATCACCGGCCGGGCGATCTGCGCGCCGTGCTGCGGGCGAGTCGTACCGACATCGTGGTCGCCCTGGGCATCGCGGCGCTGGTGAACGTGAGCATGCTCGTGGTGGCGGCCGGCGCGTTCCACCAGGCCGGTGCGCCGCGGGAGTCGTTGGAGGACATGCACTCCGGGCTCGGCGAGCTCCTCGGACCGGGCGCGGCACTGGCGTTCGCGCTGGCGTTGCTGGCGTCCGGCCTCGCCGCGTCGAGCGTCGGCACCTACTCCGGTCAGGTCGTGATGGAGGGGCTCCTGCACCGCCGGATTCCGTTGTGGCTGAGGCGGTTCGTGACGATGGCACCCGCGCTGGCCGTGCTGGGTCTCGGGGCCGACCCGACGAAAGCGCTGGTGCTGAGCCAGGTCGTGCTGTCGTTCGGCATCCCGTTCGCGTTGGTGCCGATGGTGCTGCTGGCCCGGCGCCGGGACGTGATGGGCGCGTCGGCGAACCGGCGGGGCGTTACGGCGGCCGGTGGGGCGGCGGCGCTGGTGATCTCGGCGCTGAACATCTTCCTACTCGTGCGAACGGTGATCGGCTGATGCTCGCGGCAGTGGTCCTGGGAGTGGGGATCGGCGGATTTCTGGACGGGATCGTGATCCATCAACTGCTCGGCTGGCATCACATGCTGTCCGGCTGGTACCCGAGCGCGGACATGCCGTTGATGATGATCGGCGACGGGTTGTTCCACCTGGTGTGCCTGATCATCGTGATGATCGGGGTGGCGTTGCTGAACCGGCGCGCGCCGTTGCCGGAACGCGTGCTGCTGGGCGGGATCCTCGCCGGATGGGGCGTGTTCAACCTGGTCGAAGGGGTCGTGGACCACCAGGTCCTGGGCATCCACCACGTTCGGCCCGGACCTGATCAAGTGGCCTACGACCTGGGCTTTCTCGCGTCGGGCGTGGTGCTTCTCGCACTCGGCGCGCTGTTTGCCCGCCGGGCTCGTGGGTAGCCATTTCCCGTGGAGATCGAACAGAGGGTCACCGAGTCGAGCTTGCTGGCGAGCTACTCCGACTACGTCGACGCCCAGCGGCTCGTCGACCGGATGTCGGACGACGGCTTCCCGGTGGAGAGCGTGCGGATCGTCGGCGAGGGCGTCCGGACCGTCGAGCAGGTGACCGGCCGGATGACGCGCGGCCGGGCGGCGGCGTCGGGCGCGGTGGGCGGTGCCTGGTTCGGTGTGCTGATCGGGTTGCTCTTCGGGCTGTTCACCGCCGGCGCGGGATGGTTGTTGCTGCTGCTGGTCAGCCTGCTGATCGGTGCGTTCTGGGGTGCGGTCTTCGGGTTCGTCGCGCACTGGAGCACGCGCGGGCAGCGCGACTTCTCCAGCGTCATGACGCTGCAAGCGCGGCGCTACGAGGTGCACGTCGACAAGGCGCAGGCCGCCCAGGCTGCGCGGTACGTCCTCTGAGCCGTGCAGACGTTCCTCCCACTCCCCGACTTCGCCGCCACGGCACGGGTGCTGGACCGGCGCCGGCTCGGCAAGCAGCGGGTCGAGACGTTGCAGGTGCAGCGCGCTCTGGTGGTGCCGGGGCACGGCTGGCGGCATCACCCGGCGGTGAGGATGTGGGCCGGGTACGAGGAAGCCCTGGTGCGGTACGGGCTGGAGGTCTGCGCGGTGTGGCGGGCCGCGGGATTTCTCGACACGTGCGAGGCGACCATGAGGTCGGATCTGGCGCGGGCCAAGGACATCACGGTGGTGCGCACGCAGGACGAGCTCACGCTCGCGGGAGCGTTGCCGAGCTGGCTGGGCGACGAGGAGCTGCACCTCAGTCACCAGTCGGCGTTGGTGCGCAAGGATCCTGAGCACTACCGGCGGTTCTTCCCGGACGTGCCGGACGATCTGCCTCACGTGTGGCCGGAACCGCCGATGCTCACCCGCACGGTGAACCCGTCCTCCTCGCGCCCCATCGACACGTAGTCGCACGTGCGGTGCAGGATCCACAGCCCTAGCCCGGCCGACCGGGTGGCGGTGGTCGGCATCAACCCGGCCAGCGGGTCCGCCGGGCCGGCGCCCTGATCGGTCACGGTCACCAGCACGCGTGAGTCGTCCGACCACAACCGGAACCGCACCGGCCCGACCCCGTGGCTCAGGCCGTTGGTGACGATCTCGCTGGCCGCGTACACGACGTCGTGCGCGCTGTCCTCGGTGAGCCGGATGCCCGTGATCGCCGCGCTCACCGCCTCCCGTACGGCCGCCGGCGTCGCGTCGACCAGCGTGACGCGCGGCGAACCCAGCTCCAGCACGTCGGGGACGGGGGTGCTGAGCGGCAGGCCGTTGCCGAACTCGGGACTGGGCAGGTGCTCACCGCTCACCGTGGCGATGTACTCGTGGGTGCGCGCGACGTCGGCGAGCACCTCGGGCGGGGTGATCCTGGTGTCGTACGGGCACAGGCCCCACAGCGGGAACTCGGCGAACGCCTGGTTGACCGCGTTCTCGTAGCGGCCCCACCAGTCCCACGGCACGCCCCAGCCGGGGTGCGGGACGTCGCCGACCGTGCGGATCTGGGTCGCGCCGGCCAGGGCGTGCCCGCCGAAGATGTCGCGGTAGCTGGCGATCGCGTCGGCCGGGCGGGAGTAGTGGTCGGCGCCCGGCAGGTAGATGACGGCGTCCTCGTGGCCCAGTGCGCCACGCAGCAGAGCGGTGTTCTTCTCGGCGCACGCGATCAACGTCGGCTGGCCCGCGCGCAGGCCGCCCTCGACGAACGGCACCGCGATCGTCAGGAAGTCGTCGTCGGTGCCGTAGAAGGCGGTCTCGTGGTAGAAGCCCGTCATCGGACGCACTCCACGTCGTCCAGTTCGAGCACCGACACCAGACGTGCGAGGAACGCCCTGCCCGACCGCAGCACGAGCCTCGCCGCGTTCGCGCGCGCGTGTTCGTGCAGCGCCAGGAGACCGTGGTGGTCGATGAACCGCAGACCGGTCGCGTCCACGCGAAGTTCGCCGTTCTCGGGTCTCGTGCTCTCGAGTGCCAGCGCCAGCAGATCGCTGCTCACCCAGTCGACCTCGCCGTCCAGCGCGAGGCCGTCCACCGTGGCGTGCAGGCGGAACGGCGCACACCACGCGTTGTTGACCGGGTGCAGCGCGGCGAGGCGCGCGATCACGGGTTCGGGCAGCTCAGGGCGGTGGTAGGCGCACATGGCGGAGAACGGTTCCGCGGTCGTGTACCGGTCGATGAGGTGCTCGTAACGGCAGAACGCGTCGAGCGAGTCCGGCGTGCGCACCAACGCCGTCGCGTCCGCCGCCACCCTCAGGCCGGTGAAGCCCGCCTCGATCGCGGCCAGTGTGGCCGTGGCGTAGACGCTGACCTGCTCCTCGGGCGTGACCGTCGGGCCGGCGCCGTACAGGGACTCCAGCGAGATCACCTCGGCCCGGCCGTCCCGCAACGCCTCCACGAGCACGGGCTGCGTCGCCAGATCCGCGACGAGGTCGTCACCGTGAGCGACGTAGCACGCGCGTTGTCCCTGTTGCAGACCGTCGGCGAGGAACTCCGCGGCCCGAGCGCGGAACTCGGCGAAGTCGTCGAAGGGCCAGCAGAGATGGTCGTTGGAGTGCAACCCGACGACGACGTCGGTCACACCGGACGTGCGCATGGCGCCTGATCCTACGCCCGCGTTCGGTGGTCCATCCGGGGGAACCTGGTCGCTGATGGGCACTGGTAGCCGGACTGCGCTACGGTCGGACCGGGTTGAGCAGCCAGCCCGTGAGACGGTCGTGCCGTCCCATCGAGAGGTTGCCGCATGCGCACTGACGACGATGCACTTTTCCGCACCACGAGCGAGAGCGTGGGCGCTGCAGTCGTCGTACGCGTCGCAGGCGAGCTCGACCAGGTGACGGTCGACGAGCTGTCCGACTGCCTGAGCGGCGCCACGGGCTCGGTCGATCCGCCCGCACCGGTGGTCGTGGACCTGACCGGCCTGCACTTCCTCGGCGCGTGTGGCATCGGGCTCCTGCTGGAACACCAGGACCTGTGCCTGCGCAGGGGATGCGCGCTCGTGGTCGTGGCGAGCGCGCCCGCCGTGCTGCGCCCGTTGGAGGTGCTGGAGCTGATGGACGTCCTGGGCGTGCGGCCGACGCTGCCCGACGCGCTGGCGGTCTCCGGGCGGGCGTGATCCGCCACTCCGTCCACTTCGGACTCGAAGGAGGCGTGCCCACGGACGACAGCGCGTACGCGATGCTCGCCGCCCTGCTCGAGGACAGCCACCTCGCCACCCTGGAGCAGTTGCCGGAGCTGGTGGAGCAGCGCGCCGCCGCCCTCGGGCTCTCGGAGATCCTGATCCTGCTCGCGGACCTGCGCGAAGAGTCGCTGGTGGCGCTGCACCCCGAGGAGAAGCACTCGTTCCCGGTGGACGCGAGCATGGCGGGCCGGGCGTTCCGCGACCTCGTCCTGATCCAGACCGGTGCTCATCACTTCTGGATCCCGTTGCTGGACGGCACGGAACGCATCGGTGTGCTCGGAGTCGCCGCGCCGGACCGTTCCCCGTCCACAGTGGACCGCGTGCGGGCACTGGCCTCGCTGGTCGCGTTGATGCTGGTGAGCAAACGCCCGCACAGCGACACCTACCAACGCCTCGTGCGTGCCAAGCCGATGGCCGTGGCCGCCGAGGTGGTGTGGCCGTTGATGCCGCCGCTGACCTTCGCCACGGACAACCTCGTGCTCACGGCGGTGCTGGAGCCCGCTTACGAGATCGGTGGCGACGCGATCGACTACGCGATCGAGGGACACGTCGTGCACCTGTCGATCTTCGACGCGATGGGCCACGACCAGTCCGCGGGCCTGACCGTCGCCCTCGCCACCGCCACGTGCCGCAGCTACCGCCGTCGCGGCGCGAACCTGGTCGACACCAGCGTCGGGATCGACGAGGTGATCGGCGAGCAGTTCGGCGGCCGCAGGTTCGCCACCGGCGTGCTCGCCGAGCTCGACTTCCAGACGGGCGTGCTGAGCTGGGTGAACCGCGGGCACCCGCCGCCGCTGCTGATCCGGCAGGGCCGCTGGCTGCGGCAGCTCCGGTGCCGTCCCGCGCCCCCGATGGGCTTTCAGCTGCCCGCGTCACCGGTGCTGTGCCACGAACATCTCGAACCCGGCGACCGGCTGCTCTTCTACACCGACGGCATCGTCGAGGCCCGCGACGCCCAGGGCCGCCAGTTCGGCCTGCGGCGGTTCGCGGACTTCGTGATCCGCCGCGAGGCCGACGGCTGCCCGGCGCCCGAGACGTTGCGCCGTCTCATGCGGACCGTGCTCGAGCACCAGCACGGGCGACTGCAGGACGACGCGAGCGCGCTCCTCGTGGAGTGGCAGCACAACCGCGAGAAGTCACTCCTCATCAGTTAGCGCATGATCAGTCAGAGCATGGGCGGCATCAGACGGTAGCTCTCGCTGTAGTACTCACCCGTGCGGCGCCGGTAGTCCTCGTGGTTGTCCGGGTCGTACTCGGGCGCGTTCTTGATCTGGTCCTGGGTGCGGTCGACGTAGACCTTGCGCTCCTCGTGGTCCACCCGTTGCACGACGCCGACGGGCAGCACGACGGTGCGCCCGAAGATCCACGGTCCGGTGGAGATCATCAGGCAGTCGGCGGGCACCTTGGCGTTGTCGTCGTCGATCTTGCCGATGCTGCCGTCGGTCGCCTCGACCTCGTAGCCGATCAGACCGGTGTCGGGCCTCCGCGCGAGCTCGGCCTCGTCGTGCTCCGGCTCGTCGGCCCAGGACGGGTCCCGCCACACCCACGGGACGAACGGGACTGGTTGCATCTCGACCTCCTCATGTCCTCCGCCGGGGTACCCCGGCGGAGGACCGTCTTCACCAGACGCGGGCCGCGTGGGCGAGAAAGTTGCCGCCCATGATCTTGGCGATGCGCTCCTCGCGGAAGCCGCGGTCCTCGAGCAGGCGGATCAGCTGCCGGAACTGGTCGACCCCGCGCAGGTCCGGCACGAACGGCACCAGCCCCGCCTCACCCGCGGCCGCTGCTCCGGCGGCCGCGCGCGCCGCCTGCTGCGCCACGAGATGCTCGCGGTAAGCGTCGAGGTCGTCGACCGTGGTGACGGGACCGTCGGTGCCGATGCCGACGGCGTCCTCGCCGCACACGTCGACGGCGTGGACGATGTGGTCGACGACCTCGGACGCGCGGGCGTCACGGCCGATGGCGAGGAACGGCATGAAGTAGATGCCGACGAACCCGCCGCGGTCGGCGACCAGGCGAAGTTCCTCGTCGGTCTTGTTGCGGGGCCGCTCGGTGAGCGCCCGGCAGCCGGTGTGGTTGATCGAGGCCGGCTGGGTGGAGACGCGCGCGGCTTCGAGGCAGGTGCGTTCCCCGCTGTGGGACAGGTCTACGACCAGCCGGGCGTCGTTGAGCGCCGCGACGGTCTCCCGGCCGAGGTCGGTGAGGCCGCGGTTGCGCGGCTCCATGGAACCGTCGCCGAGCCGGTTGGCCTGGTTGTAGGTGAGCTGGACGATCCGGACGCCCCGGTCGGCGAACTGCCGGATCCTCTCCACCGGCGCGGTACCGAGCGCGGCGGCGTTCTGGAAGCCGTAGATCACGCCGATCCTGCCCTCGGCACGGGCCCGCTCGACGTCCTGGACGCCGCGGACCTGGAGCAGGTGGCCGGGGTGGGCTTCGAGGATCCCGTCCCACGTGTCCAGGTCACGCAGCGTGTGTTCGTACGGATCGTGGTCGCCCCACGTGTAGCCGACAGTGACGTTGACCGCAGTCAGGCCGGAGTCCTTCGCCTCGGCCAGTACGCGGTCGTTGACGACGACCTCGTCCAGCGCGATGTTGGGGTCGGTCAGCTCGCCCAGCGCGTTGACGATCGGGAACATGCCTGCATCATGCCTGGCCGAGAAACCTCTTCATCATGTCGATCTGCGCGGCACGGGACTTCTCGATCCGCCCTGCGAGGTCCTTCACCTCCCTGTGCGCGCCACTCCCGGTCTCCCACCGGGCCATCTGCACCGCGTCGTCCTGGTGCGCTATCAGCACGTTGAGCAGCCGTTGGTCGAACGCGCTGCCGTGCAACGCCTCCAGCCGTGCGATCTCCTCGGGCTTGGTGCGCCGCATCCCGCCGTGCCCCGCGTGCGAGTCCGGCGGTGCCGTGAGTGGCTCGCCCCACGAACTGAGCCAGTCCTTCATCGTGCCGACCTCGGTCGCCTGCGTGGACTCGATCGCCGCCGCCAGCATCCGCAGGTCCTCGGACGCGGCACGGTCCCTGGCGAGAGCCACCATCGCGACGCCCTGCTCGTGATGCGGAATCATCATCTGCAGGAACATCACGTCCAGCGGATCCCCGCGCAACGTGGCGCCCGGCTGCGCGGTAGCGCAACCGGACACCACGAAAGCGAGCAGTACCAGCAGAATCCGCATCAGAGGCGTTTCCAGAGGGCCGGCGTGTTCGGCGGTTCCCACCCGGCGATGGCGGTGTGCGCGAGGGTGCACTCGTAGCCGATGCCGTTGTAGGTCACGCGGTTGCCGATCTGGTACGTCGTGCCCGCGGCCCACGTGCCGCCAGAGGGTGGGGGAGTTGTGGTGGTTGTGGACGGTGGCGTCGGGTTGGTCGTCGTCGGCGGAGGGTTGGTGCCGCCGCCGAAGTCGACGTCCGAGCACGTGTAGAACGCCTCGGCGCTGCCGACCACGCGTTGCCAGATCGAGTAGATGATGTGGCGGCCGGTGCGTTGCGGGATGGTCAGCGTCCAGTTCGTGAACGTGGTCGGGTTCTGGTTGTTGAAGGTCTGCAGGTGCACCAGGTCGGACCAGCGCAGCGGCTGGGTCGGGCTCCAGCCCTGCCGGGTGATGTAGAACTCGAAGTTGCTGTTCGAGTGCGGCGCGGTCGCGTGGTAGGTCACCGTCAGCGACCCGGCCGAGATCCGCTTGGCCGGCCAGTCGGCGCGTTGCAGGTCGAGGCCGCGGTACTTGTCGCGGCCCGCGCTGCACAGCTTGCCGTCCGGGATGAGCTCGCGGTGCCGGCCGCCCGCGTCGAGCAGCGACACCTCGTTCCAGTCGTAGAACGCCTGCGTGCCACCGGCCGCGACGGCCGCCTTGCACGCGTCGGACTTCGGGTTCTCCGGGTTCTCCTGCTTGCACGTGTAGACCCGGCTGGCCGGGTCTGACATCGTGCCGTGGGCGCTGGCGGTCACGGGCACGAGCAGTGCGACGGCCAGTGCGGTGGTTGCGGTGAGACTCGCCAGAGCGAGCCGATTCCGTGCCTTCATTGCTCCTCCTGGCAGGCGGAGGCGGCGAACACGAGAGGTGTTCGCCAGCGGGATCGGCGGCCCAGTTCACGAGTGTAAACAATTGGTCGGACCATTCGTCCGCCAACCGAAGGAACGGGTCCGCCTGCCGGACACCTGCGACAGCCCGGGGATCATTAGGCTTCACCTCATGTCCGGCCCGAGACCTGATGACGCGCACGCTCTCGACGAGCTCATCGCCGAGCTGGCGCGCTGAAGGTGTGGGCGGGCAATCCCTCGTTGCGGCAGATGGAGAAGCTGTCCGGGCTCGCCCGCAGCACGCTGGCCGACGCGCTCAGTCCACGACGCAAGACCGCTCCGGCGCTGGACGTGTTCCGCGGGCTGCTGCGGGCGTTCAGCGTGCCGGAGGCCGAGACCGGGCCGTGGCTGGCCGCGTGGCGCCGGGTGCAGGCGGAACCGTTGCGCGGCGCGGCCGGGCCGGCTGTGGTGCCGCGGCAGCTGCCCGCGGTGGTCCCGGGCTTCACCGGGCGCGCCAAGGCGTTCAAGGAGCTCACGGCGCTGCTGGAGGGCGGCAGCAGGCTCGCGGTGGTGTGCGGGATTCCCGGCGTGGGCAAGACCGCGCTGGCCGTGCAGTGGGCGCACCAGGTCGCGGGCAGGTTCCCGGACGGTCAGGTGTACCTCGACCTGCGCGGCTACTCGTCCGGGCCGCCGGTCACCCCGGACCAGGCGCTGGCGCTGGCGATCCGGGCGTTCGGCGTGCCCGGTGAGGACATCCCGCTGCAGCAGGACGCGATGATCGGCATGTACCGGTCGATGACGTCGGAGAAACGCGTGCTGGTCGTGGTGGACAACGCACCCAGCGCCGCACACGTCCGTCCACTCGTGCCGGGCGGCTCTGGCTGCATGACCGTCGTGACGAGCCGCGACCGCCTGGCCGGACTCGTGGCCCGCGACGGTGCGCACCGCCTGGAGCTCGGTGTCCTGACGCCGGAGGAAGCCCCGGCCGTGGTGATCAGCGTGCTGGGCCCCGAACGCGTGCTGCGCGAGGAAGACGCCGTCGACGAGCTCGTCCGGCTGTGCGGTTATCTCCCGCTGGCGTTGAGGATCACGGCCGCGAACCTCGCCGACCGTCCACACCAGACGATCGCGGAGCTGATGGCCGAGCTGACCGCGGGCGACCGTCTCACCGCGCTGGAGATCGAGGGCGACGCCGACGCCGCGGTGCGCACGACGTTCGACCACTCCTACGCGGCGCTCGACCCGGTGGCGCGGATGTTGTTCCGCCGCATGGGTGTGGCGCCGGGTCCGGAGCTGCCGGCGCGGGCCGCCGCCGCGTTGCTGGACCGGCCGGAAGCGGAGGCGGCCTTGCGCACGCTGGTCGCCGCGCACCTGGTCGAGGTCAGGCCGGCCGGTCGATATGGACTGCACGACCTGCTCCGGCTCTACGCGCGTGAGCGTCACGCGGCTGAGGAACAAGCTGACGAGTCGATCGCTCGTCTCTACACGCAATACCTGGACATGGCCGTTGCGGCCGCACGCGCCGTGCGACCGGACTTCTCAGTGCTCGCCGACGTGACTCTGCGGCACACGTTCGCGAGCGCCACCGACGCGCTGCAGTGGTTCGACGCGGAACGGTCCACCTTGGTCACCGCGATCGAACGGGCCGGCTCGCTGGGCCAGACGCCGATGGCGTGGCTGCTCACCGACGCGCTGCGCGGTTGCTACTGGCTGCGCCGCCACACCGCGGAGTGGCTCGCCGTCGCGCGCGTGGGACTTGAGGCGGCTTCTCAGGACCCGAGTGCGTCCGCCGCGATGCACCTGTCGCTCGGCACCGCGCACTGGGGAGCGGGCGACCACCGTGCCGCGGCCACGCACTTCGAGCAGGCCGTCGAGTTCAGCCGGGCGGCGGGGGACCGGTTCCGCGAGTTCAGCACGCTCGGCAACCTGGGCGGCGTCTACGCGGAGCTGGGATCGCTGGAGGAGGCGGCTGACTGCTTCCGCCGTGAGCTGGCCTTCTACGCCGAGATCGGCGACACGGCCCGGCGCGCGCGTTCGTTGGGCAACCTCGGCCTCACCGAGATGCGCCTCGGCAGGCTGGTCGAGGCCGCGGCCGATCTGGAGCTGGCCGTCGAGCTGCGCGAGGAGATCGGCGAGACCCGCTCCGCCGCGAACTCGCTCGGCGCGCTCGGCGTCGTGCATCGCTACCTCGGCGACCTCGACCAGGCCGCGCACTTCCTGCGGCGGGCCCAGCAGCTCAACCACGACCACGAGGACCGGGTCAGCGAGGCGGCCGCGTTCGACGACCTCGCCCGCGTTCACCGCGACGCCGGACGCCCCGACGAGGCGCTGCGGTGTGCGGAACAGGCCTTGTCGCTCGCCAAGGGGTCCGGCCGGGTCGAGATCGACGCGCTCATCACGGTCGCCGCCGTGCGTGGCCGCCGTGACGACCTGCGCCGCGCGTGGCGGAGGGCGGTCGCGATCGGCTACGGGCCCGGCGTGGCGGACGCGCTGGTCGAGCTGGCCTGGCTGGACCTCGCCGCCGGTGACACCGAGGCGGCGGTGACGGACGCGACAGAGGCGCACGAACGCGCGTTCGCGACCGGGCAGAGCATCCTCGCGGGCCTCGCGCTCGTTGCTCTGAGCAGGGCGCATGAGGCGGCTGGCGACACTTCCGCGGCTTCCGAGGCCCGGTTCAGGGCCGACGAGGTGCTCCGGAGCGCGGGGTACCGGGGTGTCCGGGACCGTCCGAACGGCTTGTGAGCGGTCACGGACCTTGATAGATCCGTGACCGAAGGGGGAATCATGAAGAAAATGACTGCGTCGATGGCTGCTGCCCTGGTGCTGGGCGTGCTCGTCGCGCCCGCCGCCGAGGCCACCACCGATCCCGTTTACGACCCGGGCTCGAAGGTCGGCAGCAAGTTCACGCTGAGGGCCGGCCTGCCCGGCGGCGGCGAAACACTGGCATGGGGCACGTTCGTCGAGTACAGCGTGTCGTTCAGTGACCGGTCGTACGTCAAAGACCTCGCGGACGACGGTCACGACGTCTACCTGTGGGTCCAGTACGGGAAGGTGGGCAGCTACTCGTACAAGGAGCAGATCGGGTCCGCGTCCGGTCTCAACGTGAGCAAGTCCGTCACGTGGTCCTCGCCGGCGGGGATGTACGTCGACGACGTCTCCATGCGGGTGTGCCTCGGTCCTGGTGAGGACAACTGCTCCAAGTGGTAGGCCTGTCCGGATCTGTCCGGACTCGTCCGAACGTCTTCCCTGGTGAGGGGCCTGGGGCGACGCTCTGCAGGTGCTGAGTTCACTGATGCGCTGCCGGCCCGGCCTGGGGGTCTGGACCGGCAGCGCCACGCCACCGTCCACCGTGATGCTGCCTCGCAGCAGCTGACCACCGATGAGTTCTGACCGCTGTGCAGGTCCACCTGCACATGGATCTGCACAGCGTGATGTGTGTGAGTGACCTCGCCAGGGCGTTGGAGTGGTACGAGGTGTTCTTCGGACGCAAGGCCGACGAGGTCATCGGCGAGGAGCACCTCTGGCGGGTGGGGGAGAACGCCTACCTCGTGATCGACGACCGGGACGTGCGGGCTTCGCGCGTCGGGGGGTCCATGATCACGTTCGGGGTGAGCGGGCCGGAGCTGTCGGGGGCTTTGGCCCGGTTCGCCTCGCACGGCATCGCCCATGAGCCCGTCGAGACCTATTCCAACGGCGTCCGGCACGTCGAGGTGCTCGATCCGGACGGCAACAGCCTGTCGCTGGCCGCGCTGCCTTGACCTCTTGCGGCAACACTGGACGCCATGACGAGCGACCCGACCGTGGAAGCGTTCATCGCCGCCGTGAACGCGGGCGACAGGACCGCGTTCTTCGACCTGCTCACGCCGGACGCCACGATGTCCGACGACGGCACCGACCGCGACCTCCGCGCGTGGACCGCCAAGGAGATCTTCGACGACAACGGCCACATGGTGGTCGAATCGTCCTCCGACGGCGGAAAGTCCCTGATCATCCGGTACCGCAACGACACCTGGGGCGAGATGCGCACCTTCTGGCGTTTCGTCGTAGAGTCCGGGAAGGTGAGCCGCTTCGAGACGGGACAGGCGTAGATGAGCGACGAATCCGTGCTGGGCCGCATTCACGAGCTGGTCGACGAGGAGCACAAGCTGCGCGAACGCGTGGTGGCGGGCGAGATCTCGTCGGCTGAGGAACAGGCCCGGCTGCGTGCCTTGGAAGAGGCCCTCGACCAGTGCTGGGACCTGCTGCGCCGGCGTCGCGCGGCCCGTGCGCAGGGCGAGTCCGCGGAGGACGTGCCCCCGCGCCCTGTCGGTGAGGTCGAGGGCTACCTGCAGTAGACCGTTCCACCTTTCCACGGCCACCACTGGGTAATCGCTCAGAGGTGGCCGTGTTCTTTTGCCCGCCTGCGGAAACGCTCTTCGGCGTGGTGGTGCCGAGTGAGCAGGACCCTTGTCCGTAGGGGTCGCGTAGGGGGATCGAGGGCGGGGTTTCCGCACCAGGATTGGACGCGCCGATTCGTTGAGAGGTGTGCGTCCATGCTCCGTGCTGAGCTGATCCGGCCGTTGCCCGACCTGCTCAGGGCGCATGCCGCCCGTTGCGGGGCCAAGGTCGCGTTCTCCGACCCGTGGCGCTCCGTTTCGTACTTCGAGCTGGAGCTCCGCACCCGCCGTCTGGCCGGGCATCTGGCCGGCTCGGTGGAACGGGGCGATCGCGTGGCGATCCTGCTCGGCAACCGGGTCGAGATGATCGAGAGCTACCTGGCGATCACCCGCGCGAGTGCGGTGGGCGTGCCGCTCAACCCTGCCGCGTCCGACTCCGAGCTCGCTCATTTCCTCGCGGACAGCGGCGCTTCCGTCGTGATCACCGACTCTTCTCAGCTGGATCGGTTGCGGCGCTTCGACGTTCGGTTGATCGTCGTCGGTCCCGAGCTTCCCGGTGTGGTGTCGTTCGAGGTGCTGGCCTGCACCGATGCTGGTCCGGCTCGCGACGATCTGGGCCTGGACGAGCCTGCCTGGATGCTCTACACGTCCGGTACCACCGGCAGCCCCAAGGGGGTGATCTCCACTCAGCGCGGCTGTCTGTGGTCGGTCGCCGCGTGCTACGCGCCGATCTTCGGACTGTCCTCTTCGGACGTGATGCTCTGGCCCGCGCCGTTGTTCCACAGCTTTGCCCACGTTCTTTGTGTGCTGGGCGTGACCGCTGTCGGTGCCACTGCCCGCATCCAGAACGGGTTCTCCGCTTCCGAGGTGCTGTCCGCGTTGCGGTCCGACGTTACGGTCCTCGCCGGTGTTCCAGCCATGTATCACCAGCTGGTCCGTGCCGCGTCTGACGTTGCCGCGCCGTCGTTGCGGCTCTGCGTGACTGCGGGCTCTGTCTGTCCGGCTTCGTTGCGCGCTTCCTTCGAGGAGGCCTTCGGCGTTTCCCTGCTGGACGGCTATGGCAGCACCGAGACGTGCGGCCTGATCACCGCGAACTGGCCTTCCGGTGCTCGCGTGGAAGGTTCCTGCGGCCTGCCAGTGCCGGGTGTGACCGTGCGGATCGTGGATCCGTCCGGCGTCGACGTTCCCACCGGTCTCGAAGGCGAGGTGTGGGTCAGCGGCCCGAACGTCGTCGCTTCCGTGCTGCGCGACGGCTGGTACCGGACCGGCGACCTGGCTCGTCGCGACGAGCTCGGCTATCTCACGATCACCGGTCGCACCAAGGAGCTCATCATCCGCGGCGGCGAGAACATCCATCCCGCCGAGATCGAACGCGTCCTGCTTGCTGCACCGGGCGTCTCGGACGCCGCCGTGACGGGCAAGCCGGACGACGAACTCGGCGAGGTCCCCGTCGCCTACGTGGTCGGTTCGTTCGATCCCGGCGCTCTTCTTTCTGCTTGCTGCGAACAGCTTTCCGCGGCGAAGGTCCCTGTGGAGCTGTACGAGGTGGACATCGTGCCGCGCACCTCGTCCGGCAAGGTCGCCCGGCATCTGCTCAGTTCTCAGCCGGCCCGTCTGCTGGTCTACGGAAAGCCGCTCTACGGTGTCGACTGGGTGCCGGTCGATGGTTCGGTCTCGGCTTTCGACCTCACTGTCGTCCATTGTGGACTCGACGTTGCTGAGCGTCTGGATGCCTGGCTCGCTTCGGATCCGGCGCCGTCCGCCCGGTTCGTGGTCGTGACTCGTCGCGCGATGGCCGTGAACGACACGGAGGGCGTTCCCAACCTGGCCCACGCTTCCGTGTGGGGTTTGGCGCGGCCTGACCGTGTCGTCCTGGTCGATGTGGACACGGATTCTTTTGACGTGGCTGCTGTCGTGGCCTCTGGTGAGTGCCGGTTGGCGTTGCGGGACGGCGTTGTTCTCGCACCTCGCCTGACCCGGCTGCCCGCTCTCCCCGCTTCGGGCTCGTTCGAGGTGTTCGCTCCCGCCGACATGGCCGGGGTCGTTCGCACGGAATCCCTGACGGGTGCGGCTCCTCTGGTCCTGTGCTGGCCTCCCGATCGCCCTGACCTCGGCGCCTACTACGACGCTGCCGCTCGTCACCGCCGCTCCCAGGGGTTGCCCGCGGTGTCCGTGGCCTGGTCCTCGGACGTTCCGCTGGACGTGATCGCCTCCAGCAGCCACGCCTGCGTCCGCCTGGACGCCTCCGCCGAACCTTCCTCGTATGGTGCTACCGCTCTGCGCGACCGCTTGGCTGCACTGTCCTCAGTGGACCGTGATCTTGCCCTGCTCGGGATCGTCTCGGCTGCCGCCGCGCGAGTCTGCGGCGCTCCCGTCACCGCGGACCGCCCGTTCCGCGAGCTGGGTCTCACCTCGATCACCGCCGTCGCCCTGTGCGACGACCTCGTCGCGTCGACCGGGCTGTCCTTGGCCGTGACGGCCGCTTTCGACCATCCGACCTGCCGCGCTCTCGCCGTTCATCTGCGCGACCTGCTGTTCGGTGCACCGCCTGCTCCTGTTGTGGTTGCTCGGACTTCTTCGGCCGAGCCGATCGCGATCGTGGGCATGGCCTGCCGCTATCCGGGTGGCGTGCGTTCGCCGGAGGACCTGTGGCAGCTGGTGGCCGGGGAGGTCGACGCGATCGGAGACTTCCCGGCGGACCGCGGCTGGGACCTCGACGCCCTCTACCACCCGGACCCGTCCCACCCCGGTACCAGCTACACCCGCCGCGGTGGCTTCCTGCACGACGCGGGGGAGTTCGACGCCGACTTCTTCGGCATCTCCCCGCGCGAGGCCCTGGCCATGGACCCGCAGCAGCGGCTGCTGCTCGAGGTGTCCTGGGAGGCTCTCGAACGCGCGGGTCTCGACCCGCAGTCGTTGCGCGGCACCGAAACCGGCGTGTTCGCGGGCGTCATGTACCACGACTACGCCACCGGAGCCCGCGTCGAGGGCCACCTCGGCATCGGCACCGCGGGCAGCGTCGTTTCGGGCCGTGTCGCCTACCTGTTCGGCTTCGAGGGCCCGGCCGTCAGCGTTGACACCGCCTGTTCCTCCTCTCTGGTGGCTCTGCATTGGGCCGCGCAGTCGTTGCGCAACGGCGAATGCTCGCTCGCCCTGGCCGGAGGTGTGGCCGTGATGGCCACGCCCGCCACGTTCATCGAGTTCAGCCGCCAGCAAGGCCTGTCTGCTGACGGCCGCTGCAAGGCTTTCTCGGCTGCCGCCGACGGCACCGGGTGGTCCGAGGGCGTCGGCGTGGTCGTGCTCGAACGCCTCTCCGACGCTCAGCGCAACGGCCACGAGGTGCTGGCCGTCCTGTCCGGCTCCGCGATCAACTCGGACGGCGCCTCGAACGGGCTCACCGCACCCAGCGGCCCGTCCCAGCAACGCGTGATCCGTGCGGCGCTGGCTTCAGCGGGTTTGTCTGCCGCGGACGTCGATTTGATCGAAGCGCATGGCACCGGAACCGTGCTGGGAGACCCGATCGAGGCGCAGGCCCTGCTCGCCACCTATGGCCAGGGCCGCTCCACTCCCGCGTGGCTCGGCTCTCTGAAGTCGAACATCGGTCACACCCAGGCCGCCGCGGGTGTCGGCGGCGTGATCAAGGCGGTGCAGGCGCTGCGGCACGGCCTGCTGCCGCGCACGCTGCACGCCGACGTCCCGAGCCCGCACGTCGACTGGGCTTCGGGCGCCCTCTCACTGCTCACGTCGTCACGCCCGTGGCCGGTCCTCGATCGGCCACGGCGCGCGGCTGTGTCGTCGTTCGGCGTCTCCGGCACGAATGCCCACGTGATCCTCGAGGCGGCGGGTGGTGTGGCGGCGCGCGGTGTGGCGGCGGGTGGTGCGCCGTGGCTCGTGTCGGCCAAGTCCGAGGCGGCGCTCGAAGCTCAGGTCCATCAGCTGCTGGCGTTCGTGGAGTCCCGCGACCTCCACCCTGCCGACGTCGCCACCACCCTCGCGGCCCGCACAGCCTTCCCGCACCGCACCGTTCTGGACGACCACACCGAGATCGCGTCCGGCATCGCCACCGACGCCTGCCGCGTCGTGTTCGTCTATCCCGGCCAAGGCTCGCAATGGCCGGGCATGGGCCTGCGGCTCCTCGAGTCCGAACCAGTCTTCGCCCACCGCATGCGGGAGTGCGCCGACGCCCTCAGCCCGCACGTGGACTGGGACCTGTTCGACGTCCTGGGCGACGAGGAAGCGCTGGAACGCGTCGAAATCGTCCAACCCGCGCTCTGGGCCGTGATGGTGTCACTGGCCCACCTCTGGCGGTACTACGGCGTCTCACCGTCCGCCGTAGTGGGCCACTCCCAAGGCGAGATCGCCGCCGCGGTCGTGGCCAATGCTCTGTCCCTTGAGGACGGTGCCCGAGTAGTTGCGTTGCGCGCCAGGCTGATCGCCACCAAGCTCGCCGGCAAGGGCGGCATGATCGTCGTCAACGGCCTGCCCGACCACCTCGACCCGCGCCTGTCCGTGGCCGCGATCAACGGCCCGGGGTCGATCGTCCTGTCCGGCGACCTCGACGCGCTGGCAACGGTCGAGGGCAAGCGGATCCCGGTCGACTACGCCTCCCACTCCGTCCAGGTGGAGGAACTCCGCGACGACCTCCTGTCTGCCCTCGCCGACATCGAGCCCCGCACCCCGGACATCCCGTTCCTCAGTACCTGCGGCGGCGGCGCGCTGGACGCCGAGTACTGGTACCGAAACCTTCGCGAGACGGTCCGCTACGACGCGGTGGTCCAGAACCTGAGTGACCGCATCCTGCTGGAAGTCAGCCCGCACCCCGTCCTCCTGACCGGCTTCGGCACGCTGCGCCGCGACGACGGCGCCCAGGACCGCTTCCACACCTCGGCCGCCCAGCTGTGGGTGCGCGGCGTCCCGGTCGACTGGCACTTCACCGGCCGCCGAGTCGATCTCCCCACCTACGCGTTCCAGCGTCAGCGCTACTGGCTCGAGTCGTCCGCTCCCACCCCAGGCCACCCACTCCTCGGCACACCCGTGGAAATGGCGGACACGGGCACCACGGCGTTCACGACCCGGATCTCCCTGCGGACCCACCCGTGGCTGGCCGGCCACGCGGTGTCCGGAACGGTCCTCCTGCCCGGCACGGCTTTCGTCGAAATGGCCATCGCGGCAGGCGATCACACCGGCAGCCCTGCCCTCGACGAACTGGTCGTCGAAGCACCGCTGATCCTCCCGAACCGCGGCGACGTCGAAGTCCAGACCGTCGTAGGCCAGGACGAGCAGGGCCGCCGCACGATCACGATCCACAGCCGCGCCGGCGACCACTGGCGCCGGCACGCTGTCGGAAGCCTCACCACAACGACTTCCGAGCCGTTCGACCTGACCGACTGGCCGCCCCCGAACGCCACTGCAGTCGACCTGACGGACATCTACGACACGCTGGCCACCCGAGGCTACGAGTACGGGCCGGCGTTCCAGGGCCTGACCGCACTCTGGCGCCACGCCGGCGAGCTCTTCGCCGAGGTCCACCTGCCAGACGCCGCGGACTTCGGCCTGCACCCGGCCCTGCTGGACGCCGCCCTGCACCCGATCGCAGCTGTGGGCTGGGGAGAAACCCAACCAGGCCAAGCGCTTCTACCGTTCTCCTGGAACGGCGTAGAGCTGATCGCCACCGGCGCAACAACTCTGCGGGTCCGGCTGACTCGCACCGCCGAGGGCATCGCGGTGCAGCTGGCCGACGGCGCCGGACTACCCGTCGCAGCGGTGAAGTCCTTGGTGTTGCGCGCAATCCCGCTATCCGACCTGGCTCCTGCCACCGTCGACTCGCTGTACCGAGTCGAGTGGATGCCCATCGCGTTGCCCGACACGATTGAACTCCCGGACGACGTGATCGTGGTGTCGCCGGAGAACGTCCACGAGGCCCTCAGTCACCTGCAGTTGACGGACTCCAAGCTGGTCGTCCGCACCCACGGCGCCGTCGACCCGCACCACCCCGACCCGGACGGCGCCGCCGTGTGGGGCCTGGTCCGCTCGGCGCAGTCCGAAGACCCGGGCCGCATCATCCTCGTCGACGCCGACGACACGTCGCTCCCCGCCGCCGTCGCGTCCGGCGAACCCCAGGTCATGGTGCGCAAGGGCCAGGCGTACGTCCCCAGGCTGCAGCGCGCACAGTCCACTTCGGACGGTTTGTTCCTCGACGGCACGGTGCTGATCACCGGCGGCACCGGCACCCTCGGCGGCTTGCTGGCCAAGCATCTCGTCACCACCCACGGCGTCCGCGACCTGGTGCTCACCAGCAGGCGAGGCGAGGCCCCGGAACTGGAAGCCGAGCTCACCGCCCTGGGCGCCCAGGTCACGATCGCCGCCTGCGACGCCGCCGACCGCACCGCGCTGTCAGCGTTGCTGGACCGCTTCTCCTTGAGCGCCATCGTGCACGCCGCCGGCGTCCTGGACGACGGCGTGATCACCTCACTGACCCCCGAACGCCTCGACACCGTCCTGCGCCCGAAGATCACCGCAGCCCTGAACCTGCACGAGCTGGCGCCGTCCGTGCCGCTGATCCTGTTCTCCTCGGTGGCGGGCGTGTTCGGCGCCCCTGGCCAAGCCGGCTACGCCGCTGCCAACGCCTTCCTGGACGCCCTGTCCCAGCACCGCCACGCCCGTGGCCTGCCGTCCGTCTCCATCGCCTGGGGCCTCTGGGCGCGTTCCAGCACCCTGACCGCGCACCTGACGTCCGGCGTCCGCGACAACACCATCGCGATGTCCGACGAGACAGGCCTGGCCCTGTTCGACGCGGCCCTGCGCTCCGGCGAGCCCACGTTCGTCGCCGCCCAACTGGACCTGCGCCCCACAACATCCGTGCCTCCGCTGCTGCGCGGCCTGATCCGCACCCACCGGGCTCGCGACATGAAGCTTTCCCAACGCCTGCAAGCCCTCCCCGAACCTGACCAGCGCCGCCTCCTCCTAGACCTGGTCCGCACCAGCACAGCCGCCGTCCTAGGCCACACCCCGCAGGCCGTCGACCCCGCCCGCGCCTTCTCCGACCTCGGCTTCGACTCGCTCACCGCCGTGGAACTCCGCAACCGCCTAGCCGCCGCCACCGACCTGCGTCTCCCGGCCACCCTCGTCTTCGACCACCCGACCCCGCTCGCCCTGGCCGGCCACCTCCGCACAGAACTGTTCGGCGCCCCGACTCCGCTCGCCTTTCAGGTTTCGTCTGACGAGCCGATCGCGTTGGTCGGCATGGCCTGCCGGTATCCAGGCGGTGTCCGCTCGCCGGAAGACCTGTGGCAGTTGGTGGTCGGGGAGGTCGACGCGATCGGTGACTTCCCTTCCGACCGCGGCTGGGACATCGGCGCCCTCTACGACCCAGACCCGGACCGCCCCGGCAAGTCGTCGTCGCGCCACGGCGGTTTCCTTTACGACGCGGGGGAGTTCGACGCGGACTTCTTCGGTCTCTCGCCCCGTGAGGCTCTCGCGATGGACCCGCAGCAACGTCTGTTGCTGGAGGCGTCGTGGGAGGCTCTGGAACGCGCTCGCCTCGACCCGCGGTCGTTGCGTGGCAGCCAGACCGGCGTCTTCACCGGCGTCATGTACCACGACTACGCCTCCTGCCTGGACTCGATCCCCGAGGACGTGGAGGCCTATCTGGGCCTGGGCACCGCGGGCAGCGTTGCCTCGGGCCGCGTCGCCTACCTGTTCGGCTTCGAGGGCCCGGCCGTGAGTGTCGACACCGCCTGCTCCTCCTCCTTGGTGGCCCTGCATTTGGCTGCGCAGTCGTTGCGGCGCGGCGAATGTTCACTCGCCCTGGCCGGAGGTGTGGCCGTGATGGCCACGCCTGCGACGTTCATCGAGTTCAGCCGTCAGCGCGGTCTGTCTCCGGACGGCCGTTGCAAGGCCTTCTCCGCTGCTGCCGACGGCACGGGCTGGTCCGAGGGCGTCGGTGTGATCCTGCTTGAGCGTCTCTCGGACGCTCAGCGCAACGGTCACCCGATCCTCGCTGTGTTGCGCGGGTCTGCCGTCAACTCCGATGGGGCCTCGAATGGGCTCACCGCGCCTAACGGCCCGTCCCAGCAACGTGTGATCCGCGCGGCGCTGGCTTCAGCGGGTTTGTCCGCTGTGGACGTTGATCTGATCGAGGCGCATGGCACTGGAACCGTTCTGGGTGATCCGATTGAGGCGCAGGCTCTGCTGGCCACCTATGGCCAGGGTCGGTCCGCCCCCGCCTGGCTGGGTTCCCTGAAATCGAACATCGGTCACGCCCAGGCCGCCGCGGGTGTTGGGGGCGTGATCAAGATGGTGCAGGCGCTGCGACACGGTCTGCTTCCGCGGACCCTCCACGTCGACACTCCGACCCCGCACGTCGACTGGTCTGCGGGGTCTCTCGAACTCCTCACCTCGGCTCGCCCTTGGCCCTCGCTCGACCGCCCGCGTCGTGCTGCGGTCTCGTCGTTCGGCGTCTCCGGCACGAATGCCCACGTGATCCTCGAGGCTCCGCCTGGGGGTGTTTCCGCGGGCCAGGAATTGTCAGACCTGCCTGAGATGATTGGGATGGGGACCCGATCCCCCCAGGGGGCCGGTCAATCGGAATCGATTCCGAGCCGGGCGATGGGCTCGGAGGGTGTGCCGGGCTGCGCGGACTGGGTGGGCTCGGAGGGCTCAGCGAGCGTGCCGGGTTCGGAACGCCCAGCGGGTTCGGCGGAATGGGCAGGCGTGCCGGGCTGCGTGGGCTCGGCGGACTTAGCCGCCGTGCCGGGCTGCGCGGGCTCGGTGGACTCGGCGGGCGTGGCGGGTTCGGAAGGCTCGGCGGGCGGGGCGGACTCGGCGGGTGTACCAGGTTCTGCGGGCTGGGCGGGTGTACCGGGTTCGGAGGGCTCGGCGGGCTGGGCGGGCTCAGCGGGCGTGCCGGGTCGCGCGGGCGGGGAGGGCTCAGCGGACTCGGCCGGCATGCCGGACTGGGCGGGTTCGGCGGGCGTGCCGTTCGTGGTGTCGGCCAAGAGCGCGGAAGCGTTGCGGGTCCAGGCGGACCGGCTGCTGGCGTGCTCGGACGTCCGCGCGGTCGATCTTGGCTACTCGCTCGTCACGACGCGGGCCGCGCTCGAGCACCGGGCTGTCGTCATCGGCAACGGGCTGGAGGCACTTGCCCGCGGCGAGGTCAGCCCGCACGTCGTCCAGGGCGTGGCGACGGCGGGCCGGCGGGTCGCGTTCCTGTTCAGCGGCCAGGGCAGCCAGCGTCCGGGCATGGGGAGCGAACTGTACGAGGCGTTCCCGGCCTACGCGGAGGCGTTGGACGAGGTGTGCGCGCACCTGAGTGCGCATCTCGGCAGCGAAGTGGTCTTCACCGGCGACGAGCTGAACCAGACCGTCCACACGCAGGCGGCGCTGTTCGCGTTCGAGGTGGCGCTGTTCCGGCTCGTCGAGACATTGGGCGTGCGGCCGGACTTCCTCGCCGGGCACTCCATCGGCGAATTGGCCGCGGCGCACCTGGCCGGCGTGCTCTCGCTGGAAGACGCCGCACGGCTCGTTGCGGCGCGCGGCACGTTGATGCAGGCGCTCACCGCCGGCGGGGCGATGTGGGCGGTCGAGGCGAGCGAGCACGAGGTCGTGCCGTGGCTGACCGAGAACGTGGACATCGCGGCGGTCAACGGCCCGGACGCCGTGGTGATCTCCGGCGATGAGGCCGAGGTGCTCGCGATCGCCGCGGCCTTCCCCGGCCGCAAGTCGAAGCGCCTCGACGTCAGCCACGCGTTCCACTCGCCGCTCGTCGAACCGATGCTGGCAGAGTTGCGGGAGGTCGCGGAAGGGCTGACCTACCACGAGCCGTCGATTCCCGTCGTGTCGGCGATGACCGGCCAGATCGCCGACCTCGGTACACCGGACTACTGGGTGCAACACGCGCGCCGAGCCGTGCGCTTCGGCGACGCGGTGCAGATGCTGGCGAACGAGGGCGTGACGGCGTTCTTGGAGCTGGGTCCGAGCGGCGTGCTGACCACGGCGGCCGCGGACAGTCTGTCCTCAGTGGACGGATGTGTGTTCGCCGCCTCGGGCCACGAACCGGTCGCCGTGCTGAAGGCGTTGGCCGAGTTGTACGTGCGGGGCGTGCCGGTCGGGTGGGCGCGGCTCTTCGACGGGACGGGCGCGCGCCGCGTCGACCTGCCGACCTATGCGTTCCAGCGCAAGCGGTACTGGTTGGGCAGCACGACCGCGGAGTCCGTCGATGTGCCGGACCCGGTGGACCTGCTTGACCTCGTGCGCGCTCATGCGGCGGCGGTGCTCGGGCACGAGAGTATGGACGCTGTTGATCCCGCGAGTGCGTTCAGCGGGTGCGGGTTCGACTCGCTGATGGCGGTGCAACTGCGCAACCGGCTGTCGGCGGCCACGGGCCGGACGTTGCCCGCGACGCTGCTGTTCGACCACCCGACGCCGCTGGCACTGGCGGAACATCTGCGCGGCACACGGGCGACCACTTTCGCCACGGCGAGGCCGTCCGACGAGCCGATCGCGATCGTCGGGATGGCGTGCCGGTATCCGGGCGGGGTGCGGTCGCCGGAGGACCTGTGGCGACTGGTGTCCGAGGGCCGCGACGCGATCAGTGGCCTGCCGGTCGACCGCGGCTGGGACCTGGACGAGGAGAAGTCCTACGTCCGCGAGGGCGGCTTCCTGCACGACGCGGGGAAGTTCGACGCGGAGTTCTTCGGCATCAACCCGCGCGAGGCACTGGCGATGGACCCGCAGCAGCGTCTGCTGCTCGAGGTCTCCTGGGAGGCGCTGGAGCGCGCCGGCCTGGACCCGCAGTCGTTGCGCGGCAGCCAGACCGGCGTCTTCACCGGCATCGTCTACCACGACTACGCCTCCCGCGCGTACGACCGCGCGCCCGAGGAGGTCACGGGCTACCTCGGCACGGGTGGCGCGGCCAGCGTCGCCTCCGGGCGTGTCGCCTACTCGTTCGGGTTCGAGGGTCCGGCCATCACGGTCGACACGGCGTGCTCCTCTTCTCTGGTGGCCCTGCACTGGGCCGCGCAGTCGTTGCGCAACGGCGAGTGCTCACTGGCCCTGGCCGGCGGCGCGACGGTGATGCCGACCCCGATCGCATTCGCCGAATTCAGCAAACAGCGCGCGCTCGCCCCTGGCGGCCGATGCAAACCGTTCGCCGCCGCAGCTGACGGCACCGCATGGGCCGAGGGCGTGGGCGTGTTGTTGGTGGAACGGCTCTCCGACGCACGCCGCAATGGGCACGAGGTGCTCGCCGTGCTGCGCGGATCCGCGGTGAACCAGGACGGTGCCTCGAACGGCCTGACTGCGCCTCACGGGCCTTCGCAGCAGCGGGTGATCCGTGCGGCGTTGGTGTCCGCCGGGTTGTCTGCTGCTGAGGTCGACGTCGTGGAGGCTCACGGCACCGGCACTTCTTTGGGTGACCCCATCGAGGCGCAGGCCCTGCTTGCTGTGTACGGCCAGGATCGGGCCGAGTCGCTGTGGCTGGGGTCTTTGAAGTCGAACATCGGGCACTCGCAGGCGGCGGCCGGTGTCGGCGGCGTGATCAAGATGGTGCAGGCGATGCGGCACGGCCTGCTGCCTCGGACGCTCCACGTCGACGCCCCGACCCCGCACGTGGACTGGTCGGCGGGGGCGGTCTCGTTGCTGACCGAGGCTCAGCCTTGGCCTGTAGTTGATCGGCCGCGCCGCGCGGGTGTGTCGTCGTTCGGCATGAGCGGGACGAACGCTCACGTGATTTTGGAGGCGCCGAGCGCGCCGGAATTGTCAGACCGGCTTGAGATGATTGGGATGGGAACCCGATCCCCCCAGGGGGCCGGTCAATCGGGATCGATTCAGGGCGCGGCGGGGACTGCGGTGGCGGGGACTGCGGCTGGCGTGCCGTGGGTCGTGTCAGCCAAGACCGAGGCGGCGTTGCGGGCGCAGGTCGAGCGGTTGGTGGAGTTCGCGCGCGCCGGCGCGGAGCCGGACGTCAGGCGAGAAAGCGGTGGCGCGCAGGCGGTCGACCCGAGAGATGTCGGCGGCACGCTGGCGAGGCGGTCGGAGTTCGCGCACCGGGCGGTGCTGGAGTCGCGCGGCGGGACGGAGATCGCGTCCGGGGTGGCGAAGGACGCTGGGCGGGTCGCGTTCGTGTTCCCCGGCCAGGGCTCGCAGTGGGTCGGCATGGCGGTTGAGTTGGTCGAGGCCGCGCCGGTGTTCGCCGTGCGGATGAAGGAGTGCGCGGACGCCCTGGGCCGGTGGGTGGACTGGGATCTGTTCGAGGTCGTCCAGGACGCGGCGGCGCTGGAGCGGGTTGACGTCGTCCAGCCGGCGTTGTGGGCGGTGATGGTGTCGCTCGCGGCGCTGTGGCGGGAGTTCGGGGTCGAACCGCACGCGGTTGTTGGGCATTCGCAGGGGGAGATCGCGGCTGCGGTGGTGGCGGGTGCGCTGTCTGTTGAGGATGGTGCGCGCGTGGTTTGTCTGCGTAGCAAAGCGATTGTTGCGCTGGCGGGTACGGGCGGGATGGTTTCTGTTGCGCTGCCGACCAAGAGGGCCGCGGAACTGGCGGAGCGCCACGACGTGCACGTTGCTGCGGTCAACGGTCCGGCCGCGACGGTGGTTGCCGGCACAACGCAGGCGCTCGAGGGGTTGTTGAGGGCATGCGAGGCGGAAGGTGTTCACGCGCGGCGGATTCCGGTGGATTACGCGTCGCACACGCCGCATGTTGAGGTCATCCGGGACGAGATTTTGGAAGCGCTGCAAGGGATTATGCCGCGCAGCAGCGGGATCGCGTTCTACTCGACGGTGACGGGGGAGCGGTTCGACACCATCGGGCTCGACGCCGAGTACTGGTATGAGAACTTGCGCAGCACGGTGCGGTTTGAGCAGGCCGTGCGGAAGGTGGTCGAGGACGGGTGCGGGGTGTTCGTCGAGGCCAGTTCGCATCCGGTGCTGACGATCGGCGTGCAGGACACAGTGGAGGACGGCGGGGTCGTCGTTGAGTCGTTGCGAAGGGACGACGGTGGCTGGGAACGGTTCCTGGAGTCGGCGGCGCGGGCTTGGGTCGGCGGGGCGAGCGTTGACTGGAAGCGGCTGTTCGAGGGTGCGCGGCGGGTGGATGTGCCGACGTACGCGTTCCAGCGTGAGCACTACTGGCTGAAAGGGACTGGGGATGTACCCACAGCCGGGCATCCGTTGCTGGGGGCGGCCACGAGCTTGGCGGGGACGGACGGGGTCCTGTTCATCAGCAGGTTGTCGCTGGCGACGCATCCGTGGCTGGCGGACCACGCGGTGCTGGGGTCGGTGTTGTTGCCGGGCACGGCGTTCCTCGAATTCGCGCTGGGGGCGGCGCGGGAGGCCGGTTGCGATGTTGTGGAGGAGCTGACGATCTCCGTGCCGTTGGTGCTGCCGGAGGACACGGCGGTGCAGTTGCAGGTGTCGGTGAGCGGGCCGGACGCAACCGGACGGCGGACTGTCGAGGTGTATTCGCGGACGAATGCGGAGTGGATCTGTCATGCGAGCGGCGTACTGGCGCCGGGCGGGCAGCAGGGTGAGCTGGGCGAGTGGCCGCCGGACGCGGAGGAGATTCCGGTCGGCGACCTGTACGAGCGGCTGAGCTGCATCGGGTTCGACTACGGGCCGCGGTTCCAAGGGCTGCAACGGGTTTGGCGCGCCGAGAGCGAAGTGTTCGCGGAGGTCCGGCTGGACGGCGAGGCCGGGTTCGGCCTGCATCCGGCGCTGCTCGACTCGGCGTTGCACGCGATCGCCCTGGGTGGACTCGGGGGCAGCGAGGGTGGGCTGCCGTTCGCTTGGAATGGGGTTTCCCTTGCGGCGACCGGGGTGCCGGAGTTGCGCGTGCGGTTGAGGACGATCGGGAACGGCGTGGTGTCGCTCGTGGCCACCGACGAGAACGGTCGCGCTGTGGTGAACGTGGAGTCGTTGGTGATCAAGCCTGTCTCGGCTGATCGGTTCGGGCAGGAGCTGTACGCGGTGGCGTGGACGCCGATTCCGGTCGCGCCCGCTGAGATGACGGGGAACGTCGTCGAGCTCGACGAACCTGACGTGCACGAGACGTTGGAGTCGTTGCAGGAATGGGTTGCGGGCGAGCAGGAACGGCTGGTGCTCGTCACGAAGAACGCTACCGGTGCCGATCCTGACCTGGCCGGGGCCGCGGTGTGGGGGGTGGTGCGGTCCGCGCAGGCGGAGAACCCCGGCAAGATCGTGCTGGTCGATGTCGAGCGCGAGGTGACGCCGGAGCTGCTGGCAGCGGCGGTGGCGACAGGTGAGCCGCAGATTGCATTGCGAGGTAACGAGATTCTTGTACCGCGGCTGGTGCGGGCCGCGGCTGGTGGACCGGAAGTCAGGCTGGAAGGCACGGTGCTGGTCACCGGCGGCACGGGAACGCTGGGCAGGCTGGTCGCGCGGCATCTCGTTGCCGAGCACGGAGTGAAGCGTCTGGTGCTGGCGAGCAGGCGCGGCGCGGCCGAGGTTGACGAGCTGGGTGCCGAGGTCGACGTCGTGGCGTGCGACGTGAGCGATCGTGCGGCGTTGGAGCGGCTGCTGGCGGAAACGCCGGTGGATGCTGTGGTGCACATGGCGGGGACGGTCGACGACGGCGTGATCTCGTCACTCACGGCTGAGCGGGTCGACGCGGTGTGGCGGCCCAAGGCTGAGGCGGCTTGGCACCTGCACGAGCTGGTGCCGGACGTGCCGATGGTGTTCTTCTCGTCGTCGGCGGGGACGTTCGGCGCGCCGGGGCAGGCCAACTATGCGGCGGCCAACGCGTTTCTGGACGCGTTGGCGTGGCATCGCCGGGCGAGGGGGCTGCCGGCGGTGTCGCTGGCGTGGGGGTTGTGGGCCGACGACAGCGGGATGACCGGGCACCTTGGCGAGGCTGACCGGGCGCGCATGGCGCGGAGCGGCGTGCGGCCGTTGGGTGCGGTGGAGGGCTTGCGGTTGTTCGACGCGGCGTTGAGGGGCGGGCAGACCGCGCTGGTGCCGATGCCGCTGGACATGGCGGCGTTGCGGGCTCAGGCGGTGGCCGGGGCGCTGCATCCGTTGCTGCGGGGGCTGGTCCGGGTGCCGGCGCGGACGGAGCGGGTGCCGCTGCAGGAGACGTTGCGGACGGCTGGGGACCCTCGGCAGGTGGTGCTCGACCTGGTGCGCGGCGAGGTGGCCGGTGTGCTCGGGCATTCCGGGCAGGTGGCGCCGGGGCGGACGTTCAAAGAGCTCGGGTTCGACTCGCTGACGGCGGTGGAGCTGCGGAACCGGCTGAGCGCGGCGATCGGGTCGCGGTTGCCGTCGACGCTGGTCTTCGACCATCCGAGTCCGGGTGCGCTGGCCGATCACCTGATGTCCGTGCTGCTGCCCGGCGTGGTGGACGAGGAGCCGGACGAGATCGACGACTTGGACACCGACGACTTGGTGCGGCTCGTGCTCGGTACTGAGCGGGGAGGATCACGTGGCTGAGGATCAGGTCGTCAAGGCGCTTCGGGTCGCGGTGAAGGAGAACCAGCGGCTGCAGCGGGAGAACGAGGAGCTGCTGGCGCGGCTGACCGAGCCGATCGCGATCGTCGGGATGGCGTGCCGGTATCCGGGTGGCGTGCGGTCGGCGGAGGACCTGTGGCGGCTGGTCGCCGGCGGGGTCGACGCGGTGGGGCCGTTCCCGTCGGATCGTGGCTGGGATCTGGAGGCGTTGTACTCGCCGGATCCGTCGGTGAGTGGGACCTGCTACACGCGGTCGGGCGGGTTCCTGTACGACGCGGCGGAGTTCGACGCCGGGTTCTTCGGGATCTCGCCTCGGGAGGCGCTGGCGATCGACCCGCAGCAACGGCTGTTGCTGCAGACGTCGTGGGAGGCGTTCGAGGACGCGGGGATCGACCCGTTGTCGTTGCGCCACAGCAGGACCGGGGTGTTCGCCGGGGTCATGTACAACGACTACGCATCGCGGCTGCTCGACCGGGTGCCCGCCGAGCTGGAGGGGCATCTCGGGACCGGCAGCGCGGGGAGCGTCGCGTCCGGGCGGGTGGCTTACACGTTCGGGTTCGAGGGGCCGGCGATCACGGTCGACACGGCTTGCTCGTCGTCGTTGGTGGCGCTGCACCTGGCCGCGCAGTCGTTGCGGGCGGGGGAGTGTTCGCTGGCGTTGGCCGGTGGGGTCGCGTTGATGGCGAGTCCGGCGGTGTTCGTCGAGTTCAGCCGGCAGCGCGGGTTGTCGGCCGATGGGCGGTGCAAGGCTTTCGCGGCTTCGGCGGACGGCACGGGGTGGGCCGAGGGTGTCGGGGTGTTGGTGCTGGAGCGGCTTTCGGACGCGCGACGCGATGGGCACCCGGTTTTGGCGGTCGTGCGGGGGTCGGCGGTCAACTCGGATGGTGCTTCGAACGGGTTGACCGCGCCTCATGGGCCTTCGCAGCAGCGGGTGATTCGTGCGGCGTTGGTGTCTGCTGGGCTGTCTGCTGCTGAGGTCGACGCGGTGGAGGCTCACGGAACCGGGACTGTGCTGGGAGATCCGATCGAGGCGCAGGCCTTGCTGGCGGTGTACGGCCAGGATCGGGCCGAGCCGCTGTGGCTGGGGTCGTTGAAGTCGAACATCGGTCACGCGCAGGCGGCGGCAGGTGTGGGTGGCGTGATCAAGATGGTGCAGGCGATGCGGCACGGGGTGTTGCCGGCGACTTTGCACGTCGACTCGCCGTCGCCGCACGTGGACTGGTCGGCGGGTGCGGTGTCGTTGCTGACCTCGGCGCGGGCGTGGCCGGAGGTGGATCGGCCGCGGCGGGCGGCGGTGTCGTCGTTCGGGGTCAGCGGCACGAACGTGCACGTGATCTTGGAGGCGCCGGACGGCGGTGTTTTCGGGCGCCAGGAATTGTCAGACCTGCCTGAGATGATTGGGATGGGGACCCGATCCCCCCAGGGGGCCGGTCAATCGGGATCGATTCCGAAGAGCGGGCCGGTGGCGGGCAAGTCGGTGACGGGCGGGCCAGTGTCGAGCGAGCCGGTGGCGGGCGGGCCGGTGCCGGGCGGGCCAGTGGCGGGCGGGCCAGAGACGAGCGGGCAAGTGTCGTTCGCCGTGCTGGGCGGGCCGGTGCTGGGCGGGCCAGTGACGAGCAGGCCAGTGACGAGCGGGCCGGTGGTGGGCGGGCCGGTGACGAGCCGGCCGGTGCCGTTCGTCGTCTCGGCCAGAAGCGCGAAGGCGTTGCGGGCGCGGATCCAGCAGGTCCGCGAGCTGGCGCCGGAACGCCCGGAGGACGTCGCGTTCTCGCTGGTCACCACAAGAGCGATGCTGGAGCACCGGGCCGTGGTGATCGGCGACCACGAGGTCGAGGGTGTGGCGGACGTCGAGGGCGACGCGTGTTTCGTGTTCCCGGGACAGGGCGGGCAGTGGGCCGGCATGGCCGAGCAGTTGATCGCGGCCGAGCCCGTGTTCGCCGAACGGATGCGGGAGTGCGCGAAAGCCCTCCGGCCGCACGTTGAGTGGGACCTGTTCCAGGTGCTCGGCGACCAGGAAGCGCTCGAACGGGTCGACGTGGTTCAGCCGGCTCTGTGGTCGGTCATGGTGTCGTTGGCGGCACTGTGGCGCGCGCACGGCGTGAAGCCTCGGGCGGTCGTAGGGCATTCGCAGGGAGAGATCGCGGCCACGGTCGTCGCGGGGGCGTTGTCGGTCGAAGACGGCGCGAAGGTCGTGGCGCTGCGCAGCAAGGTGATCGGGCAGAAGCTCGCGGGCAAGGGCGCCATGATCGTCGTCCGGGAGCTGCCTGACGACGACCGGCTCGAGGTGGCGGCGATCAATGGGCCGACGTCGATCGTGTTGTCGGGCGAGCCCGGCGCGGTAGCGAGCGTTGAAGGCAAGCGAATCCCGGCCGACTACGCATCACACTCTCCGCAGGTCGAGGAGATCCGGGAGGACCTGCAAGAAGCACTCCACGGCATCACACCGCGGCAAGCAGAGATCCCGTTCTTCTCGACGGTCGACGGGAAGTGGCTCGACACGACGGAGCTCGACGCCGAGTACTGGTACCGCAACGTCAGGCAGACGGTGCGCTTCCAGGAGGCGATCAGGGCGCTGGCTAGCGAAGGGCACCGCAGGTTCATCGAGATCAGCCCGCATCCGGTGCTCACCGCGGCAGTGGAGGAGACGCTCGACGGAGAACCCTGCGCCGTCACGGGCACGCTCAGGCGGGACGACGGCACCCCCGAGCGGTTCCTCGTGGCGCTGGGTGAGGCGTTCGTGCGCGGGGCCGCGGTCGACTGGGCGGGGATGTTCCCGGGAGCACGGAAGGTCAAGCTGCCGACGTACCCGTTCCAGCTGCGGCGCTACTGGCTGGACGTGACGACCACGTGGCACCCGGAAGAAACGCCACAGGAAGACGTCATCGACCTGCAGGAGTTGGTGTTCAGGACGACGAAAGCCGTGCTGAAGTTGGAAGACGACGAGTTCGACGCCGGCAAGCCGTTCAAGGACATGGGGTTTGACTCGCTGCTGTCGGTGGAGCTGCGCAACCGGCTGGTCAGGGCGACCGGACGGACGCTGCCGGCCACCGTGGTGTTCGACTGGCCGACGCCCGCGAGGCTGGCCGAGTTCCTGAAGGGCGAAACGACAAGCACGTCCATCGACTTCGCCAAAGAAGGAGTGCTGGCCAGCGACATCCAGCCGGCGGAACCGAAGACCGGCGAACCGGAACACATCCTCCTGACCGGGGCGACGGGCTTCCTCGGCGCGTTCCTGCTGCGAGACCTCGTCAAGCAGACCAACGCGAAACTCCACTGCCTGGTGCGGGGAGACGCGCAACGCCTGCAGAAGAACATGGAGTGGTACGGATTGCGGGAATTCGTTGACCCCGAACGGATCGAGGTCATCACAGGCGACCTGACCGAACCGCGACTGGGCCTCACCGACACCGAGTTCGACGAGCTGGCAAGAGAGATCGACGTCATCTATCACGCGGGATCGCAGGTCAACTGGCTGCTGCCGTACCAGGAGCTCAAGGCTGCCAACGTCAACGGCACGCAAGAGGTGCTGCGCCTCGCCGCGCGACACCGCACGGTGCCGGTACATCACGTGTCGACCACAGGAGTCTTCGCACAACCCCGGGACGCGGAGACCGGGCCGCCGGAACGATTGCCGACCGGCTACCAGCAGAGCAAATGGGTCGCCGAGAAACTCGTGGCACAAGCCAGGGACAGAGGAATACCGGTCACGGTGTACCGCCCGGACACGGTGTGCGGCAGCCAGGTCGACGGCGCCTGCCAGGCCAACGACTTCATCTGGCTGAGCATCAAAGGATGTCTGCAGGCGAAAGCGGTGCCGGACGACGCGAAGGCACTGTTCACGATCGCCCCGGTCGACTACGTCAGCGCGGCCATCACCCAGATCTCCCAGGGCCCGAAGAGCCCGGTGCACCACCTCTGCAACGGCAACCCGATCAGCCTCGCGAAGATCATCGAACGGCTCCGCAACCACGGCTACCGGATCGACGAGATCCCGCGAGAGCAGTGGAACGACAAGGTGCGGCGAGACCAGAACAACGCCGCGAACGCCCTCCTGGACGTGTTCACGGCTGTCACGCAAGAGGAACGCCTGCACATCACCCACGAAACCGACAGCGCGTGCCCGGAGATCACCGACGAGCTGCTGGACACCTGCATCGGGTTCTTCCAGCGCACCGGCTACTTCCCCGAGGCGGAACGATGACCAGGGAGCTCAGGGACTGCCTCGGTCACTTCGCCACCGGCGTCACCGTGGTGACCTGCGAGATCGACGGGGTGAAGCACGGCGCCACGGTCAACTCGTTCACTGCGGTGTCGCTGGAACCTCCGCTCGTGCTGGTGTCGCTCGACCGCAGAAGCAAGGCGTGCCACCACCTCGACAACAGGCCGTTCGTCGTCAACGTCCTCAAAGCAGACCAGGGCGACATCGCCATGCACTTCGCCGGCAGACCGGCGGCGAGACCGATTCCCTGGGACGGCACGAGGATCAGGGACTCGCTCGCGCACATCGTCTGCGCGCCCTGGCGCAGCTACGACGGCGGCGACCACGTGCTCTACCTGGGCGAGGTCGAGGAGATCGAGGTCCACCAAGGTGATCCGCTGGTGTTCTACCGCGGCGCCTTCCGCGAGGCAGGAGCGTGAGAAATGGCCCAGCAACGGGTGACCCGGCCGCTGACCGGCGAGGAGTACCTGGAGAGCCTCCGCGACGGCAGGGAGGTGTGGCTGCACGGGGAACGAGTCGAGGACGTCACGAAACATCCGGCGTTCCGGAACTCGGCGCGGATGGCCGCACGGCTCTACGACTCGCTGCACGACCCCGAGCGCCAGAAAACGCTCACGGCACCGACCGACACCGGCAGTATTGGGCTCACGCACCCGTTCTTCCGCACGCCGCGCAGCGAGGAAGACCTGAGGGCGGACCGGGACGCCATCGCCGAGTGGGCCAGGATGACCTACGGGTGGATGGGCCGCAGTCCCGACTACAAGGCGGCGTTCTTCGGCACGCTCGGCGCGAACACGGAGCTGTACGAACCGTTCGGCGACAACGCGAGGCGCTGGTACGCCGAGTCGCAGGAGAAGGTCCTGTACTGGAACCACGCGCTGGTCAACCCGCCCGTCGACCGCGACCGCGAGCCGCACGAGGTCGACGACGTGTTCGTGCACGTCGAGGAGGAACGCGACGACGGGCTGATCGTCAGCGGCGCCAAGGTGGTCGCGACGGGATCTGCGATCACGCACTTCAACCTCGTGGCGCACTACGGGTTGCCGGTGAAGGACAAGCGGTTCGCGCTCGTCTGCGCGGTGCCGATGGGTGCGCCGGGACTCAAGCTCATCTGCCGGCAGTCCTACGAGATGGCGGCGACCAGCCCGTTCGACTACCCGCTGTCGAGCAGGTTCGACGAGAACGACACGATCTTCGTGCTGGACCGGGTGAAGATCCCGTGGGAGAACGTGTTCAGCTACGGCGACCCGGAGAAGGTCAACTCGCTGATCCCGAACTCCGGGCTGGTGCACCGGATGACGTTCCACGGCTGCACGCGGCTCGCGGTCAAGCTGGACTTCCTGGCGGGACTGCTGCTCAAGGGCGTGGAAGCCACTGGCACCAAGGACTTCCGCGGCGTTCAAACCCGCGTCGGGGAGGTGCTGGCGTGGCGCAACATGTTCTGGGCGCTGACCGACGCGATGGTGTCCACACCGGACCCCTGGCACGGCGGCGCGCTGCTACCCAAGCTCGATTACGCCATGTCCTACCGGTGGTTCATGACTCTCGGCTACCCGCGGGTCAGGGAGATCATCATGCAGGACCTCGGCAGCGCGCTCATCTACCTGCCGTCGAGCACCAGGGACTTCGACGAGCCGGAGCTGCGGCCATATCTGGACAGGTACGTGCGCGGCAGCAACGGGATGGACGCCGTCGAGCGGGTCAAGCTGATGAAGCTCATCTGGGACTCCATCGGCACCGAGTTCGGCGGACGGCACGAGCTCTACGAACGCAACTACTCCGGCAACCACGAAAGCGTGCGCGCCGAGCTGCTCTTCGCCTCGCAGCAGTCGGGGACCACGGACTCCCTCAAGGGCTTCGCGGAGCAGTGCATGGCCGAGTACGACCTGAACGGCTGGATCGTGCCCGATCTGATCAACCCGTGAGAGGTGTGCGATGGCGGTCGACAACGAGCTGTACAACGAGCCGGGCACGTGGTGGGACGACGACCGGCCGATGGCCACGCTGCTCGCCCTCACCGCGGCGCGCTTCGGCTACTTCGAGGACGCACTCGGCAAGCACGGCGTGAGCCTGCAGGGCAAGCGGGTGCTGGACATCGGCTGCGGCGGCGGGCTGCTCGCCGAGGAGTTCGCCAAGGCCGGAGCCGAGGTGACCGGCATCGATCCGTCACTCGAGTCACTGGAGGCCGCCCGGATTCACGCCAGGCAGAACGGCCTGGACATCGAGTACCGGCACGGCATCGCCGAACAGCTGCCTTTCGCGGACAACGAGTTCGACATCGTCTACTGCTGCGACGTGCTGGAACACGTGTCCGATGTGGACAGATCCATCAGCGAGGCGGCCAGAGTGATCAAGCCCGGCGGCTGGTACCTCTACGACACCATCAACCGCACGGCCAAGTCGAAGATCATCATGATCAAGCTGTTCCAGGAGTGGCCGGCGTTCAGCTGGGCGCCCCGGGACCTGCACGACTGGGACAGGTTCGTCACGCCGGAGGAGCTGGAGCGGTCGCTCACCAGGCACGGCCTCGAGAACGAGGAGTTCGTCGGCTTCGTGCCCGGCCGCCACCCGCTGAAGGTGCTGTCCCTGTTGCGCGACCGTGCGCGCGGCAAGCTCAGCTACGGCGAGATGGGCCGGCAGATGCGGATCACCGTGTCCCGCACCGACATCTCCGGCGGCTACGGCGGCCACGCCCGGAAATCCCAGTGAGAGGAACGAAGATGTACGTCTTCACCTGCCTGTACCACCACCCCGAAGACCCGCGGGCCTTCGACGACCACTTCTTCACGGTGCACGCGCCGCTGGCCCGCAAGGTCGTGGAACTGGGGCTGCGCAGCGCCACCGCGACCAGGCTCGACCCGCTCCCCGACGGCACGCCGCCACCGTTCTACGTCAAGGTCGACATCGCCGCCGACTCCGCAGAAGCGTTGCAGGCGGCCATGAGCACGCCGGAAGGCCGGGCCGCGCAGGCCGACATGGCGAACTTCGCACAGGCGGGGTTCGTGATGTTCACCGGCGAGGTCGTCGACGAGATCCTGCCGGAATTTCCTCGCGATGCCTGATGTCCAGCTTTCGGTAGACGCGCGTGAGGTGTTGCTCGACGGTGCTCGTCGTCACGAACAGCTTGCGCGCGATCTCCCGGTTGGTGTGACCGTCCGCCGCCAGCCCCGCCACGCGGCGCTCCGCCTCGGTCAGTGCCGCGACCCGTTCGGGAAGGGGTTCGTCGGCAGGCAGAAGCCGGTCGCACAACGGTGTGGCGCCGCACTCACGGGCGACGCGCCAGGCACGGCGGGCGGTCATCCGCGCTCGCGGCCGGTGGCCGAGCGCGTCACTCAGACCGGCCAGCGTCTGTGCCAACCCGAACCTGTCGCCGCGTTCCTCCAGGATGTCGGCCGACTCCGCGAGCATCCGCGCCCTGGTCGCCGGATCGCTCGTCGCCGCCAGCACGTACAACGTGTGGCCGCGCGCGCGTGATCGCCGGGTGGTGAGCGTCAGCTGTTCGACCAGGAGCCGCCGGGCGCGCTCGCGCACACCCCGGCCGAGCAACGCCTGCGCGGCACAGGCACGCCACGGCACCACACCGGGATGATCCTGGCCCCAGGAGGTCATCAGCTCACCGCACGACAGGAAGTCGGCCAGCGCTGCCTCGTACCGAGCGGTGGCCAGGTGGTATTCGCCGCGCGCGTGCAGGTAGTGCGGTCCGAACCGCGTCTGGAACGCCACCTCCGGCACCGGCTGGGCGACGTACTCACCGGCTTCGGCATAGCGGCCGGTCCTGGTGCAGGCGAGGATCAGGCAGCTCAGCGGCCCCACCACGGCAGTGCCCCAGGCTTGCGGCGACAGCAGCCCGAAAGCGATGCCCGCCAGGCGAAGACAGGCGGGCAGATCACCTTGCCGCAGCGCGATCTCCGCCCGCAGGACGGAGAACATCGCCTGCCACGTCACGTGGTCGGCGGCCTGTTCCAGCAGCCGTTCGCACCACGTGGCGGCGTTGTCCAGGTGGTCGCTGTAGATCAACGTCAGCAACGCGAACACGGCCGCCCACGGCATGTCGCCGCTGAGCCGAGCGCTTCGCAGGTACGTTTCGGCGCGGCTCGCGGCGGACTCGTCGTCGCGGAACAGCAGACTGGTGAGGGGTGAGGCCGAGGGCCTCCACCGGGCCAGTGACGGATGCGCCGAAGCCAGCCACAGCTCGACGTCCGAATCGTTGTCCGGTAACAGCTCGCGAGCTTCAGCGACCCGGCCGTGCCAGAGCAACTGGCTGATCAACATGACTTTCGTGTCGGCAGGAGCGGATCGCAACGCCGTCAGGTGCCGGGCGGCCGTCAGCGGATTCGACCGGAACTCCAGCTGGGCCAGCTCACCGGTGACCGCCGCCTGCTCCACTGGGTCCACAGAGGACTCCCGGGCGAGCTCGAGGCACCGCGACGCGAAGACCGTGCGTGGACCGGCCCGTGCGGCCGCCGTCCGCAGCACCGGCACCGCCCACTCCTGCCGACGCGGCGGTCCGTCCAGCAGATGAGAGGCCACGAGTTCGGCGGCCGCGCCCTGCTCGTGCAGCAACCGCGCCGCACGGGCGTGCAGGACCGGTGCGGTGCCGGACAGCACGGTGTCGCGCGTGCCGGGGTGCCGCAAGCCGCCCTCGTCGAGCAGCCCCGCCGCGGTCAGCACCTCCACCGCCCACGTCACAGCCCGCTCGCCGACCCCGGTCAGGCGGCCGACCGCGGCCGGCGTGGCGAACTCGCCGAGCACCGCCAACGCCTGCGCGGTCTGCCGGACGGCCGGTCCACCGCGATGCAGGCAGCGCAGCACGGCCTGAGGCAGGTCGTCCGAGGTCAGCGCGTGCACGAGCAGCGGATTGCCGCGGCTCAGCGCGTGGATTCGTCGGGCGTCGCGCTTGCCGTGCAGGGCAGCGATCCCGTGTTCGGTGAGCGGCTCCAGAGTCACCTGTGTGCAGTGCGGCAGCCGCAGCAGCTCGACTCGGAACGTCGACCGCACCTGCGCGCACTCGGTGAACAGGAACAGCACCCGAGTGGGCTGCATGCGTCGGACCAGCGACAACAGGCAGGTCAGTGAAGGCTGGTCGGCGAGGTCCACGTCGTCGATGCCGATCACCAGCGGTGTTCGTTCGGCGAGCTCTCGCAGTCTGGAGCAGGCCGCGAGAAGACCTGTGCCGGGCACGATCTGGCCCAGCACCCCGAACCGCAGCCCGCGTTCGGCCCACGACCCCGTCGCAGTGACGAAATTCGCCCCGGTGAGCGCCGCACGGTCCGCGAACGTCTGCAGCAGAGCCGTTTTGCCACTACCGAGAGCGCCGCTCACCAGCGCCACCCGGCAACGGCCCGCCACCGTGTCGGCGAGCATCCGGTCAAGAGCGGTCAACTGGGATTCCCGATCAACCAGCCTCATCAGCCGGTCCTCCTGGCACACGCGCCCTCAGGAGGGCTACGCGTTTGACAACGAATGATTGCGCTTTAAACTAAAGTGACGATCTTGTTCTGTCACGACGCGCAGCTCATTTGGTGCCAACTGGACGGTAATCGCCTGCTGACGTAACTACTGGCCCTTGGTGTCGCGGAAGATGATCCAGCGCATCACGCTGTACATGAAGGCGGCCTCGCAGGCGCCGGCGACGATGCGGGACAGCACGTACTGCAGGCCGATCGCGGTGAGCGCGCTGCCCACGCCCAGGATGAACGCCACGTAGTTGATCAGGATCGCCACCGCGTACAGGCCCGCCTGGGGGCCGACCGGTGCGTGCGAGCGGAAGTTCAGGGCGCGGTTGAGCACGAAGCTCAGGCCGAACGCGAGGACGTACGCCAAGGTGAAGGCGATGGGCACCGGCAGGCCCAGACCGCTGCGGAACATCATGAGCAGCAGCAGGTCGATGCCGAACGTGAACCCGTTGATGATCGCGAAGCCCAGGAAGCTCGGCGCGACGACGCGTGACAAGCCGAACGGCAGCCGCCTCACGACGACTTCCATCAGCGCGTGGAACCGCTGTCCGAAGTCTTTTTTGTTGGCACTCAAGGTGGAGTGCTCCCCGCCGGTCATGGCACGACATTGCCACGATCACGCGGGCCGAATCCGACGAATCGCCCACGGCTCGTCAGGCTGTTCGCAGGTGTTCAGCCCGCGTTCACCCTTCGCCACGACGTCGGGCTCATCCCGTGCAGCTTGCCGAACGTCCGGGCGAAGTACCCAGCGTCCGGGAACCCCACCTGCCGCCCGATGTCACTCACCGGCAGCTCGGTGACGGCCAGCAGCCGCCGCGCCTGCACCATCCGCCGCTCGGTGATCCACTCCTGCACGGTCCGCCCGGTCCGGCGCCGCACGGTCGACGTCAGGTGGCCGGGGGAGATGCTGACAGCGGCCGCGACCTCGCGCAGCGACAACGTTTCCGGGTAGCGGCGCTCGATCACGTCGAACACCTCGGCGAGCAGCGGTTCGGCGTTCTCGCGCAGGTCGCCGACCACGTCCGCGGCCAGCCTGGACACGCCGACGAGCAGCAGGACCAGGTGCGCGGAGACGGCCTCCCGATAGCCCTCGCGACGGTCCTCGAGTTCCCGCTGAAGTGCCTCGATGCGCGCGGTCCACTCGGCTCGAAGCGCTTCGGGGACCTTGAGCCGCAACGCACTCGTCGCGCCGCCGTGGACGAACGGGAACAGCAGAGGATGCGTGCGCCAGGCCAGGTGCGCGCCTGGGGTGTCCAGGCCGAGCGCGTCGGCGGTGAAGAACACGCCCCAGCCCTGCGCGCCCGCGAGGTCGTCGCTGTGGGCCTGGCCCATCACGTCGCCCGGCGCGATCACGAACAGGTCGCCCGCCTCCACGTGCCGGACCTGCTTCCCGGTCCGCACGACGCCGCCGTCCGCCCAGAAGTAGGCGATGCCGGGGAAGTCGTGCGAGTGCGCCTCGTGGGAGCCGTCCGCCACGGGGTCGTGGCCCAGGCGCATGACTGCCACGGCCAGTTCGCCGGGCACGGGCTGCCAGGTGTAGGTCGCGGGCTCGTCACCGCTGGGGGCCATTCGTCGGGAACGCACCGTCAGATCATCCCACTCAAACCACGGATCGACACAGAAACCTTGCTGGAAGCCGGGGCAGAATGGGGTCATGGCCGAAATATCGTCCCAGGAGCGGGACTACCTGCCCGGTATGGGCAAGCACTACCTGCTGCCGTTCTACGACGTGCTGCACCGGGTGTCCGGGCTCGGTCGCGTGCACGAGGAGATGGTCGCGCTGGCCGGGCTGCGCGACGGTCAGCGCGTGCTGGACGTGGGCTGCGGCACCGGGAACCTGTTGCGGGCGACCGGAAAGCGGCATCGGACCGTCTCGCTGACCGGTGTCGACCCGGACCTGAAGATGCTGGCGCGGGCCGAGCGCAAGATCCGCCGGGCCGGGCTGGCGGCGCAGCTCGACCGCGGGTTCGCGCAGGAGCTGGCGTTCCCGGACGACTCGTTCGACGTGGTGTTCTCCAGCCTGATGCTGCACCACCTGGACACGCCGTCGAAGGACGCGATGCTCGCGGAGGTGCGGCGGGTGCTGCGGCCGGACGGCGTACTGGTGCTGGCCGACGCGGCGGTGCACGACCACTCCCACCTCGGTCACAAACGCGGTGTGAGCGGGCACATGCAGGAGCACCTGCACGACAACGTGGGCCACGCGGTGGCGCAGCGGATCGCCGCGGCCGGGTTCACCGTCGAGCCGACCAGGACGCGGAAGTTGCGGATGGTCGGCGAGGTCGGCATCGAGGTGGCGCGAGTCCACTAGAGACACGTCCATTGCCGACCGATTGAACACGCACAATGTTTCTTTGCTGCCAACAGTTCCGGTACTTCGCGAAGTTGAGGGACCCGCGCGAACTGGAGCGTGTTCTCATCTACGCTGCGCGCCGTGACAGATGCGACGGGGAGTCTGGTGGCGCAGCGCTACCGGCTCGTGCAGGTGATCGGCACCGGCGGCATGGGCCGGGTGTGGCTCGGCCGTGACGAGGTCATCGGCCGTGAGGTGGCCATCAAGGAGCTGCTGCTGCCGGCCGGCCTGGACGGGCAGCAGCGGGCGTTGCTGTGCCAGCGCGCCATGCGTGAGGCGCAGCTCGCCGGCCAGCTGAACCACCCCGGCATCGTCACCGTGCACGACGTCGTCGAGTACAACGGCACGCCGATGATCGTGATGGAGTTCGTGCGCGGCGGCTCACTGGCCGACGCGATCAAGTCCCGTGGCGCGCTGCCCGTCGACCAGGTCGCCTACATCGCCAACGCGATGCTGGGCGCGTTGCGGGCGGCGCACCAGGCCGGGATCGTGCATCGCGATCTCAAGCCCGCCAACGTGCTGCTGTCCGGCGACCGGGTCGTGATCACCGACTTCGGCATCGCGAGGCTCACCGGCGACGTCCCGCTCACCACCGACGGCTCGATCGTCGGCACGCCCGCCTACATGGCGCCCGAGCAGGGCACCGGCGCGCCGATCACCCCGGCGACCGACATGTGGTCGCTCGGCGCGACCCTGTACGCAGCCGTGGAGGGCCGGCCGCCGTATCAGGGCCAGGACTTCATGACGACGCTGTCGATGCTGCTGACCCAGGAGCCGCCGCCTCCGGTGCGCGCCGGGCAGCTCTCGTCGTTGCTGGGCGGGCTGCTGCGCAAGAACCCGGCCGCGCGCGCGTCCGTCGACCAGGCTCAGGCCCTGCTGGCCGGCACACCCGTCGTGCTGCCGATGCCGGTGAAGTCCGGGCCGAGCAGGCGGACGTTGCTGCTGGCCGGTGTGGGAGCGGTCGCGGTGCTCGGCGGCGGCACCGCGTGGTGGCTGAGCCAGAAGGACAACAACGGTGACGCGGCGCAGCTGCCGACCACCGGCGACAAGAAGCTCTCCAACGCGGAGGGCGGCTCCGAGCAGACGACGACCCCGTCCGACGCGAAACCGGGACAGGTGGAGCAGCTCACCGAGCACGTCCAGCTCACCGGTTCGAAGGACGCCGTCCAGTCGATCGCGTGGAGCCCGGACGGCAAACTGCTCGCGAGCTGCGACGGCCACCTCGATGACGACGGCGCCGTGGCCACCATCTGGGACGCCGCGACGGGCAAGCCCGTCGGCACGGTCACGAACCCGGACGGCCCCGGCGGCGCCTCGGCGGATGCCGTGGCGATCAGCCCCGACGGCAAGATCCTCGCGGTGGGCGGCAACCGCACCGGCGACGCGACCACGTACCTGTGGAACCTCGCCGACCGCACGCAGATCGGCCCGCTGGACCAGAGCAGGTCGATCATGAACTCGCTGGTGTTCTCCCCGGACGGCAAGACCGTGGCCGGGCTGACCCACACCGGCAGCATCAAGGTGTGGGACGTGGCGACGCGCGCGGTGAAGATCGGCCTGCCCGACGCCGACGGCGGCCACGACCTCACCTTCAGCCCGGACGGCAAGCTGCTGGCCAACGGTGGCACCAAGTACCAGGAGATCCGCCTGTCCGACCCGGCGACCGGCAAGACCGTCAGCACCATCAACGACTCGACCGGCAGCGGCGTGTCGTTCTCGCCGGACGGCAAGACCCTCGCGGTGGTCGACGCGGACGGCACGAACGCCATGCAGCTCTGGGACGTGGCGACGGTGAAGAGCAAGGCCGTCTTCGATCGTCCCGACGACGACCTGCACATCACCATCACCCACGCGCGGTTCCACCCGGACGGCAAGACGATCGCCGCCTGGGGTCAGGGCAACTTCATCCAGCTGTGGGACGTGGCGACGAAGCGGATCCGGGCGACCGTGATCGGCGCCGGTGGGGCGATCGAGACGGTGGCGTTCGACCCCAAGGGGGAGCGGATCGCGGCCGGCTGCGGCGACAAGACCATCCGGATCTGGAAGCTGAACCAGCGCTAGAGCTCTTCGAGCTCGCTGACGTCGATTCCGTTGCGGTCCAGCGTGTCCGCGAAGGCTTCGATCACGTTGTCGAGGATCCACTCGCACCTGGCCATCAACGCGGCGCCTTCCGCGGTGCGGAAGGCGGGGATGGTCGCGGTGAGGCGGGCGGACATCGGCCACTCGTTGTCGTACTGCCAGAGCTCCGCACTCGGGGTCAGGAGAATCCCGGCGTCCTTGAGCACGCCGGGACGTGCAGCGCTGGGAGTCCTCGTCGTGAGCACCAGCCAGCCGGACGCGATCCGCACCTTCTGCTCGCCCACGCGGTCGTAGAGGGTCTGCTCGGCCGGGATCTGGTGGCGGGTCAGCAGGGTCGCCACCTTCTGCGCCCACGCCGAGACGGTCGCCGCCCGCGCTGCCCACGCGGCCGCGGCGGCTTCGTCGGCACGCCTGCGTTCCTTCATGAACGCCACGAGATCATCCACGGACGCTGACACTACGTCACACACCCGTCACAGTTGCGGTGATCGAACGACACGCGGGCTTCCTAGCGTCACGGCTCATGACCGTTGACGACGAGGTGCGAGCGCCATCGCTCGAAGCGTCCAACGAGACGCTGGAGGACTACACCCTGCGGTTCGCCCCGCGCACCTACCGGCGCTGGACGCCCGCGGTGGTCGGGGCGTCGGCGCTGGGCGGGATCGCCTACATGGCGGACTTCTCGATCGGCGCCGGGATCGGGCTCACGCACGGCACCGGGAACGCGTTGCTGGCCATCGGGTTCGCGGCCGTCGTCATCTTCGTCACCGGGTTCCCGCTGGCCTACTACGCGGCCCGGTACAACATCGACCTCGACCTGATCACGCGCGGATCCGGGTTCGGCTACTACGGGTCCGTCATCACCAGCGTCATCTTCGCGAGCTTCACGTTCATCTTCTTCGCGCTCGAGGGCTCGATCATGGCGCAGGGCCTGCGGTACGCGCTGGGACTGCCGCTGTGGCTGGGGTATCTGACCTCGACGCTGCTGATCATCCCGCTGGTGATCTACGGGATGAAGGTGCTCGCGAAGCTGCAGAGCTGGACGAACCCGTTGTGGTTGCTGCTGATGGTGGCGCCGCTGGTGTTCCTCGTCGTCAAGGAACCCGACTCGGTGCGGCGGTGGCTGGAGTACGGCGACAACGGGATCAGCACGGCGGCGGTGATGCTGGGCGCCGGGGTGTGCTTGTCGTTGATGGGGCAGATCGGCGAGCAGATCGACTACCTGCGGTTCATGCCGCCGCGCACCGACGAGAACAAGCGCGCGTGGTGGACCGCGACGATCCTCGCCGGTCCGGGCTGGGTCGTCTTCGGGGCGCTCAAGCAGGCGATCGGCGTGTTCATGGCGGTCTACGTGCTCGACGCGGTCGGGGCGGTGGCCGCGGTGGAGCCGATCGAGCAGTTCACCGGGGTGTTCAAGCAGTTCATGCCGGCGTGGCTGGTGGTGCCGCTGGCGCTGGTGCTGGTGGTGCTGAGCCAGGTGAAGATCAACGTCACCAACGCCTACTCCGGGTCGCTGGCCTGGACGAACTCGTTCACGCGCGTCACCAAGCGGTATCCGGGGCGGCTGGTGTTCGTGCTGGTGAACCTCGCGATCGCGCTGGTGCTGATGGAGGCCGACATGTTCAGCTTCCTCAACAACCTGCTGAGCTTCTACTCCAACTGCGCGATGGCGTGGGTCGTCACGGTGGCCACCGACATCGCGATCAACAAGTACGTGCTGAAGCTGTCGCCGAAGCAGCCCGAGTTCCGGCGCGGCATGCTTCACGCGGTCAACCCCGTCGGGGTCGGGTCGTTCCTGGCGTCGTCCATCCTGTCCATTTCCGTCTACTTCGGACTCTTCGGCGCGGCGATCCAGCCGTACTCGCCGCTGGTGGCCGTGGGCATCCCGATCGTGCTGACGCCGTTGCTGGCGGTGCTCACGAAGGGCCGCTTCTACTTGCGCCGCACCGACGACGGCATCGCCGAGCCGGTGCTGGACGAGACCGGCAACCCGAGCGGCACGCTCTACGACTGCGTGGTGTGCGGGGAGTCGTACGAGCGGCCGGACATGACGGCGAGTGCTGTGGAAGGCACGATCTGTTCACTGTGCCTGAGCACCGACAGGGCAGGTCTGCACGTGCTGCGCTGATCGGGCAAGATCCGCCCCATGCAGGAACTGGCGTTGCTGGCCGTCGCCGGCGTGCTGATCATCGTCGTGGTGTCGTACTTCGCCCCGAAGCTCGGGGTGGCGGTGCCGGTGTTGCTGGTGCTCGTCGGGATGGGCTGCAGCCAGCTGCCCGGTGCACCGCACGTGTTCGTGGAACCGGAACTGATCCTGACGGTCGTGCTGCCGCCGATCCTGTACTCGGCGGCGGTGAACGTGCCGGTGGTGGACTTCCGGCGCAACTTCACGACCATCGGGTCGCTGTCGGTGGTGCTGGTCGTCCTGTCCGCGTTCGGGACCGGGCTGCTGATCTGGTGGCTGCTGCCGGACATCGGGTTCGCGGCGGCGCTCGCACTGGGCGCGGTGGTCAGCCCGCCGGACGCGGTCGCCGCCACGTCGATCGGCAAGAAGCTCGGCCTGCCGCCACGGCTCGTCACGATTCTCGAAGGCGAGGGGCTGGTCAACGACGCGACGGCGCTCGTGCTGCTGCGCACCGCCATCGTCGCGATCACGGCGAGCGTGTCGTTCGGCGGGGCGCTGGGAGACTTCGCGTTCGCCGTGTCCGTGGGGGTCGTGATCGGGGCCGCGGTCGGCATCGGCTCGGTGTGGGCGCGCTCGCGGATCCACGGGCAGCCGGTGCTGACCACCGCGATCTCGTACGTGGTCCCGTTTCTCGCGTTCATCCCGGCCGAGGAGGTGCACGCGTCCGGCGTGATCGCCGTCGTGGTGGCCGGCCTGATCACCGGGCACCTGAGCGCTCGCAAGTTCGCCGCGCACGACCGCATCTCCGAACGGACGAACTGGCGCACGATCCAGTTGCTGCTGGAGAATGGCGTCTTCCTGCTGATGGGCTTCGAGCTCACCTCGGTGGTCGCCGACGTCGCGAAGGAGGGGCTGGCGCGGACGCTGGTGATCGGCCTGCTGGTGACGTCGGCGCTGATCCTGTTGCGCGGTGTCTTCGTGATCCCGCTGATCGCGCTGCTACGCCGTCAGCAACGCCGTGCGGACGCGTTCGCCGACAAGATCGAGTCCTTTCTGGACCGCTTCACCGCGCGAGGCCCCCGTCCTGGCGACGAGAAGCGCTACGACCGGGGAGTTCGCGCGCTGCAACGCAAACAGGCCGATGTGGCGTTCTACGCGAGCGAGGGACTCAGCTGGCGCGGCGGTGCGGTGCTGGCGTGGTCGGGCATGCGCGGGGTCGTGACGCTGGCGGCCGCCCAGACGTTGCCCACCGACCTGCCGCACCGCCCGGAGCTGATCCTGATCGCGTTCACGGTCGCGATCGTCACCCTGGTCGTGCAGGGTGGCTCGTTGCCGGTGGTGATCCGGTGGCTCGGCGTCCGCGGCAACGACGACGATCACGAGCGCCGGGAGTACGCGCGACTGGCGGGCGAGCTGATGACGGCGACCCACAGCTTCCTGGGCAACCCTGACCTGTGCTGGGAGAACGGGCAATCTTTCGACTCCGAGCTGCTGGAGCAGACTCGCGAACGCACGCTCGCGATGAGCGAGGGCGTCGAGAAGATGTTCGTGGAACAGGACCCGGACAGTCCGTTGCACCAACGCCGTGAGCTGCAGCGGATGATGACGGAAGCTCAGCAGAACGCGTTGCTCGACGCGCGTTCGAGCGGCACCTATGCCTCGCACACCCTGGAACGGGCCCAAAGCTTCATCGACAACCAGTCCGCCCGGTTCCTGTGATGGGCTAGCGTGACCTTCGCCGCCGCCACGGCCTTTCAGGGGTGGTGGCATGTCTGCGAAAGTCGGCTTGGCGAGCCTGGTGCTGGCGTTGGTGGTCGGTGGCTCGTCGGTTCCCGAGGTGCAAGGGCACGCTGCGGAGTGGATCGGCACCTGGCAGGCCGCGCCCGCGAGCGCTCAGGCCGGAACCGACCTCGGCCATCCGAACAAGACGATCCGCAACGTCGTCCACACTTCGATCGGCGGCAAGTCCGCGCGGGTGCGGCTGTCGAACGCCTTCGGCACGGCGCCTGTGTTGATGGGGCACGTGACGGTCGGGCTGTCCACCGGTTCTTCGGCCGTTGTGCCTGGCAGCCTGCGTGACGTGACGTTCGGTGGCCTGCCTTCCGTGACGATCCCGGTGGGTGCGGAGGTGGTGAGCGACGCGGTTTCGCTGACCGTGCCACCGGACGGGGACCTCGCGGTCACCGTATACACGCCCGCCGAGTCCGGGCCCGCGACCTACCACCCGCAGGCTTATCGCGAGACCTACTTCGCTGATGGTGATCGGGCGCTTGACGAGACCGGTGCGCCTTTCGCTGTTGGCAGCACGTCGTTCCACTACGTCAGCGGCGTCGAAGTTCGTTCGTCGCAGGCGCGGGGAGCCGTGGTGGCGTTCGGCGACTCGATCACCGACGGCGCCTGGTCGACGCGCGGCGCCAACCTGCGGTGGCCGGACCAGCTGTTCGACCGGTTGATGAAGCGTCCGGCCCCGCTGCGGTTCGGTGTGCTGAACGCGGGCATCAGTGCCAATCGTCTTGCCAGCCAGGGCACCAGCGCCACCGCTGGGCAGAACGGGCTGGCGCGGCTGGATCGCGACGCGCTGACGAGGGCCGGCGTGCGGACCATCGTGCTGATGGAGGGCATCAACGACATCCAGAGCTCGGTGCCCGCCGCTCAGCTGATCATGGGGTTGCACCAGGTCGTCGAGCGCGGCCACGCGGCCGGGGTCCGGGTGGTGGCCGGGACGATCGCGCCGTGGAAGGGATGGCGGACCTACACGCCCGAGCGGGAGGAGATCCGGCTGGAGGTCAACAGGTACATCAGGTCCGCCAGGATCTTCGACGACGTGGTGGACTTCGACGCCGCACTGCGCGACGCCACCGACCCTGGGATTCTGCGGCCCGTCTTCGACTCCGGCGACCACCTGCACCCCAACGACGCGGGTTACAAGGCGATGGCGGAGGCGGTCGATCTCCGAAAGCTCTAGAACGGGTCCGAGCTGCCCACCCTGGCCTGCACGTCCACTGTGCTGCGTGGTGAGTCTCCCAGCGTGAGCCGGGAGACGATCCGGTACCGGTCACCCCGGTAGATCGAGTGCACGTACTCGACCTGCCGCCCCTCGGTGTCGGTGGTGAGCCGCTCGAACAACAACGCGGGCGCCAGCACCGGTACCGACAGCAGCGCGGCCTCGGACTCGTTCGTCACGGTCGGTTCGATCGACTGAATCGCGTCCCGGACGTGCACGCCGTGTTCGCGCAGCCGGTCGTAGAAGTCGCCGGACTCCATGTCGTGCAAGGTCAATCCGGGCGCGACAGCGGCGGGCACGTGGAGGTACTCCAGCGCCATCGGTTCGCCGTCGACCAGGCGCAGGCGGGCGATGTAGTGGATCTCGGCGGCGGGGGAGAGGCGCAGGCGGCGGCCCACGCGGGCGCCGGCCGGGATGCGGGCGTGTTCGAGCACGCGTGACTCCCAGGTGCCGCCGGCCTGGGGGAGCGACATGGAACCCGTGCCGGAGACCATTTCCTGGGTGATCTTGGCGCGGGCCACGAAGGTGCCGCGGCCGTGCTGGCGGACCAGCAGGCCCGTGTTGACCAGTTCGTCCACGGCCGAGCGCACGGTGGGGCGCGACACGGAGAGTTGCTGGCACAGCGTGCGCTCGGCGGGGATCGGGGCGCCCGCCGGGTGGGTCTCGATGAGTTCCAGCAGGTAGTCGCGGACCCGCTCGCGCTTCAGGATCGCTTCGGCCATGCCTCTCCGCTTCGTCGGCGGCCAGTATCGCATACCAGTGGTAAGTAACCACTCCCAGCAAGATCGGGAGCGCTCTCACGCGTCCGGCCTGGGTATTGACGCGGGAAGTGGTCTATGCCACTTTCTACCTCACCTCAGCAGACCTGACCAATTGGTCACATCCCGGTGAGAGGTGAGTCGTGTCGCGCTCCGCCGCTCTGCTCGTCCTGGCGCTCGCGTTGTCCGCCTGTGGCACCACTGCCGGAGGAGGTGAGAAGCAGGAGATCACCGTGTGGCTCATGAAGGACACGGCCACGGACGACTTCGTGACGAAGTTCGAGACCGAGTTCGAACGTGACCACGCGGGCCTCGACCTGAAGATCCAGATCCAGGAGTGGAACGGCATCACGCAGAAGGTGACCAGCGCTCTGGCCAGCACCGATCCGCCCGACGTGATCGAGGTCGGCAACACCCAGGTCGCCCAGTACGTGGCCAGCAAGGGCGTCACGGACCTCAGCGGCAAGACGGGCGAGTTCCAGGGCGACGACTGGATCCCCGGTCTCGCGCAACCCGGTGCGGTGGACGGCAAGCAGTTCGGCATCCCGTACTACGCGGCCAACCGGGTCGTGATCTACCGCAAGGACCTGTTCGAGGCGGCACAGGTCACGCTGCCCAAGACCCGCGAGGAGTGGCTCGCCGCCACGCAGAAGCTCGACCAGGGTGACCAGCAGGGCATCTACCTGCCCGGACAGAACTGGTACACGCTATCGGGCTTCATCTGGGACGAGGGCGGCGACCTGGCCGAACAGGACCCCACCTGGAAGGGTTCGCTCAACACGCCGGAAGCGTTGGCGGGCATGGACTTCTACCGGAAGCTCCAAGCGCTCGGTGACGGCCCGAAGGACTCCGACGAGGCCAAGCCGCAGCAGACCGACGTCGTGGCGGGCGGCAAGGTCGCGCAGTTCATCGCGGTACCGGGCGCGGCCAAGCTCGTCACCAAGGCCAACCCGGCGCTGGAAGGCAAGATCGGGTTCTTCCCGATCCCCGGCAAGACCGCCGACAAGCCCGGCGCCGTGTTCACCGGCGGCTCCGACCTGATCATTCCTCTGGCGAGTCCGCGTCAGGACGGCGCCTACGAGGTCGTCAAGGCGCTCGCGGGCGAGAAGTGGCAGGTCGAGCTGGCCAAGGCGATGAACTACGTGCCGAACCGCAAGGCGCTCGCCGAGAAGGTCAGCGGCGATCCCGGCACCGCGGCCATGGCGGCCGGCGCGGCCAACGGGCACGCCACCCCGAACTCGCCGAACTGGGCCGCAGTCGAGGCGCGCAACCCGATCAAGGAGTTCCAGACCGCCGTCCTGACCGGCACCGATCCCAAGGCGGCAGCGGCGAAGGCCGACGAAGTGATCACCCAAGCGCTCAACTCGGGCAAATGACGCTCCTCGCGGAACGGCCGGTGCGGACATCTGCGCCGGCCACCCCGAGACGGCGCAAGAAGCCGATCCTGCCGTACCTGCTGATCGCGCCGACCCTGCTGGCCACCGCGTACCTGCTGCTGTACCCGCTGGTGCGCAACGTGATCATCTCGCTGCAGCGGTTCGGCCTGCCGCAACTGGTGCGCGGCGACGCCGAGTTCGTCGGACTCGCGAACTACGTCAAGGTGCTCACCGACCCCGAGTTCTGGGGCGTGGTCAGGAGGACGCTGTGGTTCACCGCGATCAACGTCGTGCTGATCATGGTGCTGTCGACCGCCGTCGCTCTGCTGCTGGTCAAACTCAACCGCTGGCTCAGGTTGCTCGTGATGGGCGGCCTCGTGCTCACCTGGGCCACGCCGGTCATCGCCGCGACCACGGTGTTCCAGTGGCTCTTCCAGTCCAGGCTCGGCGTCGTGAACTGGGCCCTGACGGCGCTCGGCTTAGAGGAGTACCGCGACTACACCTGGTTCGCGGACGGCGAGGCGACGTTCGGCATCCTCGTGACGCTGATCGTCTGGCAGTCGATCCCGTTCGCCGCGCTGTCGCTGTACGCGGCGATGATCACCGTGCCGCAGGAGCTGTACGAGGCCGCGCGGATCGACGGCGCGGGCGCGTGGCGGGTCTTCTCGACCATCACTTTCCCGATGCTGCGAGCCATGTTCGGCCTGATCACGTGCCTCGAGGTGATCTGGGTGGTCAAGGCGTTCGTGCAGATCTGGGTGATCAGCCAGGGCGGTCCGGGCCGGGCCACGACGACGCTGCCGGTCTACGCGTTCCAGGTCGCGCAGTCGTTGCAGCGCTACGACCTCGGTGCGGCCGTCTCGATGCTCATGGTCGTGCTGCTCGTGCTCGCGCTGCTGGCCTACTTCCGGCAGCTCTACCGGCAGGAGCGAGAGGCATGAGAATCGCCAAGAACACGGCGGCGCTCGTGGTCTTCGTCCTCTCGGTCTTCCCGGTCTACTGGATGGTGCTCACGGCGTTCAAACCGACACGGGACATCCAGAGCGCCACACCGACGTTCCTCCCGGCGAGCATCACGTTCGACCACTTCGGAACAGCGGTCGCGGCGAAGGGCTTTTTCTCGTTCTGGCGCAACAGTCTTCTGGTGGCGGGCGGGGCGGTCCTGCTCGCGCTGGTCGTCGCCCTGCTCGCGGCGTACGCGGTGGCAAGGCTGCAGTGGAAGGGCCGCAGGGCGTTCGTGCTGATGGTGTTCATCGCGCAGATGACGCCGTGGGAGGCGCTGCTCATCCCGATCTACGTGATCGCCAGGGACACCGGCATGCTCGACACCCTCTGGATGCTCACGCTGGTCTACTTCATGATCACGCTGCCGTTTACCATCGTGACCCTGCGCGGGTTTCTCGCGGCGATCCCGGTCGACCTCGAGGAAGCGGCGCAGGTCGACGGCTGCTCGCGCGGCCAGGCGTTTCGCAGGGTGGTGTTCCCGCTGCTGGCGCCTGGTCTGCTGGCGACCTCGTTGTTCGGGTTCATCACCGCGTGGAACGAGTTCGCCTTCGCCAACGTGCTGATCATCAAGGACCAGGACGACCGCACGCTGCCGGTCTGGCTCTCGTCGTTCAACAACACCTTCGGCACCGACTGGGGCGCCACGATGGCCGCCTCGACGCTGTTCATGCTCCCGGTGCTGCTGATCTTCCTCGTCCTGCAGGGCAGGGTCACCACGGGCATCGTCGGAGGGGCGGTGAAGGGATGATCGTCCCGCACCCGACCAGGATCGTCCGCCGCGGCAAGGGCTTCACGTTCGACTGCGGCACGACGATCCGCGTCAGGCCCGGCGCGGAGCACGCGGCCAGACTGCTCCGCACCCTCCTGCGGCCCGCCACGGGACTTCCGCTGCCGATCGCCGACTACGGCCAGATCGTCATCGCCCTGGACGCCAAGCTCGTCGGCCTCGGCGCGGAAGGTTACGCGCTGACCGTCAACGAGCACGGCGTCCTGCTCCGAGCCGGAACCGCGGCCGGTCTCGCGCACGGCGTTCAGACGATCCGGCAGCTCCTTCCGGTCGAGGCGCTCAAGCGGTCCAGAGTGTCCGATGTGGACTGGGTCGTGCCCGGCGTCGACATCCGGGACGTGCCCAGGTTGCCGTGGCGCGGGTTCATGCTCGACGTCGCCCGGCACTTCCAGCCGGTCCACGTGGTGCGCCGGTTCATCGACCTGATGGCGTTGCACAAGCTGAACGTCCTGCACCTGCACCTGACCGACGACCAGGGCTGGCGCATGCCGATCCCGCGCCACCCGCTGCTGACCTCGGTCGGCGGCCTGCGTGCGGAGACGAACGGCGACGGCGTCCCACACGGCGGTTCCTACACCCGCGCCGAGCTCGAAGGTCTCGTCGCGCACGCGGCCGAGCGCGGCATCCGGATCATGCCGGAGATCGAGATGCCCGGCCACGCCCGCGCGGCGCTCGCCGCCTATCCGGACCTGGGCATCGCCCCACAACCGCTGCCGGTCTGGACCCGGTGGGGCATCAGCGACTCCGCGTTCGGCCTGCACTCGCTCGGCTTCGTCCGCGAGGTGCTGGCCGAGGTCCTGGAGGTGTTCCCGGGCGAGTACGTCCACCTCGGCGGCGACGAATGCCTGCTGCCCGAGGAGGTCCACGGCAGGTTCCTGAAGCAGGCAGCCAAGTACCTGCTCGGCCGCGGCCGCATCCCGGCTGCCTGGGAACCAACCGGCGACGCGCGCTCGGTCGTCATGCCGTGGAAGGACGTCACCCAGGCCGCGAAGGCGCTGGAGCGGGGCCAACCCGTCGTGATGACCCCGCACACGTCCACCTACCTCGACTATCCGCAGTCCGAGACGGGTGAACCGCCCGGCCAGCCCGGCCATGTCGTGACGGTGAAGGACGTCTACCACGTGCCACTGCCGGACGGGGTGCTCGGCGCCCAGTGCCAGCTGTGGACCGAGCACATCCGCACGAGAGAACACCTGGAGTACATGGCTTTTCCGCGCCTCGCCGCGCTGGCCGACACCCTGTGGTCGCAGCGCCGGGAGTGGGAGGGCTTCACGACACGGATGCGTCACCACGCATCAAGGCTCGCCGCACTGTCCATCCCTGCCGAAGTGAGGAGAGAACCTTGCGAGCACTCATAGCCGTTTCCTGCGCGGCGCTCACCGTCGCCGCGTTGGCCGTGGCGCCCAACGCCTTCGCGGCCGACGCGCTCACCGCCCAGTACCGGACCAGCGCGTCCGGTGCGACCACCGACCAGGTCGAACCGTGGTTCAAGCTGGTCAACTCCGGCACGACGACCGTGCCGCTGGCGGAGGTGAAGATCCGTTACTACTTCCGCAGCGAGACCCCCGACGTCGGGTACCGCTTCGCCTGCTCGTGGGCGGTCCGCGGCTGCGCCAACGTCACCGGCACGTTCGGGAACCTGAGCGGCAACCCCGACCGCTACCTGGAGGTCGGGTTCACCTCGGGCGCGGGAACTCTGGCGGCGGGCCAGGACACCGGCGACCTGCAGCTGAGGTTCTACCGCACGAACTGGGGCCCGATCACGCAGTCCGACGACTACTCGTTCCGCGCCGACAGCTCGTACTCGGCGTGGAACAAGGTCGCCGTCTACCGCGGCGGCACGCTGTTGTGGGGCACCCCGCCCGGTGGCAGCCCGCCCACCACGACGACGACCACGTCAACGCCGCCGAACCCCAACGGCCCCACCATGTTCGACGACTTCAGCTACACGAGCTCCAGCGACTCGCGGATCAGCCAGCGCGGCTGGACCGTGCGCGGCGGCGGTGGCGGACCCGGTGTGCCGGGCGCGGAATGGGACCCGTCGCGCGTCACGTTCCCGACCGTCGACGGTTCGAAGGTGCTGCGCCTCGACTCGTGGAACAACGGTTCCGCCGCGAGGCAGACCGAGATGTTCCACCAGCGCAAGTTCTTCGAGGGCACCTACGCGGCACGCGTGAAGTTCAGCGACGCCCCGGTGTTCGGCCCGGACGGCGACCAGGTCGTGCAGACGTTCTTCACCATCACCCCGCTGAACGCGCCGATGGACCCAGACTACGGCGAGTTGGACTTCGAGTACCTGCCCAACGGCGGCTGGGGTGAATCGTCCAACATCCTGTACGAGACCACCTGGGAGACCTATCAGAACGAGCCGTGGGTCGCCGACAACATCCACAACGAGCAGCGCGTCAGCTACGCGGGCTGGCACGACCTGGTGATCCAGGTCGGCGGCGGCCGCGTGAAGTACTTCATCGACGGCACACAGGTGGCCGACCACGGCGACAAGTACTACCCCGAGACGCCGATGTCGATCAACTTCAACCTGTGGTTCATCTCCGGCGGCCTGCAGGGCAGCAGCGCCGAGCGGGCCTACCAGCAGGACGTCGACTGGGTGTACTTCGCCAAGGACCGGGTGCTCAGCCCGGCCCAGGTGAAGACCGCCGTGCAGAACTACCGCAACTCGGGCGTCGAGCACACCGACAACGTCTAGAGCAGCTTCTCCAGTGTGATCGGCAGATCGCGGACCCGGACACCGGTGGCGTGGTGGACGGCGTTCGCGATCGCGCCGGCCACGCCCACGATGCCGAGCTCGCCGATGCCCTTCGCGCCCAGCCCGCTGATCACGCCGTCCGGGTGGTCCAGGAAGCGGACGTCGATGCGAGGGATGTCGGCGTGCACCGGCACCAGGTAGCTCGCCAGGCTGGCGTTGGAGAACCGCGCGGTCGCGTGGTCGACCTCGGTGGCCTCCAGCAACGCCTGCCCGATGCCCATCACCACCGCGCCCTGGATCTGGCTGCGAGCCGCTTTGGTGTTGACGATCGTGCCCGCGTCGCACACGGACAGCCATCGCGTCACGCGCGGTTCGCCGGTCAGGCGGTGCACCCGCACCTCGCAGAAGTGCGCGCCGAACGAGCGGAAGCCGTGTTCGGGATCGGTGAGCTTGGGTGAGGTGCCGACGGCTTCGACTCCACCGACGTCGCACGTGGTGAGCAGCGTGCCGAAGCTCATCGTGAGGCCGCCGGACGACACGCTGCCGTCGCGGTAGGTGACTTCCTTGCCGTAGAAGGGAGAACGCGTGTTGGTGGTGGCCAGGGTGATGAGCTCGGCCTGCACCGCCTTGGTGGCGACCTGCACCGCGGGACCGTTGGTGCACGTGGAGTTCGAGCCGCCGGCGTTGGCCGCGGCGGGGGAGGTGGAGTCGCCGAGCTCCGGCCGGATGCGCGAGACCGGGATGCCCAGCTCGTCGGCGGCCAGGATGGCGAACACCGTGTACTGGCCCGTGCCCAGGTCCGCGGCGGTGCCCGAGACGGACGCGGTGCCGTCCGGGTAGAGCCGGACCTTGATCGACGCCTGGCCGCGGGAGGCGCCGTAGGTCGCGGTGGCCATGCCGGTGCCGACGAGCCAGTCGCCGTCGACGGTCGCGCGGGCCTTGGCAGGCCGTTTCGACCAGCCGAACTGGTCGGCGCCGATCCGGTAGCACTCGTCAAGATGCTTGCTGGACCACGGTTTCCCGGTGTTCGGCACGAACGTGGCGTAGTTGCGCAACCGCATCTCGACGGGGTCGATGCCGAGCTGCTCGGCGAGCTCGTCCATTGCACTCTCCAGCGCGAACGAGCCGTTGGCCTCGCCTGGTGCGCGCATCACCGTCGCCGCACCGAGGTTGAGCGGCACGATCGTCTTGGTGACGCGGATGTTCGGGCTCGCGTAGGTGGTCAGCGTCCAGTTCGCGACGGACTCGGACCAGTTGCCGCCCAAGCCGCGGCTGGTCACGCCGTCGTTGACGATCGACGTGAGCTTGCCGTCGGGCGTGCAGGTCATCTGCAGGGTCTGCTTGGTCATCGGCCGGTGACCGGCCATCAGGAACACCTGCTCGCGCGACAGCATCGCCTTGACCGGCCTGCCGAGTGCCCTGGAGGCCGCGCACGCCAGCGGGACCTGCGCCCAGTTGCCCCACTTGCCGCCGAAGCCGCCGCCGACGTGCGGGCTGAGCACGTGGATCTTGGCGGCGTCGACGCCGAGCGTCTCGGACAGCCTGCGCTGCACCAGAAGGGCGCCCTGCGAGACCGAGTAGACGGTCAGGTGGTCGCCGTTCCAGGTGGCTACGGTGGCGTGCGGTTCCATCGCGCAGTGGTGCTGGAACGAGGTGGTGTAGCTCTGGGTGAAGACGATGTCGCCCAGGGCCTGGACGTCGGCCTTGACCTCTTCGACCTCCTCGAACTTCTGCAGGGTCAGGCCGGGGAACTCGGTCACCGGCGGCAGCTGCTGGTAGGTCGCGGTGACCAGACCGGCCGCGTCCCGCGCTTGTTCGAACGTCTCGGCGACGACGAACCCGATGGCCTGGCCGAAGAACCGCACCTCCGTGTCCTGCAACGGAGGGAAGCGCTCGTCGTTCTGCTCCTGCACGTACGCGAACAGCTTGAGCGGGTTGAACGGCGTGTACACGGCCAGCACACCGGGGGAGGCGAGCGCGGCGCTCGTGTCCATCGCGGTGACCTGACCGCGCCCGATCGTGCTGGTTACCAGGTAGCCGTAGGTGAGGCCGGGGATCTTGGTGTCGGCGGCGTACGGTGCCGCGCCGGTGACCTTGATGCGGCCGTCGACCCGGTCGACCGAGCGCCCGATCACCGCACACCCGCCGCGTCGAGCAGGGCGCGGACGATCGTGCGCTTCAACAGGCTGGGCTTGAACGAGTTGTGCGCCAAGGTTCGCGCTCCGTCCACAGCGGACTCGGCGGCGTCGGCGAACGTTCGCTCCATGGCCACACCGCCCTTCAAGGCCTCCTCGACGGCTCGCAGCCGCCACGGTTTCGTGCCCACTCCGCCCGCGGCGAGCCTGACGTCCTGCACCACACCGCGTTTGAGGCTGACGGCCGCCGCGACGGACGTGAGCGCGAACTCGTAGGACTGCCGGTCGCGGATCTTGAGGTAGGTCGAGGTGCGGGCCCAGGGGAGCGCCGGCACGACCACCTCGGCGATCAGCTCACCGGGCCCGAGGACGTTCTCGCGTTCCGGCGTGCTGCCGGGCAGTCGGTAGAAGTCCTCGAGCGGCACGGTCCGGTCACCGTCCTTGCCGCGCAGCACGACCTGGGCTTCCAGCGCGACGAACGCGACCGCGACGTCACTGGCGTGGGTCGCGGCGCACGAGTCGCTGGTGCCGAGGATCGCGTGCGTGCGGTTGATCCCGGTCAGCGCGGGACATCCGCTGCCCGGCAGCCGTTTGTTGCACGCCGAGGTGACGTCGCGGAAGTAGTCGCATCGCGTGCGCTGCATCAGGTTCCCGCCGATGCTCGCCATGTTCCTGAGCTGACCGGACGCGCTGAGCAGCAACGCACGGGAGATCATCGGGTGCACCGAGGTGACGACGGGATGCGCGGCGACGTCGCCCATCCGCTCCAGCGCCCCGATCCGCAACGCGCCCTCGTGCAGCCGGATTCCCCTGAGCGGCAGGTTGTTGACGTCGATCACGCGGTCGGGCGTCATGACGTCGAGCTTCATCAGGTCGACCAGCGTGGTGCCGCCCGCGAGGAACGCCGAGCCGGGTTTCGCGAGCTTCAACGCGTCGGGGACGGTCGACGGCGTGGCGAAGTCGAACGCGCGCATCAGCGGTCACCGTCCTTGGCCTGCTTGATCGCTTCGAGGATGTTCGGGTAGGCGCCGCAACGGCAGAGGTTGCCGGACATCGCTTCCCGGATCTGGTCGTCGGTCCGCACCTCGCGGTCCCCGACGACCTTGACCGCGGACATGATCTGACCGGACGTGCAGAATCCGCACTGGAAGCCGTCGTGGTCGATGAACGCCTGCTGCACCGGGTGGAGCTCGTCGCCGTCCGCGATGCCTTCGATCGTGGTGACTTCCTTGCCCTGCAACGTCGCCGCCAGAGTCAGGCACGACAGCACGCGCCTGTCGTCGACGTGGACCGTGCACGCGCCGCACTGCCCGCGGTCGCAGCCCTTCTTCGTGCCGGTGAGCTGGAGCCGTTCCCGCAGCGCGTCGAGCAGCGTCACGCGAGGGTCGAGGCTGAGTTTCCGGCGCTCGCCGTTGACCTTGAACGCCACCTCGACGAGGCCTGCGCCTTCGGGCGCGTCGACCGCTGCAAGGGCCTCCACCGCCGGTGAGGTGACCGCGACTCCGGCCGAGACCGCCGCCGCCTGGCCGAAGAACTGCCGCCTGCTGGTTGTCATGTGACCCCCTGTGCTCGGGGCCACACAAGCAGTATCGCTCCGATGGGTCAATGCGCCAAGGTGCCGAATTTGGCCGGTAACGTCAGTTCAGGTACCCAGAGATCCGATCTATCGAGGGGTTTTGTCTGGATTGTCCGCAGCTGGCCGTTCACTGGGCTGAATCCTGGAGTGGTCAATACATGGTCAATGCGGGCGACGCTGATGTCAGGGCTGTGACCGCGTGGTTAGCGTGCGGTATGTCGTTTGGATCGGCCGGTTTCCTCCTCTCGTACGCCCAGGCGGACGCGGCGTACGTGCAGCGGCTCGCCGAGCACCTGGCGGCGTCGGACCTCCCGGTGTGGCTGGACGCCGAGCTGCGCAGGGATCCGGCCGAGATCCATGACGGGCTGGCTGCCGCGCCCGGCGTCATCGTGATCATGTCGCCCGCGTCCGAGCGGTCGGAGCGGGTCGAACGCGAGATTCTCGAGGGGCAGCGGCACGGGCGGCCGTTCCTGCCGGTCCTGCTGAGCGGCAAGCGGCATTTCCTGTTGGCCGCCACCAGCTTCTTCGACGCCAGGGACTGCGGGCTGCCCGGCCAGCGGGAGATCACCGACCTGCGGGACCTCCTGGGCGGTCCGGTGGTCCGTCCCTCGCAGCGGCCGAGCCCGGTCGTGCCCGTCGCCACGTCGTCCACCGAGGGCTCGCTGCGCCGGCTGCGGCAGGCGCTGGAGGACGGCCGGTTCGCGCACGCCGACATCCTGACTACGGCACTGCTGCTGGAGTCCGTGCAGCGCCTGGACAAGGGCTGGCTGCGCCAAGCCGACGGCGTGCGGCTGTCACCGGCACTGCTCGCCGACATCGACACCATCTGGTCGAAGTTCACCCAGGGACAGCAGGGGTTCGCGCTGCAACTGTCCCGGCACCCCGGTCCGCCGCCCGGCGCGCCACCCGGCCGTTACCGGGACTTCCTCGCGCTGGCGTTGTCGGTGGGCTGGAAGAACCTGCGCGGCGAGGTGTCCCCGCGGTACGAGGAGCTGGTCGCCGTGGACCAGTTCCCGCCGGGCTTCTTCCCGACGATGCGCAACCCTCAGCTGGAACGGTTCGAGAGCTGGCACGACAGGTGGACCGACACGGTGATGGCCGTGCACATGCGCCTGCGCAACAGCGGGGTGGGGGCCTGATGGTCATCGTCAGCGTCATAGTGGCGGTCGTCGCCCTCGCCCTGGTGGTGGTGCTGACCGGCTTCCGGACGGTGCCGACCGGGAAGGTCGGTGTGGTGTACAAGCGGTTCGGCGGCTTGAAGAACGAGATTTACCCACTTCGCGTGCACGGTGGCCAGGGAGTGCAGGCCGCCACGCTGCGGGCCGATCACCGCTACTTCCTGCCACCGCTGCTGTACCGGGTCCAGTACGTCGAACGGACCGTCGTTCCCACGGGCACCATCGGCGTCGTCATCGCGAAGGTCGGCGCCGTCATACCCGTCGACCGGACGCTGTGCGAGCACGTGGAGTGCGACTACTTCCAGGACGGGCCCCGGTTCCTGCGGGAGGGCGGGCAGATGGGCAAGCAGCCCATGGTCCTGCCCGGCGGTGCCTCCTACGACATCAACCCGGCGCTGTTCGAGGTCATCACCGCGGAAACGCTGGGGGAGAAGTACGGCCTCGTCCGCTCGGACCTGATGGACGTCAGCGTTCCGGAGGGGGCCACCGGCGTCGTCATCGCCAAGGAGGGCGCGGCACCCGACGCGAACGACAACGTCGTCGGCCCGGTCGTGGCCGGCCACTCGAGTTTCCAGCGGCCGTGGGTGTTCCTGGACAACGGAGGCCGGCGCGGCGCGCAGGCGGAAACACTGCCGCCCGGCGGTGTGTACCGGATCAACCCGTGGTTCGCCCGAGTCGTGATCATCCCCACCCGCGAGCTGATGCTGGAATGGGCCGGCCGGAAAAGGGCCGAGTGCTTCGACACGGCGCTGGACGAGATCGTGGTCGACGTCGAGGGCTACCGTCTCCGGTTCACCATGGCCCAGATCATCCGCATCCCCGCGGAGGCGGCGCCGCGACTGGTGCGCAGGTTCGGTCAGGACAGCGACGGGACGGGACTGGGCCCCGTGCAGAGGTTCGTCGAGCGCGTGCTCGGCGGCACCGTCGAGAGCTACTTCAGCAGCTGTGCGGCGGAGCGCGAGGTGCTCGAGTTCGTCTCAGGGCTCAACGAGGTGCGCATGGAGGTGCAGGAGAGAGTTGCCGAGGCGCTCGAGGAGTGGGGCGTGCAGGCTGGCCGCTGCAGCCTGTCGATCATCGAGCTCGACGAGGAACTGGATGCCAGGCGGCGTGACAAGGCCGGCGTGCGCGACAAGCAGCAGACGTTGCTGTACGAGCTGAAGAACGCGGAACTGGAGCAGCGGATCCAGTACCTCCGGATCGAGACGGAGAGGGCTTGGGTCGACTCGGGTATGGCCAACGGCGCGTTGCCGCTGGTGGCGGGGTCGCAGATGAACAGCCAGACGCTGGCGGACTTCCTGCGGGACCTTCCACCGGAGCTCGCGTCCGGCGAGGACGAGCCCGCTGAGTGACTCAGGTTCCGGTCACCGTCTCGCAGCTGACCTTCTGACCGGGCGTCGAGGTCGCGCTCGCCAGCACCTTCACGCCGTCGAGCAGGATGCGGCACGTCAGCACCTGGTCGGCGTTGGGCGTGGCGGTGACCTCTGCCTTCTCCCCGGCGTTGATGATCACCTCCGACGTGAACGGGATGGCGACCGCCTTGGTGATGACGTGCGGTGACTCCTTCCTGTTGCGGTCGGGGTTCTCCAGGTACTCGATCTGCATGGGAGTGCCGGTGGCGGGCTCGGTCGTCACCTCGTAGGTGATGGCCCAGGACTTGCCGATCAGCGTGTTCCAGCCGCCGAGGTGGTTCACCAGGGCGACGGTTCCGCCGCCGAGCACCACCAGCACCCCGAGCACGACCGCGAGCGTCTTCATAGGACAGACGGTAGGGCGACCGGCGTGCGCCGGCATCATTCGGGGGAGTGATTGCGGGGTCGTCCCGCAGGCCTACTTGAGCAGCAGGCGGACCGTCAGTTCGAGGCGGTTCGCGACGTCGGTGGCCGTGGCGCGGCGGGTGACCCAGGCGACCAGGTTGGACAGCCACACGTCGCCGATCACGCGGGCGATGGCCTTCTGCTCGTCGGTCGGGTCCTCGTCGCTCATCGCGCGGGTGAACATGCTCTCCATGAGCAGCGAGACGCGGTCGATCTCGGCGCCCGCGGAGGCGTCGGCGAAGGTGAAGGCGCGCGTCATGGCCTCGGTGAGGTGCGGGTTGCGCTGCAGGCCCCTGGTGATGCGGCCGAGGACGAACAGGACGCGCTCGTAGGGGCTGTCGCCGGGGACCGTGGTGCGGTCCATCTTCTCCTGGGCGCGCTCGAGTTCGACCGCGAGGCTCGACACGAGCAGGTGGACCTTCGACGGGAAGTAGCGGTACAACGTGCCCAGCGCGACGTCCGCCCTGTCCGCGACGGCGCGCATCTGGACGGCGTCGAACCCGCCCTTGGACGCCAGCGCAATGGTCGCGTCGACGATCCGCTTGCGCCGCTCGCGCTGGGCCGCGGAGCTGAGCTCCTCGCCCGCCATGAGTGCGTCGGTGCGCGCCTTCGAAGGTGACACGGAGATGATCCTCCTGGAACGTGTTGCAGCAGCCCCTTCATCGTACTCGATCGGTTTGGCAGCCATGATCTGTTGCCGGAATTAGAACACGTTCTATAAACTCCTTCACGTATGGAGGAGGCTGCATGCCGATCGCCACGACCGGGGAACAACGAGCGTTGCGCGACAGTGTTGACGCGGCGAAGGGCGAGTGGGCTGACCTCGTCCGGGTCGGGTTCTTCGAGGTGACGCGGGAGGGCGGCACGGTCGCCGATCTCGCGGTGATGCTGGAACGGGCGGCGGAGAACCTCGTGCCGGGGCCGCTGCTGCCCACGGCACTGGTGTCGGTGCTGGTTCCGGAGTTCGACGGGATCGCCGGGTTCGGATTTTCGTCTCAGCACGTGGTCGGTGCCGCGGAGGCGACGCATCTGCTGGTGCGAACGGACTCCTGGATGCTCGTGCCCGCCTCTCAGGTGACCGTCACGCCGCTCGACGCGGTGGACCTGTCGCGGTCGCTGGGGTCGGTGGTGGTCGACGAGCCCGGCTCGAAGATCGACGACCCGACCGATCTCGCGATCACGCTGATGGCCGCCGAGGCGAGCGGGATCGCGCAGTGGTGCCTGAACACCGCCGTGGAGTACGCGAAACAGCGACAGCAGTTCGGGCGTGTCATCGGGTCGTTCCAGGCGATCAAGCACCTGTGCGTCGAGATGCTGTGCCGGGCCGAGCAGGCGAGTTCGGTCGCGTGGGACGCGGCGCGCGCGTTCGGTGAGGACGAACATCCGCTGGCGGCGGCGGTCGCGGGGGCGGTGGCGTTCGACGCGGCGGTCCGCAACGCCAAGGACTGCATCCAGATCCTGGGTGGCATCGGGTTCACCTGGGAGCACGAGGCTCACCGCTATCTGCGGCGCGCGTTGTCGTTGCAGCAGCTCGCGGGCGGTGTCGGGGTGTGGCGCCGACGGGTCGCGGAGCTGGCGATGGCGGGCGCGCGCCGGTCGCACTCCGTCGAGCTCGAGCGCGACGAGGACGTGCGGGCGTTCGCCGAGGAGATCGCCGGGCTGGACACCGGCGTTCAGCGGGAACGACTGGCGGACAGCGGATATCTCGTGCCGCACTGGCCGCGGCCGTACGGGTTGGATGCCGATCCGGCTCGGGTGGCGGTGATCGACGACGAGTTCGCCCGAGCCGGGCTGCGCAGGCCCGATCTGATCATCGGCGGCTGGGCGGGGCCGACGATCCTCCGCCACGGAACGCCCGAGCAGCAGGAACGGTTCGTGCGGCCGACGTTGCGCGGCGAGCTCACCTGGTGCCAGCTCTTCAGCGAGCCCGAGGCCGGGTCGGACCTGGCGTCGTTGCGGACCAAGGCCGTGCGGGTGGACGGCGGCTGGAAGCTCAGCGGGCAGAAGGTGTGGACCTCGCTCGCGCACGAGGCCGACTGGGCGATCTGCCTCGCCCGCACGGACACGTCGGTCCCGAAGCACAAGGGCATCACGTACTTCCTGGTCGACATGCGCTCCGAAGGTGTCGACGTGCGGCCGTTGCGGGAGATCACCGGGGAGGCGCGGTTCAACGAGGTCTTCCTCGACGACGTGTTCGTGCCCGATGACTGCGTGGTCGGCGAGATCGGCGACGGCTGGCGGCTGGCCCGCACCACTTTGGCCAACGAGCGCGTGGCGATGGGGTCGTCGCTGGGTGAGTCGCTGGAACGTGTTCTGGAGTCTCCGGCCGCGGCCGAACGCCCGGAACAGCTCGGTGAGCTGGTGGCTCAGGGGCTCGCGGTCGCGGCGCTGGACCTGCGGGCGAGCCTGCGCGTGCTGAGCGGGCAGGAGCCGGGCGCGGAGTCCAGCGTGCGCAAGCTGGCCGGGGTGCGGCAGCGGCAGGACGTCGCGGAGTTCGCCGTCGAGCTGCTCGGCCCGGACGGTGCGGTGAACGGCGGAGAGGTCCACGAGTTCCTGCTGACCCGGTGTCTGAGCATCGCCGGCGGAACCACGCAGGTGCTGATGAACCTGGCCGGCGAACGGATTCTCGGTCTACCGAGGGAGCCTTGATGGATTTCAGCCTCGACGACACCCAGCGGGAGATCGGCCGGCTGGCCGCCGACGTGCTGGGCAGGGAGAGCGACACGCCCTGGAAAGCCCTGGGGGAGGCGGGGTTGCTGTCCCTCGCCGTTCCGGAACGGCTCGGCGGCGACGGGCTCGGCGTCCTGGAGACGGCGGTGGTGCTCACGGAGGTCGGACGGCGTGCGGTCGACGTGCCGGCGCTCGCGACTCTGGCGCTCGGCGTGCTGCCGATCGTCAAGTACGGGACGCCGGAGCAGCAGGACGAACTGCTGCCGCTGGTGACCGAGCAACACGCGGTGCTGACCGCGGCGTTGAGCGAGCCGTCCGCGCCGCTGCCTGCGAAGCCGAGCACCACCGCGGGGCCGGACGGGATCTTCGGCGTGAAGATCAACGTGCCGTACGCGGCTGAGGCGCGACGGATCCTGGTGAGCACGGACGCCGGTGTGTTCGTCGTCGACCCGGCACAGCCCGGCGTGTCCACATCGGACGGGACCGTGCGCTTCGAAGGCGCCCGCGGTGAGGAACTGCGTGGCGCGGCCGAGGACCTGCGCCGATTCGCTCTGGCCGGGGCATGTGCGGTCGCGGACGGCGTCCTGGCGGGAGCACTCGACCTCACCGTCAAGCACGTCGGCACGCGCCACCAGTTCGGCAAGCCGTTGTCCACCTTCCAATCGGCCGCGTGCCAGGTCGCGGACGTCTACATCGCTTCCCGCACGCTCCACCTCGCGGCCCTGACCGCCTGCTGGAGCCTCGACGACAACGACCTCGGCACCGCGGCCTACTGGCTGGTGGCGGAAGCGCTGCCGGCCGTCCACACGTGCCACCACCTGCACGGCGGCCTCGGCCTCGACATCACGTATCCGATGCACCGGTACTACGGCATGGCCAAGGAGCTGACGCGGTTCGTCGGCGGAGTGGAGCACCGCTTGGGGGCCATCGATGTTCATTGACTTCACCGATTCGCAACGCAAACTGCGGGATGAGCTGCGCGAGTACTTCGCCGGGCTGATGTCGCCTCAGGAGCGCGAGGCGATGCTCACCGAACGCCACGGCGAGACCTACCGCGAGCTGGTGCGCAGGCTCGGGCGCGACGGAAGGCTCGGCGTCGGGTGGCCCGTCGAGTACGGGGGGCTCGGGTTCGGGCCGGTCGAGCAGCAGATCTTCGTCAACGAGGCCGCGCGGGCGGACGTCCCGCTGCCGTACGTGACGCTGCAGACCGTCGGCCCGACGCTGCAGGCGTTCGGAACGCAGGAGCAGAAGGACTTCTTCCTGCCCCGCATCCTCAGCGGCGACCTCCACTTCGCGATCGGCTACACCGAGCCGGACGCGGGCACGGACCTGGCCTCGTTGCGCACCAAGGCAGTTCGCGAGGACGACCACTACATCGTCAACGGCCAGAAAACCTTCACGACCGGTGGGCACGACGCCGACTACGTGTGGCTGGCGTGCCGCACCGGAACGCCGGACTCGCGGCACAAGGGCATCACGATCCTCATCGTCGACACTCGCGATCCCGGTTACTCGTGGACGCCGATCATCACGTGCGACGGCGCGCACCACGTCAACGCCACCTACTACAACGACGTGCGTGTGCCCGAGAACCGCAGGGTCGGCGAGGAGAACAAGGGCTGGCGGCTGATCACCACCCAGCTCAACCACGAACGCGTGATGCTCGGCCCGTCCGGCCGGCTCGGTGCGCTCGTCGAACGCGTGCACAGCTGGGCCGCCGAACGCCAGCTGCTCGACGAGCCGGACGTCAAGCGCGCGTTCGCCGAGGCACGCGCGGTGCACCGGGTGAACGAGCTGCTCAACTGGCAGGTCGCGAGCGGTGAGGTGGAGGTCGCGGACGCTTCAGCCACCAAGGTGTTCGCCGCGGACCGGACCCAGCGCGTCGGCCGGATCCTGGAAGAGCTCGTCGGACGCCACGGTGCCGACGCGGAACTGGTCCGCTGGCTGGACGTGCAGGCGCGCCGCAACCTCGTGCTGACGTTCGGCGGGGGAGTGCAGGAGATCCAGCGCGAGCTGATCGCGAACATCGGGCTCGGCCTACCACGGGTGGTGCGATGATCGACATCGAGAAGGAGGCCGCCCGCATCGCCGAACAGGGTGAGTCGGCGCCGCGGCTGGCACGCGACCCGGTCAACCTGCCGATGATCAACAACTGGCTGGAGGCGATCGGCGACCAGCATCCCGGCTACACCGAGGTCGCGCCGCCCGCGATGGTGCAGGTGTGGACGATGGCCGGGCTGCACGGTCAGCGCACCCTCGACGACCCGCTCGGCGCGATGATGAAGGTCCTGGACGAGGCCGGGTTCACCTCCGTCGTGGCGACGAACAGCGACCAGACCTACCACCGGTACCTGAAGGTCGGCGAGCACCTGTCGGTGACGACGAGCCTGGAGGACGTGACCGGCCCGAAGAAGACCGGGCTGGGCGAGGGGTGGTTCGTCACGACCAGGAGCACCTGGTGGGTGGGCGACGAGGCCGTGGCGGAGATGAGGTTCCGGGTGCTGAAGTTCCGTCCCGCGCAGAAACCCGCGCCCACGCCCGAACCGCAGTCCACCCAGGTCATCCGTCCCTCCGTCAACCGCGACACCGAGTACTTCTGGGAAGGGTGCAGAGAAGGCGAACTCCGCATCCAGCGGTGCGGCGGCTGCGGGCTGCTCAGGCACCCACCCGGCCCGATGTGCCCGGAATGCGGTGCCACCAAACCGAAGTACCTCGTCTCCGACGGCCGCGGCGTGGTCTACAGCTACGTCGTGCACCACCACCCGCAGGTGCCGGGCAAGCAGACCCCGTTCGTCATCGCCCTGGTCGAACTGGACGAGGGCGTGCGCATGCTCGGCGAGCTGGACGGCGAACCGAGCATCGGACTGCCGGTCGAGGTCGTGTTCACCAAGGTCGACGACGAACTGACGATGCCGAGCTGGAGGCCCCGTGCGGATCGGTGATTCCCTGCCCGAGTGGCACGTCGAGGCCACGCCGACGTTCGTGATCAGCACCGCGCTGGCCACCCGTGACTTCCAGGACGTCCATCACGACCGCGACCTGGCGGTACAACGAGGCTCGAAGGACATCTTCATCAACATCCTCACCACAACGGGCCTGGTGCAGCGGTACGTCACGGACTGGGCAGGCCCGCAAGCCCTGGTGCGCCAGGTGAACATCCGGCTCGGCGCGCCCTGCTACGCCTACGACACGCTGAAGTTCTTCGGTCAGGTGATCGAACGTGAGGACCAGGACCTGACCATCGAGGTCGTCGGCAGGACCGGGCACGGTGACCACGTCACCGGCGTCGTGAAGATCGAGGTGCCGGCATGAGCGCCGCGATCGTGGGCATCGGCGCGACCGACTTCTCGAAGGACTCGGGCCGCAGCGAACTCCAACTGGCCGCCGAGGCAGTCAGAGCCGCGTTGCAGGACGCCGGGCTGGAACCGTCCGATGTGGACGGACTGGTCAGCTTCACCATGGACACCAACGCCGAGATCGCGGTCGCCCGTGAGCTCGGCATCCCGGAGCTGACGTTCTTCAGCCGCGTCCACTACGGCGGCGGGGCGGCGTGCGCGACCGTCCAGCAGGCCGCGATGGCCGTCGAGACCGGCGCGGCGAAGGTGGTGGTCTGCTACCGGGCCTTCAACGAACGCTCGGGCCACCGGTTCGGGCAGGTCCAGACCGCGGCCGTCGCGAACATCGACAACAGCTGGTCGTACCCGATGGGGCTGGGCACGCCGGGTGCGATGGTCGCGATGTTCGCGCGCCGGTACATGCACGAGTACGGCGCGACGAGTGAGGACTTCGGCCGGATCGCGGTGATCGACCGCAAGCACGCCGCCACGAACCCGCACGCGTGGTTCTACAACAGGCCGATCACCCTGGCAGACCACCAGGCATCGCGCTGGATCGCCGAACCACTGCACCTCCTCGACTGCTGTCAGGAAACCGACGGCGGCGTGGCGCTGGTCGTCACGTCGGCGGAACGCGCCCGCGACCTGCCCCAGAAGCCCGCCCACATCAAGGCGGCCACTCAGGGCAGCGGCATCGACCAGTTCACGATGACCAGCTACTACCGCGACGACCTGACCAGGCTCCCCGAGATGGGCGTGGTAGCCAGGGGACTGTGGGAGAAGTCGGGCATCGGACCGTCCGATGTGGACGTCGCTGTGCTCTACGACCACTTCACGCCGTTCGTGCTGGTGCAGCTGGAGGAGCTGGGCTTCTGCGGCCGGGGAGAGGCCAAAGACTTCGTCGCGTCAGGCGCGTTGGAACTGGACGGCGACCTGCCGCTCAACCCGCACGGAGGCCAGCTCGGTGAGGCCTACCTGCACGGGATGAACGGCATCGCCGAGGGCGTGCGCCAGGTGCGCGGCACTGCGGCGAACCAGGTCGCGAACGTGGAACATGTGCTGGTCACGGCAGGTACCGGGGTTCCGACGAGCGGGCTACTGTTGGGCAGGTGACCGAGTTCGACCCGACGGCGTTGCACGTCAGCAACGGCGACGCCACCGACGTGCCCGCTGAGCAGGTTCTGTACTGGCGCGACTCCCTGCACGAGGGCCCGGTGCCCGCGGTCGGGCCGGAGGAGCTCCGCCGGGTCAGGGCCGACTTCCTGGTGGAGAGCGGCGTCGACGACCGCGCGGAGGGCTTGGCGATGTTCGCCGAGCGCGACCAGACCCTGGAAGCCGCCAAAGACCGCGAGTACGTCCTGTGGTTCGAGGCCGACCTGTACGACCAGCTGCAGATCATCCAGATCCTCGACCGGCTCGCCGGCCTCGGCGTGCCCGCCGAGCGCATCACCCTGATCTGCATCGGCGAGTACCCCGGTATTGCCCGGTTCGGCGGACTCGGCGAGTTGACGGCGGCACAGTTGCGCGAGCTGCCCGCGACGAACGCATGCGCCCGGCTGACCCCGGCAGCGCTGGAGCTCGCCCAGGTGGCGTGGGCAGCGTTCTGCGCACCAACCCCGGAAGGTGTGGCTGCCACAGCCGCCACCCGCAACGGTGAGCTGCGGTTCCTCGGCGAGGCCTTCGACCGCCTCAGCCGGGAGTATCCGTCCACTCGCGACGGTCTGTCGCTGACCGAACGACGCGTGCTGGCCGCGATCGCCGGTGGCGCCGAAGACGCCGGCACCGCGTTCGTTCGTGCCGCTGCCAGGGAAACCCGTCCATATTTGGGCGACACCTGGTGCTTCGCGATGATGGAACGGATGGCGCGCGCAACCGTCCCGCTGCTGGAGGCCGCGCCCTCCCTGCGGCTGACTCCAGCGGGCGCGGAAGTGCTCGCCGGGCGGGCGGACCACGTGACGCTCAACGGGATCGACAGGTGGATCGGGGGAGTGCACCTCCGCGGAGACTGGCGCTGGGACGAGGGGATGGAGACCCTGGTCAGGTCAGGGTGAGCACGGCGTCGGAGAGCACGGGACGATCACCGGCGGACGTCGTCAGCACCAGCTGTGAACCGTCCCGCCGCACCTGAGTCGTCAACGTCTCGCCGGGGAACACCACGCCCGCGAACTTCGCCCCGAACGACAACACCTGCTCCGGCCCGTCCAGCACGGCGTCGATCACCGCCCGGCACACCACGCCGTACGTGCACAGCCCGTGCAGGATCGGCTGGTCGAACCCGGCCATCCGAGCGAACTCGGGGTCGGCGTGCAGTGGGTTCCGGTCGCCACAAAGCCGATACAGGTACGCCTGCTGCGGCAGAGTCGGGGTCTCGATCACGAAGTCCGGTGCGCGTGCAGGCACCTCGACCTTGCCCGACGGCCCGCGCTCACCGCCGAATCCGCCCTCGCCACGAGCGAAGATGCTGGAACGAGTCGTGTACAGCGCGGTGCCGTCGGGCGTCACAGCAGTCGACTCCTGCACGATCACCGCGGCCTTGCCCTTGTCCCACACGTCCGCGATCCGCGTCCGCAACACGGCCTCACCCTCGGCGGGCAAAGGAGCATGCACGGTGATCTCCTGCGTGCCGTGCAGAACCCGCGCGAGGTCGATGTCGACACCGGGGAACGACACGGCCGGCGGCGCGGTCTCGTGGAACCGGGGCGCCACCACACCGAACGTCGGCAGCACCTCGAGGCCCTGCTCGTAGACGTACCGAAGCTCGGTAGCACCCAGAGCGAGGTGGTAGAGCAGCACGTCCGAGTGCGTCCAGGAGAACTTGATCTCGGGAAGTTCCGCCCCCACAGCCACATCCGGGTCGATCGGCATTCCCAGGCCCCTCACTCGTAGGTGATCTTCACCGTGTCGGTGACCGGAACCGACTGGCACGCCAGCACGATGCCGTCGGCGATGTCCTCGGAGTCGAGCACGTCGTTGTTGAGCATCTTGACCTCGCCCTCGACCAGCCGGCACGCGCACGCGCTGCACGCACCCTCCCGGCACGAGTAAGGCGCGTCGAGGCCCTTGTCCAGCAACAGGTCGAGCAGCTTCTGCCGCGCGGGCCACGGGAACCGGTGCTCGACGCCGTCCAAGGAAACCTCGACCACCGCGTCCGGCCGGTCGTCCACCACAGCGACAACGTCCGAGAACGGATCGCTCGACAACGACACGAACTTCTCGACGTGCACCACCGGAACGTCGTGCAAGGCCTTGCGCGCGGCCTCCATGAACGGCCCAGGCCCGCACACGAACGCCTCGTCGCACTCCCGTACAAACGCCCGCAACGCCCCCAGGTACGGCAATCCCTGCACCGACTCCAGCCAGTGCACGACCGTCAGCCGATCGGGATGCGCCCGAGACAGTTCGTCGAGCTCGCGAGCGAAGATCACCGAGCTCTCGTCGCGGTTGGCGTAGAACAAGAACACCCGCCCGGACGCGGCCAGCACCGACTTGATGATCGACATGACCGGCGTGATCCCGCTGCCCGCCGCGAACGCCAGCAGCGACCCGTCCACCGAGGCAGGGGTGAACACCCCGGCCGGTGCCAGGACGTCCAACTCCATGCCGACGCACAGCTCGCGACACATCCAATGCGACCCGTACCCGTCCGGCGTCCGCTTGACCGTGATCTTCAACGGTTCACCCGGCGCGCTCGACAGGGAGTAGCAGCGCGCCACGTCACCCGCGCGCACGGTCAGGAACTGCCCAGGGCGCGGCGAGAAGTCCGCGCCCGACAGCACGAACGAGCGCGCGTCGGCGGTCTCCTCGATCACCTCGTCGACTCGCAACCGGTGCACCTCAGCCATCGGCGACCTCCAGCGTCCCATCGCGCACGGCCTTCTCGATGCTGTCCCGCAGCCGCAGGCACGTCCGCATGAACGCCGACCGCGGCCCGCACAGCTCAGGACAGGTGCTCGTGTCGGACAACCACTGCACGCTCGTGTGCTGCGGGCTGTTCTTCTTCACCAGCACCCGGTTCCCGCAGTCACATGCCACGGGAGCCATGCCGCCGACGAGGAACTCGTCCCGCTCGTTCATGACTGCTGAGGCGCCGGTTCTTTTTTGGCGAGGTTCTCGGCGACCTCCTTCTCCCACACCTCGACCGCGCGGCTCGTGTCGACCTCGAACTCGAAGCGCCGCACCATGTCGTCGGTGACGTCCTCCACGTCGACGTAGAACTGCTCGTACCAGCGCCGCAGCTGGTAGACCGGCCCGTCCTCCTCGCACAGCAACGGGTTGTCGATCCTGGTCTTGTTCTGCCAGATCTCCACGTCCTGCAGGAACCCGACCCCGATGCCGCGCGCGAACTTGTGCGCGATCTTGTCGGCGTGCTCGTCGGACACCCCGGGCAGTTTCTTCACGATCGCGCCCCACTGCAACCGGAACGACGTGGGCGAGATCGGGTAGTGGCAGTTGACCAGCACGGTCTCGATCTCGATGCCCTTGTAGTCGTTCCACAGGTAGTCGATCATGTACGACGGCCCGTAGTACGAGGCCTCGGACCGAACCTCGACGTCACCGGTGTAGTTCGAGCCCATCGCGACGTCCGGTCGTCCGCGCGTGGTGAGGTACTGCGAGGCGACGTGGCCTTCCATCACGTTCTTGAAGTAGGTCGGGAACGCGAAGTGGATGTAGAAGAAGTGGGCCATGTCGACGACGTTGTCGATGATCTCGCGGCAATTCGCGTTGTCGATCACCACCGAGTCCCACGTCCAGTTGCTCCACTCGCCGCTGAACGCCGCGTCGATGCGCGGGATCGTCACGTGCTCCGGGGGAGGGTTGCCCTGCGGGTCGTTCCACACGAAGAGCTGCTTGTTCTCCTCCAGCGTGATCCACGACCGGGTGCGCGCCCGCAACGGAACCCTTTTGGCGTAAGGGATCTCGACGCACTTGCCGTTGCCCGCCCAGCGCCAGTCGTGGAACGGGCACGCGATGGCGTTGCCCTTGACCGTGCCCTGGGTGAGGTCACCGCCCATGTGCCGGCAGTACCCGTCGAGCACGTTGAGCGTGCCGTCCTCGGTCCCGAACACCACGAGCTTGGTGCCGAACGCCTCCACGGCGTGGGGTTTGCCGTCGCGGAAGCTGTCGGCCAGTCCGAGGCAGTGCCAGCCGCGCGCGAACCGTGCGGGAGGCGCGCCGCTGTCGATCGTCCGCACAGCGTCCTGCGTCATGACATTCCTCCAGTGATGTCGAGTCCGGCGAGATAACCGAACGTCATCGCCGGTCCGAGAGTGGCGCCGGCACCCGCGTAGGTGTGGCCCATCACGGACGCCATGGTGTTGCCCGCCGCGTACAGGCCCTCGATCACCGAACCGTCCTCGCGCAGCACCCGCGCGTGGGTGTCGGTTTTGAGCCCGCCTTTGGTGCCGAGGTCGCCGGGCACGATCTTGACCGCGTAGAAGGGGCCGGTGGTCAGGGGAGCGAGGTTGGGGTTCGGGTGGTTGCGCGGGTCGCCGTAGTAGCGGTCGTATGCGCTGTCACCGCGGCGGAAGTCGGTGTCCTTGCCGTCGACGGTCAGCGTGTTGAACCGGCGGACGGTGTCGATGAGCTCGGGCAGGTCGGCTTCCTGCGCGAGCTCTTCGAGGCTGGGCGCGGTGAGCACGGTGTCCTTCCAGCGGCGCGGCAACGGCCTGCGCGGAGGTATGCCGCAGAACGGGTAGCGGCTGCGGTAGTTGTGGTCGAACACCAGCCACGTCTTGCCGTTCATCGCCTTCACGACGTCGATGTAGGGCGCGGCCTCGTTCACGAACCGCTGGCCGGTGCTGTTGACCAGCACACAGCCGGGCAGCGAGCGTTCGGCCAGCAGGAAGAACGGACCGCGCGGCAACGGAACCGACGGGCCCCACCAGGCTTCGTCCATCAGCCCGACGGCCGCGCCTGCCCTCATGCCTGCTTCGATGCCGTCGCCGGTGTTGGCCTTGGCACCGACTGTCCACTCCGTACCGATGTCCTGGTGCTGCTTGCGCAGCTGTTCGTTGTTCTCGAACCCTCCGGACGCCAGGACGACGTGTTTCGCCAGGATCAGCTTCTCGCCGACGAGAATTCCGGCGATCCGGCCGTTCTCGTAGTGCAGGTCGGTCATCGCGGTGTTGAGGCGAACCTCGACGTTGAGCGCCTTGAGTCCGGCCCGCAGTCCGGCGGCGAGAGCCTGGCCCATGGTCAGCCGGCTGCCCGGCAGGAACCGGCGGGCGAAGACCTTCACGGCGGTGAGCAGACCGCGGGGATGCCTGCCGATCAGCGTCAGCCACCTGTAGTCGGTCTGGGTGATCACGATGCCCGCAGGCGTCGGCACGTACGGCGGCTCGAGGTCCTTGATCTCCTCGCCGAGCAGAGTCGTGTTGAACGGCAGGGGCTCCACCGAGCGGCCGCGCGGCTGTCCGCCGGGCGCCTCGGGGTAGTAGTCGGCGTAGTCGCGGACCCAGCGGAACTTCAGCGGTGTGTGCGCGACGACGAACGCGAGCATCGCGGGTCCGGCGTCCAGGAAGGCCTCGCGGAGGTCCGCGGGCACGTCCGCGGCGATGTGCTCCAGGTAGGCGCTGGCCTGCTCGGGCGAGTCGGGTCGTCCGGCCGCGGCGACGACGTGGTTGTTGGGCACCCAGATGCCTCCGCCGGACCGCGCTGTCGAGCCGCCGAAGTGCTCGGCCTTCTCGACGACGAGGGTGCGCAGGCCGTGCTGAGCGGTGCAGAGCGCGGCTGTCATGCCTGCCGCGCCGCTGCCGACGACGATCACGTCGTACATCGCACCTCCCAGGAAGTCAGACTAGAACAGGTTATAGTTCTGGGGCGCTTTGGCGCTATGGTGTAGGAGTTCCAGGCAAGTCGACTCGCTGAGAACACGTTCTGGGAACCTGTTTCTGGAGGGTTGCGTGGAAGTCACCGCTGACGTGGTCGTCATCGGCTTCGGTGCGGCCGGCGCGTGCGCCGCCATCGAAGCCGCGGCGGCCGGTGCGTCCGTGGTGGTCCTGGACCGGTTCACCGGCGGTGGCGCCACGGCACTCTCCGGTGGCGTCGTCTACGCGGGTGGTGGGACGCGGCAGCAGGTCGAGGCCGGCGTCGCCGACACGCCCGAAGCGATGTTCGAGTATCTGAAGCACGAGGTCCGGGACGCGGTCTCGGAGGCGACGCTGCGGCGGTTCTGCGAGGACAGCGCCAAGATGCTGGCCTGGCTGGAGGACCAGGGCGTGCCGTTCGACGCGAGCCTGTGCCCGTTCAAGACCTCGTACCCGACCGACGACTACTACCTGTACCAGTCCGGCAGCGAGGACGCCTGGCCGAACCCGGCCCCGCGCGGGCATCGGGCGAGGGCGAAAGGCACGTCCGGCAAGGCTTTCTTCACCCGGTTGGCGGAGGCGACCCGACGGGCGGGCGCGCGGATCATGCCGCAGACCCGTGCTCAGGAGCTGATCACGACCGACGGCCGCGTCACGGGCGTGCGGTGCCGGACTCTCTCAGGACTTCCACGCGCTGTGCACGGGGCGTTGACGAGGGCCGGTGCCAAGCCGTGGATCTACTACCCGCCGCTGGGCAGGAGGCTGTTCGGGCTGGCAGCGTGGCTGGAACGCCGCTTCGGGCGTGCGGTCGTGATCAACGCCCGGCAAGGTGTCGTCATCTCTGCCGGCGGGTTCATCGCCGACCGGAAGATGGTGCACGAGCACGCGCCGGCGTATCGCGGCGGGCTCGCGCTGGGCACGCCCGGTGACGACGGCGGCGGGATCCGGCTCGGCATCGCCGCTGGTGGCAAGGCCGCGCGGCTGGACAAGGTCTCGGTGTGGCGGTTCGTGACGCCGCCCAGCGCGTTGCAGCGCGGGGTCCTCGTCGACTCCGGCGGGCAGCGGTTCGGTGATGCGACGCGGTACGGCGCGGCCATCGGGAACGAGATCGTCGAGCGCGGCGGCAAGGCGTGGCTGCTGATCGACGACGACATCCTCCGGGTCGCGCGGGCCCAGGTCAGGACGCAGACCGCGCGGTTCCAGAAGTGGCAGGTCCGGTACTTCCTGAACCGCGGCAGGGTCACGGCGCCCACGGTGGAGGAAGTAGCGGCCAAGGCGGGAATCGGGACGCCCGAACCGTTCGGGACGCCGCCCTATTCGTTGATCAACGTGTCGGTGCGGGCCGGCTTCGGTTACCCGTGCCCGATGCTGACGCTCGGCGGGCTTGTCGTCGACGAGGAAACCGGTCAGGTGCAAGGAGTTCCCGGCTTGTACGCAGCGGGCCGATCCGCGGTCGGGGTGTGTTCGGAGTCCTACGTCAGCGGGCTCGCACTCGCCGACTGCGTTTTCTCAGGCCGCCGCGCCGGGCAGAGCGTGGTTGAGGAGGCCAGGTGCTGACGATCCAGAAGCGGGAGGCGGCCGCCGAGCTGCTGCGCGTGGCGGAACGGGACCGCGTGCCGATCAAACCGCTGGTCGAGCTGTATCCGGAGATCGACGTCGTGGACGCGTACGAGATCCAGCTGCTCAACGTCCGGCACCGCAACCGCGACGTCATCGGCCACAAGGTCGGGCTGTCGTCGTTGGCGATGCAGCAGATGATGGGCGTCGACGAACCGGACTACGGCCACCTGCTCGACGACATGCAACTGGCCGGAACGGCGGACGCGTCGGCGTATCTGTACCCGCGCGTCGAGGTGGAGATCGCGTTCCTCCTGGCTCGCGATCTGCCCGGTGACGGGTGCACGGTCGAGGACGTGCTGCACGCGACCGAGTTCGTGGCGCCGGCCATCGAGCTGATCGACAGCCGGATCGAGAACTGGCGGATCGGCCTGCAGGACACCATCGCGGACAACGCGTCGTCGGCCGGGTTCATGCTGGGTTCCGATCGGGTGCGACCGTCCGAACTGGACGTCGGCGCGGTGGCAGCAACCTTGCGCCGCAACGGTGAAGTGGTCGCCGAGGGACGTGGCGACGCGGTGCTGGGTGATCCGGCGATCGCGGTGGCGTGGCTGGCGCAGAAGGTCGCCTCGTTCGGTGTCCGGCTGCTGGCGGGCGACATCGTGCTGCCGGGATCGTGCACGCGGGCGATCGACGCGCGGCCCGGCGACGAGTTCCACGCCGAGTTCGCCGGACTTGGTTCTGTCGACTTGAAGTTCGAATAGAGGTGACTGGGTGAAGGCGGCCATCGTCGGGTCCGGCAACATCGGCACCGACCTGCTCTACAAGCTCCTGCGCTCCGAAGTGCTGGAACCTCGCTGGATGGTGGGCATCGACCCGGCCAGCGAGGGGCTCAAGCGCGCGGCGTCGCTGGGCCTGGAGGTGTCGGTCGACGGCGCGGAGTGGCTGCTGCGTCAGGACGAGCTGCCGGACATCGTCTTCGAGGCGACGTCCGCGGCGGTGCACCGGGCCAACGCGCCGCGCTACGCGGAGGCGGGGACCCGGGCGATCGACCTGACACCGGCGGCGGTCGGGCCGTACGTGGTGCCGCCGGTGAACCTCGGCGAGCACCGGGACGCGCCCAACATCAACCTGATCACGTGCGGCGGTCAGGCCACGATTCCCATGGTGCACGCGGTTTCCCGCGTCGTTCCGGTGTCGTACGCGGAGATCGTCGCGAGCGTGGCAAGCGTCTCCGCGGGACCGGGGACGCGGGCCAACATCGACGAGTTCACCCGCACGACGAGCCATGGCATCGAGGCGATCGGCGGAGCTGCGCGCGGCAAGGCGATCATCGTGCTCAACCCGGCGGACCCACCGATGATCATGCGGGACACGATCTTCTGCGCGATTCCCGACGACGCCGATCCGGATCCGATCACGGACTCGATCGCCCGGATGGAGACCGACATCCGGTCGTACGTCCCGGGATTCCGGCTGCTGCGCGAACCGCAGTACGACGCTGGCCGGGTGGCGATCTTCGTGGAGGTCGCGGGAGCGGGCGACTTCCTGCCGGAGTACGCCGGAAACCTCGACATCATGACGGCCGCCGCGACCAAGGTGGGGGAGGAGATCGCCCGTGCAGCTCAGGTTGACCGACACGTCACTGCGTGACGGCTCGCATCACAAGCGCCACCAGTTCACGGTTGAGGACGTCCGCTCGATCGTGGCGGCCCTCGACGGCGCCGGTGTGCCGGTCATCGAGGTGACACACGGCGACGGGCTGGGCGGGTCGTCGTTCAACTACGGCTTCAGCCACACCCCCGAACAGGAGCTGATCAAGGTCGCGGTCGAGACGGCCACGCAGGCCAAGATCGCCGTGCTCATGCTTCCCGGCGTCGGCGTGAAGGACGACATCCTGATCTCGCAGGACAACGGCGCTTCGATCGTCCGGATCGCCACGCACTGCACCGAAGCGGACGTCTCCGTGCAGCACTTCCAGTTGGCTCGTGAGCGCGGGCTGGAGACCGTCGGCTTCCTGATGATGGCGCATTCGCGGCCGCCCGAGGCGTTGGCGAAGCAGGCGCGGATCATGGCCGACGCGGGCTGTCAGTGCGTCTACGTGGTCGACTCGGCCGGAGCCCTTGTGCTGGAACAGGTTTCCGAACGGGTCGAGGCACTGGTCGCCGAACTCGGTGACGACGCGCAGGTCGGGTTCCACGGGCACGAGAACCTCGGCCTGAGCGTCGCGAACTCCGTTGCCGCGGCACGGGCGGGCGCGAGGCAGATCGACGGCAGCGTGCGTGGATTCGGGGCGGGCGCGGGAAACACGCCGCTGGAGGCGTTCGTCGGCGTGTGCGACAAGCTCGGGTTCGAGACCGGCGTCGACTTCTTCAAGATCGTGGACGCGGCCGAGGACGTCGTCCGGCCCGTCATGCCCGACGAGTGCCTGCTCGACCGGATGGCGCTGATGATGGGCTACGCGGGCGTCTACTCCAGCTTCCTCAAACACGCGTACACGCAGGCCCAACGCTACGGCGTCTCTGGCGCGCAGATCCTCGTCCGCGCGGGCGAACGCAAGCTCGTCGGCGGGCAAGAGGACCAGCTGATCGACATCGCACTGGAGCTGAGCAGGGAGAAAGTCCGATGAGCGAGGAAATCCTCGGCAAGGTGCGGGACCTGTTGCCCAGCCTGCGGGAACGCGCGGCAGAGGCGGAGGAGCTGCGCAAGGTGCCGCCGGAGTCGGTGAAGGCGTTGCAGGAGACCGGGTTCTTCCGGATGTTGCAACCCGTGCGGTACGGCGGCTTCGAGTCGCATCCGCTCGACTTCTACACCGCCGTCAAGCTGATCGCGAGCGCGTGCGGGTCGACGGGCTGGGTCGCGTCGGTGCTGGGCGTGCACCCTTGGCACGTCGGGCTGTTCGACGTGCAGGCCCAGGAAGAGGTGTTCGGCGAGGACCAGGACACCCGGATCTCGTCGTCGTATGCGCCGACGGGCCGTGCGACGCCGGTCGAGGGCGGGTTCCAGTTCAGCGGCAAGTGGAGCTTCTCCTCCGGCTGCGACCACGCCACGTGGGTGCTGCTCGGCGGCCTGGTGATGAACGACGAGGGCAAGCCCGTCGACTTCCGCACGTTCCTGCTGCCGATTGCCGACTACACGATCAACGACGTCTGGGACACGGTCGGGCTGCGGGGCACGGGCAGCAACGACATCGTGGTCGAGGACGTGTTCGTGCCGGAACATCGGGCGCTGAGCATGATGCACACCGCGCGCTGCATCTGCCCTGGTCAGGACGTCAACCCCGGGCCGTTGTTCCGCATGCCGTACGGCACGATCCACCCGTACGCGATCACTGCACCGATGATCGGCATGGCTGTTGGGGCGTACGACATCCACGTCGGCGCGACTCGTGAGCGCGTCCGGGCGGCTTACCTCGGTGAGAAGTCGGTCGACGACCCGTTCGCACAGGTGCGGATCGCCACGGCGGCCAACGACATCGACACCGCGTGGTGGCAGCTGGAGAAGGACATCAACGACGAGTGGGAGCACGCCGTCGCCGGCACGAAGATCCCCGTCGACCTGCGGCTGCGGGCGCGTCGCGACCAGGTTCTGGGCAGTGCGCGGGCGATCTCCGCGATCGACAGGCTCTTCGAGAGCGCGGGCGGCAAGGCGATCAACCAGGGTTCGCCGTTGCCGCGGTTCTGGCGTGACGCGCACGCCGCACGCGTGCACGCGGCCAACGACCCGGAGCGCGTGCTGGTGCTGTACGGCAAGAACGAGCTCGGCATCCAGGTCCGCGACGGGTTGTGGTGAGGGAGTGCTGTGAAGGTTCGGTTGCACTACCACGAAGCCGGTACGGACCATTCTGAAACGCTGGTCCTGCTTCACGGCGGCGGACCTGGCGCGTCGTCGCTGAGCAACTTCGGCCGCAACATCCCGGTGTTCGCGAAGTCGTTCCGCGTGCTGGCCGTCGACCTGCCTGGGTACGGCCAGTCCGACAAGCCCGCGGAGCACGACCAGTACTTCACCTTCGCGGCAAGGGCTTTGAACGACCTGCTCGACGATCTGGGCGTCGAGCAGGCGCACATCCTGGGCAACTCGCTCGGAGGCGGCACCGCGGTCCGGTTCGCGCTGGACCACGGAAAACGAGCGGGCAGGCTCGTGCTGATGGGGCCGGGCGGGTTGTCCCTCAACGTGTTCTCGCCGGATCCGACGGAGGGCGTGCGCAAGCTCAGCGCGTTCGCCCGGACGCCGACGCGGGAGAAGATCGAGGAGTTCCTGCGGATCATGGTGTTCGACCAGTCGCTGGTCACCGACGAGCTGATCGACGAACGGTTCGAGGCCGCTCGTCAGCCGGAGTCGTTGCGCGCCATGGTGGCTTTGGGCAAGTCGTTCGCCGGGCCGGACTTCGAGCAGGGGATGCTCTGGCGCGAGGCTTACAAGCTGCGCCAGCGGGTGCTGCTGGTATGGGGCCGCGAGGACCGGGTCAACCCGCTGGACGGCGCGTTGCTGGCGATGAAGCTGATCCCGCGGGCACAGCTGCACGTGTTCGGCGGGTGCGGGCACTGGGCGCAGCTGGAGAAGTTCGACGAGTTCAACCGGCTCGCTCTCGACTTCCTGACGGAGGCGTGATGGGTATCCGTTCTCTGGGGTATCTCCGGATCGAGGCCACCGACATGGACCGGTGGCGCGAGTTCGGGTTGAAGGTTCTCGGCATGGTCGAGGGCAAGGGCTCCACCCCTGGTGCGTTGTACCTGCGGATGGACGACTTCCCGGCCCGGCTGGTGATCGTGCCGGGCGACGCTGATCGTTTGCAGGCGTCGGGCTGGGAGGCTGCGACTGAAGCCGAGCTGGAGGAAGTGGCGAAGAGGCTGGCTTCGGCTGGTGTTTCCTACGTCGAGGGCACGGCCGAGGACCTGGCCGAGCGTCGCGTGAACGGGCTGATCCGGTTCGAGGACCCGTCCGGCAACACGCTCGAGGTGTTCCACGGCGCCGCTTTGGAACACCGGCGGGTGGTCTCTCCTTACGGCCACCGCTTCGTGACCGAGGAGCAGGGCCTCGGTCACGTCGTGCTGTCCACCTCGGACGACGAGGCCGCGCTGCACTTCTACCGGGACGTGCTCGGGTTCCGGTTGCGGGACTCGATGCGGCTGCCTCCGCAGTTCGTCGGCCGTCCGGCTGACGGACCGCCCGCGTGGCTGCGGTTCTTCGGCTGCAACCCGCGCCACCACAGCCTGGCGTTCCTGCCGATGCCGACGCCGAGTGGGATCGTGCACCTGATGGTCGAGGTCGAGAACACCGACGACGTGGGTCTGACCTTGGACCGGGCGATGCGGCGCAAGGTGCCGATGTCGGCGACCTTGGGCAGACACGTCAACGACCTGATGCTGTCGTTCTACATGAAGACACCCGGTGGGTTCGACGTCGAGTTCGGCTGCGAGGGACGGCAGGTGTCCGATGAGGACTGGATCGCACGCGAGAGCACGGCGGTGAGCCTGTGGGGACACGACTTCAGCGTGGGCCAGAAGTAGCCCGCTATCGTTCGGTTCTCGGCCACTTCTGCACCGGGGTGACCGTGGTGACCGGCATGTCTTCGGACGGCCCGGTCGGGTTCGCCTGCCAGGCTTTCGCGGCCCTGTCGCTGGATCCGCCGCTCGTGCTGTTCTGTCCACAACGGACTTCGCGCAGCTGGGCGGCGATGGCGTCGGCGGGCTCGTTCTGCGTGAACGTGCTGGCGGAAGACCAGAAAGACGTCTCGGCCGTGTTCGGGCGAGCGGGCGAGGACAAGTTCGCCTCCGTGGCGTGGACACCGTCGAGCACCGGTTCTCCTGTGCTCGACGGCGCCCTGACCTGGGTCGACTGCCAGGTGTCAGCGGTGCACGAGGCCGGTGACCACCACATGGTCATCGGCTCGGTGGTCGAGCTCGGGCCGACACGTGACGCGCAGCCGCTGCTGTTCTACCGCGGCCGCTACGCCGCGCACGCCGAACTGGACACGCGCGGCTGGTCGGGCGAGGTTCTCGACAACCTGCTCACGTGGCAACGCCAGTCAGAGTGGCACTGACGCCGTGATCTGCCAGCAGGCGGCCGGCATCCGCACCTCGTCACCGTGCACGAACTCGTCGAACGCGCCACGGACGTCGTTGATGACCCGTTCGGGCTCCTCGGCGAGCTTGAGCGCACGGGCGATCGGTCCGAGGTTGCTCAGGTACGGCACGAGCAGCTTCTCGGGCATCGTGCAGATCCGGTCCACCGGCTCGATGACGACTCCGCCCCACCCGCTCTGTTCGAAGAGCATCCTCGTGCTGTCGGCGTCGGCGAGTGAGAACGGTCCCGGCCCATTCGGGTCAGGCGGCGGCGCGTCGGGCAACAGCGACGCGGCGGCCTGGGACGCCGTGGTCATGAACGGGTTCTCCTCCGCCGTCCGCCACGTGATGAAGCACAGCTCACCGCCGGGCGTGGCGGCGCGCAGCAGGTTGCGGAAGGCGGCCACCGGGTCGTCGAAGAACATGACCCCGAACCGCGACACGATCAGGTCGAACGTCTCGTCGAACGTGTGCACCTGCGCGTCGGCGACCACGAACCGCACCTTGCCGCGTTGCTCGGCCCCGGCGATCATCGTCCGCGAGATGTCGAGCCCGACGCACTCCGGACCGTCCCCGAGAGCGTCGGCGATCGCCCTGGTCACCGCACCCGTGCCGCATCCGACGTCGAGCACCCTGTCCCGCGGCCGCTCCAGCGCCTTCTGCGCGAGCACCTCCTCGAACGGCCGGAGCACCAGGTCCACGATGGCCTGCGCCTTCGCCCAGCCCTCACCCGCCGCGTTCCACCACTCGGCCTGTTCGCTGTTGACCTCTGATGTCATGCTCCCACCGTCCTACTTCAAGTCGGCTTGAGGTCAAGTGTCGTGGACGAACTCGAAATCGGCATCGGAGAGGTGGTCCGCCGCTCCGGCGTGCCCGCCTCCACCCTGCGCTACTACGAAGAACGCGGCCTGATCACCTGCGTGCGCCGCCGTGGCCTCGCCCGTGTCTTCTCCACGACCGTGCTGGAGCAGCTGGCGTTGATCGCGGTGTGCCGCTCGGCCGGGTTCTCGCTGGAGGAGATCCTGCTGATGTTCGCTCCGGACGGCCGGCCCAGCCCGAACCGCGCGATGCTGGCGGCGAAGGCGGACGAGCTGGACGCGACGATCCGCAGGCTCGCGTCCATGCGGGACGACCTGCGGCACGCGGCGGCCTGCCCGGCACCGTCCCACCTGGAGTGCCCGTCGTTCCGGCGAGTGCTGGGTCGGGCTTAGAACTCCTAACAGAATGATCTTGGAATACTGTTGATCAACCGCGTGTTGACCTTGGTGTGAGGAAGGGCGAGCAGCTCCCCTGGATCGTG
>NZ_JBEXVQ010000030.1:0-124091 GCF_040629405.1 Lentzea sp. NPDC005914 | reverse complement strand
CGAGTTCCTGCACCACTACAACCACCACCGGGCCCACACCGCACTCGGCGGCAAACCACCCATCACCCGCATCAACAACGTCTCAGGGCACTACAACTAGCCGAAGCGGAAGATCGCCTTTTCCAGGTTGTCGAGCATCCACTCACGACGGACCAGCGGTGCGGTGGTTTCCCTGCGCAACAGGGGAAGCCGCCGCACCGCTTCTTCGAGCAGCACCCGCAGCTCCAGCCGCGCGAGGCCCACGCCGAGGCAGTGGTGCGCGCCGTGCCCGAACGCCAGGGAGCGGGTCCTGCGCCGGATGTCGAACGTGCCGGGATCGGGGTAACGCCCAGGATCGCGGTTGGCCGCCGTGAGCCATCCGGTGACCCACTGGCCGGCTCTGATCTCCTGGCCTCCCAACGAGATGTCGCCGCGCGCCAGCCTCCGCACACCGGGGAAGACCGGATACCAGCGCGTGGTCTCCTCGATCGCACCGGGCAGCAGCGCCGGGTCCGCGCGCAGCGAGTCCCAGAAGCCGTACTCGGTCAGGAACAGCAGCGCGTTGGAGGCGGTCGCGTCGACCGTGTCGACGCCGGCGGAGAGCAGCATCGCGCAGTAGCCGACGAGGTCCCCGTCCGACATCGGCCGTCCGTCCACCAGGTAGCCGGTCTCCTGCACGTCGAGCAGCTCCGCGATGATGCCGTCACCAGGACGCGCGCGCTGCCGGTCCAGCTCGTCGGCGAAGAACCGCGCCATGTCGGCCTGCTGCGGCACGGTGCTGGTGGACGTCGCGGTCCCGAACCAGTCGTCGAGCCACTCGGTCATCCGCGCTTCGGCGCTGACGTCGAGGCCGAGCACGCGGCAGATCACCCTCGCGGGCAACGGGCGGGACAGGCGCGGCACGACGTCGAAGCCGTCCGCGGGGAGTTCGTCGATCAACTCGCCGACGATGGCACGGATCTGCTGCTCCAGGCGGGACAGCACCCGCGGGCTGAACGGGTCGGCGACGGCGGCCCTCAGGTCGCGGTGGCGTTGCCCGTCCGCGGCCCACATGCCGCTGAAGACGGGGTTGGCGAGCTGTCTGGTCTCCTCGGTGAGGCCGAATCCGGCCGAGAAGTGCTCCTCCTCGGACAGCACGCGCTGGACGTCCGCAAGGGAGAAGACGTGCCAGGTGTCGAGCTGCTCGTCGAAGTGGGCCTCGGTGGCGGGATCGAAGAACTTCGCAGGTCGAGCGGGTAAGTGGGCGACAGTCATGCCCTCGATCGTGGTCCCTTACCCGCGCCGCCGGCATCGGCTGATCCAGCGACCGCAGCTCGGCGTAAGGGCTCTCACGGCGCGACCTTAGGTGATCTTCCGATGTAAGGGGTCACCCCTCAGCAGCAATCTCATCGTCAACGGAGAACGAACTGAGGAGTGAGACAGATGGAATGGACGCCCGAAGCGATCAAGGCGGAGATGGACTACCGGCAGGTCGCCCTGCGGGAGGACGCCCGCCGCGCCCGGGAGTACTACCGCAACGGCGGGAAGCCGCGGTCGTGGTGGCACCGGATGACGCACCGCCACGAGCCTGAGGTCCCGAACGGGCAACAGGCTGCGTGATGCCGGGGGTAGCAGTGTGGGGTGGTTCCCCTCGTCCGGGAACCACCCCACACTGCTGTTTTCAGCGTCTGAGACGTCAGGCCTTGGCGGTCCAGGCCTTGATCTTGTCGGCGTTGGCCTCGACCCACTTCTTGGCCGCGTCCTCGGGCTTCATCTGGTCCTCGGCGATGTACTTCGCGACCGTGTTCTGGTCCTCGTTGGTCCACTTGAAGTTCTTGACCAGCTGGTAGGCCGGGCCGTTGGTGTCGGCGAACTTCTTGGACACGATCTTGTCCAGGTCGTAGTCCGGGTAGTCGCAGGCGACCTTCTCGGCGTCGGCGTCACAGCCCGCCTTGTACTCGGGCAGCTTCACCTTCTCGAGCTTGACCTCGTTGAGCAGCCACTGCGGCGAGTAGAAGTAGCCGATGACCCACTTCTTGTCCTTCTCCGCCTGGCGGAACGCCTGGATGAGAGCGGTCTCGGAGCCGCCGTAGACGACCTTGTAGTTGAGGTTCAGGTTCTTCACCAGAGCCTCGTCGTTGGTCACGAACGACGGGTCGCCGTCGAGCAGCTGGCCCTTGTCGCCGGACTCGGACGTCTTGAACTGGTCCGCGTACTTGTTGAGGTTGTTCCAGTCCAGGATGTCGGGGTGCTCCTTGGCGAGCCACGGCGGCACGTACCAGCCGATCTGGCCCTTCACACCCGTCGAGCCCGCGCTGACGGCGGTCTTCTGCTCGTCGATGTACTTCTTGCGCAGGTCGTCGTGGCCCCAGTTCTCGACGACGGCGTCGACCTCACCGGTGCCGAAGCCCTGCCAGGCCACCTCTTCCTTGAGCTCCTTCTTGGTGACCTTGCACTTGAGCTCCTTCTCGGCCACGTACGCGAGCACCGCCGCGTTCGCCTCGTAACCGACCCACGGGTTGACCGCGAGATTGAACGTGCCGCAGTCGCCGGTCGCACCCGAGGAGGTGTCACCGACCTTGGCGCCACCGCAACCAGCCAGTGCGAGTGCCCCTACGAGCACCGCTCCCAGCACGCTGTGCCTTGCCACTTTCCAGACCTCCTAGTTGGTCCACCGCTTGGCGGCCGCCTGGGTGAGGCGGTCGAGCATCACGCCCAGCACGACGATCGCGACACCGGCCGCGAGCCCCTTGCCGTACAAATTGCTCTGCGAGAACCCGGCCACGACGTCGTAGCCGAGAGCGCCGGCGCCCACGAGACCGCCGACGACGACCATCGAGAGCACGTAGATCAGCCCCTGGTTGGCGGCGAGCGTCAACGCTCCGCGCGCCATCGGCAGCTGCACCTTCACGATCGTCTGCCAGGAGCTCGACCCCAGCGCCGTGGACGCCTCGACGGTCGCGGGCGAGACCGCGCGGATGCCATCCGCGATGATCTTGATCGCGACCGGCGCCGCGAACACCACGGCCGCGATGATCGCCGTGAACCGCGAAGCCGAGAACAGGGCCAAGATCGGCACCAGGTACACGAACGCGGGCATGACCTGACCGGCGTCGAGGATCGGCCGGATGAACCGGTCCGCGCTCTTGCTGCGGCCCATCCACACGCCGACCACGATCCCGAGGATCATCACCAGGATCGTGGCGACCAGGGTGGACGCCAGCGTGATCATCGCGTCCTGCCACAGCCCGGTCGCGACCAGCGCTCCCAGGCACACCGCGGACACGATCGCCGAGCGGACCCCGCCGATCATGAACGACAGCGCCACGATCACCAGCGCCACCAGGAACCACGGCGACTCGGCCAGCAGCGCCTGCAGCGGGTTGATCAACGCGAACGTCACGAAGTCCTTGAAGCCACCGGTGATCAGCGGCAGCGAGTCCTGCGCCCACTCCGTCAGGGCCGTCGCGCCCTTGCGGATCGAGCTGCCGATCTCCACGTCCGCCGGGAACTCCGCCGCCCACAGGTAGGTGTAGGAGAGGTACACGGCGACGCCCGTGACGCCGAGACCACCGAACAACGCCCAGCGCGGCAGCTTGCGGCGTTCGGTCGCGGCGGTCGTCACGCGGTCCAGCACGATCGCCAGCACCACGATCGCCAGGCCCGCGTTGAACGCCGTGCCGACGTCGAGCGTCTGCAACGCCTTCACGACCGTCTTGCCCAGACCGGGCGCGTCGATCAGCGCGGCGATCGTGACCATCGACAGCGCGGCCATGATCGTCTGGTTGACGCCGAGCACGATCGTCTTGCGCGCGGACGGCAGCAGCACCTTGACCAGCGTCTGCTGCCAGGTCGCCCCAAGGGATTCCGAGGCCTCGACCGTGTTGTGCGGCACCGAGCGGATGGCGTGCGCGGTGATCCGGATCGCCGGCGGCGCCGCGTAGATCAGCGTGGCGATCGTCGCCGAGGCCGGGCCGATGAGGAAGAACAGCGTCAGCGGCGCCAGGTAGACGAACGTCGGCATCGTCTGCATGAAGTCCAGCACCGGCTGCATGACCCGGTTGGCTCGATCGGACAGACCCGCCCAGATCCCCAGCGGAATGCCGAACAGCAACGAGATCACGACCGCGGCCAGCGTCAGTGAGAGCGTGTCCATGCTCTCCTGCCACAACCCCTGCAGGCCGAGGAACACGAAGCCCGCGACGGACAGCAGCGCGACCCGCCAGCCCGCGACCGCGAGGCTGACGAAACCCGCGATCGAGACCACGCCGAGCCAGCCGATCACCGGCACCGGGCGGCCGAACGACGGCTGCGCGATCAACGCCTGCACGAAGGTCACGAACTCGTCGATGACGAGCCGGATCTCGTTGAAGAAGTAGAGGAACAGCGGGTTGGAGTTCCTGGACGCGCCGACGGCGTCGTTGAGCTGGTTGACCGCGCGGTGCAACGGGGTCAGCTGGGAGGCGTCGAGCGGCAGCGTCCCGAAGTTGCGGAACACCAGCCACAGCACCAGCCAGGCCAGCACGATCCCGGCCACGATGAAGGGCTTGCGAGGGAGCTGCCGAGGGGCGGCTACGGCAACCATCACGCCTCCCCGGCCACGACCCCGAGGATCTCCTCGTCCGCCACGACGCCGAGCAGCTCGCCGTCGCGCACCACCTTCACCGGTTTGTCGGCGCTGAGCACGCTGCGCACGGCTTCCCGCACAACGGTTTCCGGCGACAGCTCGGGTCCGTCCAGCTCGTCGTCGGGACGCGGCGGACGCATGATCCACTTCAGCGTCAGCACGTGCGAGCGCGGCACGTCCTTCACGAAGTCGCGCACGTAGTCGTCCGCGGGCGCGCCGACCAGCTCGTCACCGGTGCCGACCTGCACGACCTGGCCGTCCCGCATGATCAGGATCCGGTCGCCGAGCTTCAACGCCTCGCTCAGGTCGTGGGTGATGAAGACCATCGTCTTGCCGACCTCGCGGTGCAGCCTGATGACCTCGGACTGCATGTCGCGCCGGATCAACGGGTCGAGCGCCGAGAAAGGTTCGTCGAAGAACAAAACGTCGGGATCACCGGCGAGAGCGCGCGCGAGACCGACGCGCTGCTGCATACCGCCGGACAGCTGATCGGGATAGGACTTCTCGTAGCCGGACAGACCGACGAGGTCGATCACTTCCTGGGTACGCTCCCCGCGTTTCACGCGCGGTACCCCGCGGATTTCCAGTCCGTAACCGACGTTGTCGGCGACCGTCCGATGAGGAAGCAACCCGAAGTGCTGGAACACCATGGAGAACTTGTTTCTCCGCAGGTCACGCAGCCGTTTCGCGTCCGCCTCGAGAATGTTCTCACCCTCGAACATGATCGTGCCCGCGGTCGGCTCCACCAGCCTCGTCAGACACCGGACCAGTGTGGACTTGCCCGAACCGGACAGCCCCATGACCACGAACATCTCACCCGGAGCGACCTCGAAGTCCACTCCGCGCACAGCGGCCACGGAACCCGTGCGGTCCATCAGCTCCGAACGTGACAACGATTTCAGCTCGTCCGATGCCACCACTTGAGACGCGTTGGAGCCGAACACCTTCCACAGGTCCCTGACCGAAATCACGGGATCCACGCCAAACCACTCCGACCTGTTGCGGACTACGCACACCGTTTCTCGATGCGCGACAGCATCGACCTTCACACGAGTGCGGTCAAGGGTTACGACAAACGGAGTCCTAAATGGACAACCAATCATCCCATGACTTGACTGCCGTCGATCGAACGGGAAAAGCTGAACTGCGCGGTCTCCTGCACCGCTGTCCCCTCGACGAGGAGCTGTTCGTGCAAGCCCCCAGAATTGCTCTGGCATTGACGCTCGTGTTGACGATTGCCGGTTGTGGCAGCGGATCGACTGCGTCACCACGCACCAGTTCGGCAGCACCGACCGAACCCTGCGGCTCCGTCACCATCGCGGTCAACCCGTGGGTCGGCTACGAGGCCAACGCGGCGGTCATCGCGTACCTCGCGGAGAAGCGGCTCGGCTGCAAGGTGACGAAGAAGGAAGTCGACGAGCAGACCGCCTGGCAGGGCCTCGACTCAGGCGAGATCGACGTGATCCTGGAGAACTGGGGTCACGAGGACCTGAAGCAGAAGTTCATCGAGGAGAAACACACCGCCGTGCGGGTCGGCCCCACCGGTAACAAGGGCGTGATCGGCTGGTACGTGCCGCCGTGGATGAAGAAGACCTACCCGGACATCACGAACTGGCAGAACCTCAACAAGTACGCGGACCTGTTCAAGACCGCGCAGTCCGAGGGCAAGGGCCAGGTGCTCGACGGCGACCCCTCGTACGTGACCAACGATGAAGCTCTGGTGAAGAACCTGGGCCTCAACTACAAGGTCGTCTACGCGGGCAGCGAGCAGGCCTCGATCAAGGCGTTCCGCCAGGCCGAGGAGAAGAAGACGGCCCTCATCGGCTACTTCTTCGAGCCGCAGTGGCTGCACCTCGACATCGAGCTGGTCAAGATCGAGCTGCCCGAGTACAAGGCCGGCTGCGACGCGGACGCGGCCAAGGTCGCCTGCGACTACCCCCGTTACGAGCTCGACAAGATCGCTTCCAAGAAGTTCATGGAGAAGGGCGGCCCCGCTGCCCGGCTGATCAAGAACTTCCAGTGGAGCAACGACGAGCAGGACACGGTCGCGTCGTTCATCGCGAAGTACAAGATGTCGGCGGACGAGGCGGCGAAGCGATGGGTCGAGGCGAACCCCGACCGGGTCGAGGACTGGCTGACCAAGGCCAAGCCGTGACCGTTCGTCTTTAACCGGTGCCGCGCGGACCGGTGCCGCGCGACCACCACTTCTCGTCGGGGCCGGAGATGTCCTCGACGCTCAGCCTGCGGACGGACCCGGCTCGCCTGAGCCGGGCCTCCAGCTGGTCCGACCGCTGGGCGAGCCTGCGGTAGATCTCCAACGCGGGAGTTTCGGGCTCGCCCCGCTGCCGCTGCACGGTCCGCCAGTTGCCGAGGAACTCGAGCGTGAGATCCGCGACGGCCTGCCCGGCGTGCGCGGTCAGTTCGTCGGCCGGCGCCGCGAACCTTCCGGCGTGAAACGCCAGGTTCCTCGTGACGTAAAGCCATTCCAGGACCGCGGCGACGGTGTTCTCCTGGTCGGCCAGCCAGCCGGCGAGGGCAGTGGAGTCCGCGAGCCTGGCCCGCCAGATCTCGACCAGGTCCTGGACCAGGCCGCCCTCGTTGCGGGCCAGCGCGGTGACCGCGTCCTGAGCGGCCCTGAGCTGCTCGTCCGGACGGTTGTGCTTGATCAGCACTTCGAGCCAGGCGTCCACGGACGTCAGGTGGTGCTTCACACCGCTCGTCGGCACACGCGCGTCGAGCGGCCGGCGCAGCTCCTCGTCATGGGTGCCGACGACGTGCAGGCTGATCAGATGCTGCCGCAACATCTGCAGCGCGCACGCTTTCGCCAGCCACGCGATCTTGCTCGGATCCAGCCCGGTCGCCTCCAACGCACTCCACGCGAGCCCCGCGCTGGCCATCGGCGCCGTGCTCGCCTGGACCTGCCGGGCCAGGTTCGCCACCCGCATCGCGCTGCGCAGCTCAGCCGGCCAGTACGCGGTGAGCGGATAGGCGTTGCCGACCGTGCGCTGATGCTCGGTGCCCCGCGTGACACGCCCGGTCGGGCCGCTGACCTGCCAGAGCGGCGCGATGGTCAGCTCGGTGAGCCTCTCCCCCGCCGCGTACTGGTCGAGCACCTCGCCGAGAGCCCGCCTGCCCCGCAACGCCGCCGTGTGCGCGTCGGCCGCGCTGACCGGCAGCCGCACCAGCACCGACGACCCGTCCACGGCGTCCTTGAGGAAGTCGTCCTTCGGCAACCTGTTGCGGTGCAACGGCTCCTGGCGCGCCTGGGGCAGCAGCTGGTCCAAATGCCGCAACACCCGTGCCCCGCGGACCACCAGCGCCACGACGTGCCTGCGCTGCTCCGGCCAGAGCACGTCCGCGAGATCTCCGGGCTTCTTGAGCCACCTCAGCAGGTCCGAACGAAGGTGCCTGCCGTCCCGGCCGTGCACCGCCACGACGACCGCCACCTCGGCGATCATCCTGGCGCGCAGCGGAAGCTCGACCCCGTTCCACAGTGGAGTGATCCACTGCTTGACCGCGGTCTCCAAGGCCGGCGGGTCGAGCTTGCGCGCGGCGGCGGCCGTGACCAACGGATCGAGCTTCTGGCCGTCAGCCGCGATGGCCGCGTCGACGCCGACGAGCACCTGCCGCGCCTCGGCGAGCTCGGTGGCGCCACCGTGGGCGTACGCAGGCTTGGCGGCGTCCATGCACGCGAGCGACGTGGCGATGATGCGGCGCAACAGGTTCCACCGCGGCTGGTCCTCGGTGGCGTGACTGTCGAGAGCGGTCTGCGCCCGCGTGACGGCCAGGAACGCGCTGTTGAGCCCCGCCACGTGCTCGCCGAGGTGCGCGTCGGGGTCGAGTGCGCGCAGCACGCCCTGCAGCAACGCCCGCTGACCGCGGTCGAGCCCGGCGTCGTCGAACGCCTGCCGCAGCCGGGCATCGAGGTACTGGTAGCGCACATGACGCACCATAGAGGTCATGGACAACCGGAAAGCCGTCTTCGCGGGCGTCGACGGGCAGTCACTGGCAGGCCGGCTCGAACTCCCCGCGGGAGACGTCGTCGCGACAGCCGTCTTCGCCCACTGCTTCACCTGCGGCAAGGACTCCGTGGCCGCCTCCCGCATCTCCCGCGAACTGGCCGCCCGCGGCGTCGCGGTGCTGCGCTTCGACTTCACCGGCCTCGGCCAGTCCGACGGCGACTTCGCCAACACCACCTTCACGTCCAACGTCGACGACCTCGTCTGCGCCGCCAACCACCTGCGCGACACCATCGGCGCCCCGAGCGTCCTCATCGGACACTCACTCGGCGGCGCCGCCGTACTAGCCGCCGCCCACCGCGTCCCCGAAGTCCGCGCCATCGTCACCATCGGCGCCCCCGCCGACACCACCCACGTCGAACACCTGATCGGCTCGTCCACAACCGAGATCGAAACCCACGGCGTCGCCGAAGTGCTCCTCGCCGGACGTCCCTTCCGGATCAGCAACGACTTCCTCGTCGACATCAAGCAGCAGAACCAGACCGCCTGCATCGCCGGCCTCAACCGCGCACTGCTGGTCATGCACTCACCACAGGACGACCTCGTCGGCGTCGACAACGCCCGAATCGTCTTCGACTCCGCCCGCCACCCCAAGTCATTCGTGTCACTCGACGGCGCCGACCACCTGCTCACCGACCGCGCAGACGCCACCTACGTGGCAGAAGTACTCGCAGCATGGGCCAGCCGGTACCTGAAGCCCTAGACACGAATACCCGCAGCGACACATCGCTGCGGGTATTCGCCAACCGATCGGGGCGACAGGATTTGAACCTGCGACCCCCCGCTCCCAAATAAGGTACGGCCACTCCCTCGACCTGCACCTCGACTCATCCTCGCAGGTCATGGCGTTGGTCTGTGTTGGTCTGACCCGCCGTCATCCACTCTCCCGTGGGAGAACATCTCCCGGAATTCTCCCACAGCCACGGCCCAGACAGCGGACCGTAGCGAACGCCAAGAGGTCACCGACGTGCCAAGTAGTCCTCCACCTCAGCCAGTGTCCGTGAGACCGGCTACCCGAGCCAGCGTGCGAGGAACACTGGCCCAGTGTGTGTCCTGCGCTCAGCACTCAAGCGCTCGGGCGTGAGAGGCCAATGCTGTGTATGTGGGTCAGACGGCGTGAAGTCGTCGTCCGGTCGCCAACAACGGATTGTCGGTGTCGCCGTCCTCGAAGCCAGCCAGATCAGCGATGTCGCGATCACTGAGTCCCTTGGAGCGCATGGCCTGCGCGATCGCGGCGACCAGTTGCGGGTGTTCCGGGGCGAGCAGGTCGCTGCCGTACTCGTTGGTTCTCCAGCCGCGGGCGCTGAGTGCCTTGTAGAAGGCGGTGTGTTCGGCGGTGCTCATCATGCCCAGGTCGAGCGCCTTACGTGCTAACGCTTGCATCGACACGCCCCACACCTGCTTGAGGTCCTTGAGCCGGCCAAGGTTGGCGGGCTTCAGGTCAGCGCGGATGACGTGGCTGGGCATAAGGAACTCGGAAGCGAACTCGTCAGCCTCACGTTCCTGGTCCTCGGTGGCGATGCCGTTGTGAAGGACGAGGTGGCCGAGCTCGTGAGCGAGGCTGAACCGTTTACGGCAGGTCGGCGCGGTGCTGTTGAGCAGCAGCACCGGGTGGTCGTAGACCCACTGGCACATGCCGTCGATGCGCCCCGTGCCAAAGTCCTCTTCGAGCACGATGCAGCCAGCGGATTCCAGCCAGCGCACCAGGTTGCGCACGGGCCCGATCGGCATGCGCCACTGCGCTCGTACCATCAACGCCGCCTCGGCCGGGCCGACGTCGATCGGATCGAAGCTGGGCACGGAGGTCTCCGAGCGCAGCGACACCTCCTCAAACAACACCGACATGTGCAGCCTGTGCTTGTTGAGTCGTGCCTCGAGGTGGCGCCACAGCGAGGCCTTGGCGGTGCGCTGGCGGCGCATGTGCGCGTCGACGGCGAGCGCGCCGCGCACGGTGTGATCGCGAGTCAGGAACCGCGGAGTGACGCCCAGGGCCTTGGCCAGGAGCGTGACGGTATCGGCGTCGGGGGTGCGGTCGCCGGTTTCGTAGCGCGACAGGGTGGCCTGGGTGAGGCCGACTTTCAGGCGGAGGTCCTCTTGGGTCATGCCGCGTGCGCGGCGCAACGTTTCGAGGACTTGCCCGAAGTCGTTCACGACGTTTCCTCGTCGCTGGTGCGGTCGATCTCGGAGGACAGGTCGATCTGCGGAAGCGACGGGTCGACAGGGCTGGTGGTAATGACGGTGGCGCCACCGGCCTGAGCGGTGTCGACGACGACGGCCCAGATCGGGGTTTCGTCCTGACCGTCGCGCAGGGAGACGACAGTGGCGCCCATGGTGCGTTCCTCGGCGTTCCAGCGGTATCCGAAGCCGAGGCGGATCTCTTCCAGGCCGGGGATCATGATGTCGGTCTGGGCCCAGTAGGCCAAGGACGCCTTGGTGGGGTACGAGGAGATCCTGTCGCCGTCGCGGTGGCGCTTGATCCGGGCGCGGAAACGGTCGCCGACGAAGACCTCGCGGGTGCTGCCCTCTTCGCGCAGGATGACGTCGGGCAGGCCGTCGACCTGGCGGCGCAAGTTGGCCCAGATGCGGTCGTTGATCCAGTTCGCGAGGCCGCGTTCGCAGTGGTCGGCGACCCAGCCTGGGCGGAGCTCCCGGTATTCGGCGAGTTCTTCACGGCTGATACGGGTCGCGTCGACGAGGGCCATGACGGCCTTGTCGCCGAGATCGCGGATTACGTCATCGGGATGCGGCGGCGAAATCATACCGGAAAATATACCACCATGATCGGGTTCTGCTGTGCACCTCGCCGACACAAAACCCAACTTTGTTCACCGCGAGGGCGACAGCACAGCGGCCTCGGACCAACTCGGTCCCGGGGCCGCCGCCGTCTTGCATCGTCTACTTGCCCAGGGTCTCGTGCGAGCTCAAGGGCGTGACGCCGATGGGCGTGAACACGAACGCCAAGGTCGACTGGTCGCGCACCACGACGGTCATGTCGTAGAAGCCCGCGACGTTGATGGTGGTGCGGGTCTGGGTGAGCGTGGACAGCTTCGGTAGGGCGTCCATGCGGAATGCCTCGGCAGCCTCGGGCGAGAGCTGATGCAGTGAGGTGCCGACGCCGCTGAGCAGTCGGGCCGGGGTGCTGATCGAGCCGGCGGAGCCGGTCACGTGCACAGTCACCGCTTCCACCTTGCTGAACGCGCTCGTCTGCGGCTTCACGTAGATCTCGATGCCGGGCGCGACGCGCCCGCCGAAAACCCCGCCCGGCTGCACGGTGGTCGGCAGCGGTTGCCCGCCTTCTTGGAGGAGGGGGAGCTGCATGTTCAGTGCGGTGATCACGTCGTTCGCCGAGGCGGTGAAGGTCGCCGCCGGCGCCGCGGTGGTGGTCGTTGTGGCGCTCGTCGTGGTCGGGGACGAGCTCCCGGATGGTGTCGCCGCTTGCTGGTCTCCGGCTCCACATGCCGTCAAACACAGCACGAGGCAGGCGACAAGAAACGATCGTTGCGACACGAGGACGGCTCCGCTCAGTTGGTAACGACGGGCCTGTCGCACTGGGCCGCGTAGGTGTTACCGCACCGACGAAGCCGTCAGGGTTTGATCTCCGCCTCGCGCTGGGCGTCGAGGTCATATGGGTGCACCCAGCGGATGCCGTGTCGGTGCTCGTGCCAGTAGTAGTCCGAGGCGTTGAGGTCGGGCCAGATCTCGTAGTCCGGTGAGGTGGCGGCGATCTGGTCAAGCCGTTCGCGGTCGGTGCCCCAACTGACGGCGACGCCGTCCCTGCTGTTGTCTCGCACGATGTACACGTGGGCCTCCCGTGCGATGGCGCTGCAGGTAGAGGCATCGTAAGCACACCTCACATGGAATCGCCTGCTCACATGGGCGCGGCCTGAACCTGACTTAACAGGCAACCAACCCTCAGTGCTCAGGCCGCAGGCTCCGCGTCGCCGATCAACTGCGGTGCGCCGGACCCGATCCGCCGCCACCGGTAGCCCTCGCCGTCGAGAAACGAGAACGTCACCAACGGCTTGGCGTCGCCTGACTCGATCTTGCTTTTCATGCGCCCAAGCCGGCCGTGACTGATTTCCTCCAGCGATCCCGCAGCGATCACTTCCGGTCCGTCGGACACCACGTCGTCGAAGAACACGCGGCCAGGGAATGCGACGTTCCTGAAGTCGGCACCAGCCTCGAACGTGGCGTGCCCGAAGTCCACCGCCACGGACGGCGTGAGCTCGCCGCGCTCTGAGGCGGTCTCGATCTTCAGCATGGTTCCAGGGAGGGGCGCGTTCCCGGTGAAGGTGCAGCCGCGGAAGACGAACCGCTCAGCGCTGACGCCATTGAGGATTTGCTGCACGTGGTGCTCATTCAGGACGGTCCCGCGCACGTCGACGCGCTTGTGCATCTTCGTGACGAGCAGAGCAGCGGTTCGCTGACGATCGTCGGCATGGGCGAAGCAGAGATCGGGTCCGTCCTCATAGACGGTGTCGCGCAAGATCCGGCCGGTACAGCCCTCGTGGGTGCACTGCGAAAAAGAGGTGGTGCGGCGTCCGTCGAGGCCTTGACCTCCACGTTTGGCCGTGTGCCAGAGTGCGCTCATAGGGGCTCACCGCCAGCGGCCGGTTCGAGCCCGGCGATTGGCTCGTGATCGGCGGTGCGCCCGGACGGCTTCGCTGACATAGGGCAACGTGATTTGCGTGCACGCGGCAGCCGGGTCATGGGCGTCTGCTCCGACGTGCGTCAAGCTTTCGTCCGGCCCAGATGATCCCGAAGCATATGGCGAGGTAGAGAAGGACGACCACGCCACTGACGCGGATGCTCGGGTCGACCAAGTTGAGGGCCAAGCCGAGCAACAAGAACGCACTGATCACCGATCCGACCACAGTCCACGTGCGGTTCATAGCGTCGGCCTAACCGATGTTCCAGACCCAACCGCGGCTTCCGTCCGGCCCAGGTGTCAGCCACGCTGACGCAACGGAGGTGACCGACTCGGGCACGTCGACTTCCACCGTTCCCGTGTACCGCGAGTTTGCAAGGATCGTGTCTGACAGCCTGCCCTTGTAGTCCACGCACGAACCCGGCTGCGCGTCGTGCACGAACCCGTCAGCGCTGAGGCCCTTGAGCGAGAACGGGTTGAAAATCGTGGGCGCCAACCCCTGCGCATTGGAGCTGAGGTTCCCCGTCGTCAGCGACACGTGCAGCAGCAACGTCTTCCGTCCCGCAGCGGCGGGCGTGCCGTACTCGTAGCACGTGGGGTTCACCTCGATCTTGTCGACGGTGAACTTGATCGCGCACGTGTCGAGGCTGTTCTGACACTCTGTCCCGCCCAGCTCGCCGACCTTCTTCTGCAGGAACCCCTGCGCCGTGAGGTTCTTCTTCACGCTCGCGGCCGTGGCGGGTGCGGCGCTGCTCGGTGTCGGACTGGGCGCTGGGCTTTTGGTCTCAGCAGTTGGCCCTGTGCACGAAGCGAGCAGGACGAGCGCGGGAAGAGCGGCGAGGCGAGCAACGATCGACAGCATGGCGGACTCCTCGGCGGCGTGGTGTCACCCATCCACATCGAGGGTGGTTGCGGAGCGTTACGCACCTCACCTGGTTGGCCGCTGCCGAGGCCCGGCGTCTACTCGGCGAGCTCGGTGGCCAGGCGCAGCCGAGGCCGTCCGCGCTACCCCTTGCAGACCCGGTAGTGGAGCGTCGACACCGGGATCCCGCCGTCGGCTTTCGTCTCGCGCGAGAAAATGAGTTCGCCGGAGAAACCGATGAGGTCATTCGTCTCCCATAGCCGACGACCGTCCTTGCACAGCGCGATCTTGCCGAACCGCAAGGCCCCTTTGTCATCCGTGCAGCCCTTGTCGATGAGGGTGTCTGTGACTGGCTGGTCTTCCTGGGCGACCTGCTGGCACCTGTCGGCACTGCTGGTTGATGAGGTAGCCATCGTTGCTGGCACCGACGTTTCGGTAGCCGGTTGAGGGCTGATTGAACACGCTGCGGCGAGGCAGGCGGCGGCGAGGGCCAGCAGAGTTCGCACAGAGATGTCTCCGCTCGGATGGGGCTACTCCGAGGTGTCGAGGGCGCCCGCCTCTGCGTTACTGCCGGCGGACTGGCCGTCAGGCTCGGCCTCGTCTTCTGACTGGACGATTCGGCGGACCTGCTGACGCGTATACCCCGTCACCTCACAGATGTCCTTCTGGGGCACCCCATCTTTTGTTGCTTCCCGGATCGCTTCGGCGAGCTCCTGCCTAAGGATCTTGGTCCGGATCTCGGCCTCCCTGAATCTGCCCGCCAGATGCGCCAGTGATCGCTTGTCCACGGTACATAGTGTTCCATCAGTCGTCATGGAACTAGATGTTACTTACATCGGTACTATTTACCTAGGTTGAGAGTGTTGACAAGGGAACATTATGTTCCCTACGGTGGTCCTATCAGCACCAACACGGAGCAGGGAGAGACCAGATGAACGCCGAGGCCAAGCCCGCCAGATGTGCCCGCTGTGGCCGAAAGCTGACCTCGGCCAAGGCGGTTGCGGAGGGCTATGGCCGCACGTGCAAGGCGAAGATCGCCAAGGCCGCGAAGGTCGTCGACCTGGCCGAGTACAAGGCGTTCCAGGTCGCCAAGGCGCAGGAGCTGATCGAGCTGCGCGCCATCGTCCGCACCGCGCCCGCGCTGTACCTCGCCGTCTCCTCGGACGGCTCCGTGAACTACGAGGTCAACCAGGCCGCACACAGCTGTTCCTGCAAGGCCGGAGAGCGCGGTCTCCGGTGCTACCACCTGGCGGCAGCCGAGATCTTGGCCGCGGCCTGACCGAACGAAAGCGGCCCCGGCCGGTGCGCTAACACCGAGCCGAGGCCTTGACCCCAACCACCTGCAGACACAGGAGTTGAGACCCGATGGCGAATCCTGCCAGCACCCTCACCAAGCCCGACAGCAACACCGTCGTCTACGGCGCGTACGGCGCCCCCAGCCCCACCCCCGTTGAGGCGGGCGTGCGCCTGGAGTGCCTGCCGGGCTGCGACGACTCGCACAACCGCGGTCGCGGCAACGAGTGCCACGTCGTGCACAAGATCGGCACGGCCGAGCTCAGCTACGGCGACCCGAACGTGACCGTCCGCAGCTACTCCACGACCGAGGGCGCGTTGCGCTTCGCCGAGGTCGGGTTTCACTTCGACGGCGCCCACCCCGAGACCGAGCAGTTCCTCAACCCCGACGCGGCTCGCAAGCTGGCGCGGCTGTTGCTGGAGGCCGCCAACGTCGCCGAGCGCGTCGCCGCGGGTAACGCCCGATGAGCGGCGAATCCGCCGAGGTGGTGCAGCTGGGCTGTCTGCCCGGCTGCACCGTCAGTCACGCCACGACGGTCAGCGGCTGCGAGGTCACCACCGACGTCGGAACCGTGAAGTCCACCCAGGGCGAGCCCGACCTGATCGTGCGCAGCTACGTCTCCACCGAGGGCGGCACGAGGTACACCGAGATCAACCTCGCGGTCGCCGACGACGAGCAGGGCGACCTCGTCTCGCTCGACGTCGACCAGGCGCTGGAGTTGGCGGCCCTGCTGCTCGCCGCGTGCGACAAGGCCGCGCAGATCGCCGCTGGCGGCAACCAGGCCAGCGCGGGAGATCCGCGATGACCGCGTTGTTCTCGTCTGGCAGGCCGGCGTCGGACCGCGTCACGTCACGCGACGTCGCCAGCGTCCGCCTGATGACCGTGCGAGACGGCGCAGGACGCGAACGCAACCTCGGCGTCGGAACCACCGGAGACGGCCGCATCTCGCTAACCGCCAGCGGCCGACCTGTCGGCCTGCTCGCGATGGACGACGCCGCCGAACTGATCGGCCTGCTCCGCGAAGCGATCAGCAGCGCCGCACTGACCTTTTTGGACTGACACCACCAGGAGAGCGCCATGGCCAACCAGGGCCAGCAGGCATCACAGCCGCCGCTCAGCGCGGCAGCACTCGACGCGGTCCCGCACATGCCCGGCTGCACCGGAGCGTGCGACATCACCCGCCACGAGCACTCCGGTGACGGCCGGATCGAGTACCCGACCCGACAGCTGCCGGTCGACGGCACGGCCAAGCAGGGACGCCAGGTCGTGTACGTGCGGTGGTGCGTGCGCCCGATCAGCGAGTCGCCCGAGGTGTGGATCGAGCGCCTCGCGTGGGCCGACTCCAGCGGCGTGCACGTCGGCGACATCGAGATCGTCGTCAACGACGCGCCGGGCACGACCCTAGACGACGTCCGAGCGTTCGGACGGCTCATGGAGCAGACCGCGGCGATCGCCGAGAAGACGCTCGTCGAGGACCGTGCCAGGCGCGACGGCGCACTCGACGACGGGCTCCAGATGCTGCTGGGAACGCGCCGATGATCAGCACCGGCCTCGTCCAGGGCGCCGCCGCCGGCGACCAGCAGGCCACCGCCGAGCTGTTCGCCGCGCTGCGCCCGGTCGTGCTCCGCTACGTACGCCGCCGCGTGCAGCCGGACCTCGTCGAGGACACCACTCAGGACGTGTGCGAGCGGCTGATCGCCGCGCTGCCGGGCTACCGCAGCTACGGCCGCCCGTTCCTCGCGTTCGTCTACCGGGTGGCCGCGAACCGGATCATCGACATCCACCGGGCCGCCGCGCGGAACCCGTCGATTCTCGTGGACGAGCTGCCGCCCAGCGTTGACGACCAGCCGGGGCCCGAGCAGCTGGTGATCCGCGCCGACCAGGCCACCGCCGCGAAGGCAGCTCTCGACCATCTGACCGCCGACCAGCGCGCCGTCGTCGTCATGCGGATCTTCGCGGAGATGTCGTTTACCGACATCGCGGTCGCCACCGACACGACCACCGGCGCGGTCAAGGCCTTGCAACACCGGGCGCTGCTTCGCCTCCGCAAGACCGTGCAGCACGTGCTGTGACTGCTCGCCTTCGACTTCAAGGAGAAGTTGTGAACACCATCCGAAGCTTGCGGCGCTTGACGATGCCAGCGGCCGTCGCTCTGGTCCTCGTGACCGTGCTGACGCTGCTTGCCCGCGTGGTGGCCACGCTGGCTGCGCTCGTCGCCGACGTGGCCGAGCGCCTGGCTGACGCCGGCGACAACGCCCGCCACACCGTGACCGCGCCCGTGCCGATGCACGCCGGGGGTGGCTGGTGAGCGGCAGGCTCGACGTGATGACCGCCATCGCCGAGGCGGATGCCTACAACCGACAGTCCGAGGCGGGCGACCTGCAGGAGCGGGCGCACGCGGCTCACCGCGACTCAACGGACCCGGTTGCCGTCGTCAGCGAGCCGTCTGCAGTGACCGCCGAGAAGGAGCCCGTCGACGAGCCGACCGGCACGGCCGAGTTGCCGGAGACCGGAGACGCACGTGAGCAGGCGCGTCAGGAGATCCGGGATCGTGCCGCCGCCGGACTGCCCGAACTGAGCGGCAAGACCCTCGGCAAGATGTTCGGCTACAGCGAGCGTTGGGGACGCGACCGCATCGGCGAGGTTCGCAGGTCAGGCCCTGCGGCAAGCTCGGTTGCCGTCGCGGGGCGCGTCGACCAGGACGCGGCAAGCACCGCGGCAAACCAGGGGACCGAAACGACCCCCATTCCTGCCGCTGAGACAGCCGTGGTCGTGCGGCCCGTTGCCGCCGAGTCTGCTCGTCGGCCCGCTGGCGCGAAGGGCTTCTACGCGGTCGCGCTCCTGAGCATCGGCGTCAGCGTCGACACCTCCTGGCGCTTCTTCGAGCAACGCCTGGGCATCACTGACAGCTGGGAACGCGTCGCCCTGTTCTCCGTCATGGAGGCCGCACTCGTCGCGTGCGGCTGGGCGATGCGCGGAGGCGTGCGCCAGAACGGCCGGCCCGGTCCCGCCCGGCTCGTGGCCTGGGCACTGACGGCGTTCGCCGCGTTCGCCGCGCTCAGCCTCTCCGGCCCGGTCGCGGGTACCGCCCGCGTCCTGCTGGGTCCGGTGCTCGGACTGGTGATGCTGCACCTCGCACTCGGCATCGAGATCCGCGCTGCACGTCAGCGCACGACGACGTGGGCACGTGTCGGCCGTGAGCTCCGGGAACGCCTGCTGTCGTTGCTCGGCCTAGGCGACGACCACCGGGACGCCCTGGCGCGCACCCGTGACAGGGCGGCATTGCGTGCAGCCAAGCTCGCCATCGCCAGTCCGTGGACGCCGCGGCGGAAGGCACGTCTGCGCAAGGCCCTGCACGCCTCGCACGTCGCGCACGACCCCGCCCAGCGTGACCGGATGCTGCGCGAGCTCGGTGTGCTGCAGCACGCGGACAAGCTCGCCTCGACCACCCAGTCAGCACCGTGGTGACCCCGGCATTCGTCTCCTGCCTGGCCGTGGTCGTCCTCGGCTGCGGCGCGGCGCTTGCCCACCTGCCGCACAGCGACGGAAGGAACTGATCATGGCGAAGGAAGTTGTGCACACCGGCCGTGTTTCGTGGTGGAACGGCAGGTACCACGCCCTGTGTGGCCTGGTCGTCGAGGGTGCCAACGCGCAACGCACCTGGTTCCGCAAGGTCACCTGCCCCGGCTGCATCGCGGCGAAGAAGTAACGCGATGCACTACCTCGACCGCCAGGCCGCCAGCGATGGCGTCACCAAGACCCGCCGGATCTCCACGCTCAACCACTGCCGCGGTGGCCGCGCCTGGGAGACGACCAGTCCTGCATGGGCCGACAACCGGCCCGTAACCAACACCGACCCGAGAGGGAACTGAACATGTTCGGACGCAGCAAGGCTCCCCAGGGCCTGAGTCAGGGAAACAACCCCATGTACGTCAAGCACTCCGTGGTCATGACCGGCGAGTGCACCAACAGCCGCTGCCGCGCCAACCTCGAAGTGCCGCACAGCTTCGACGCCCCTTGGGGATGGATCGGCAAGGTCGTTGACAACGTGACCTGTTCGTGCGGCATGACGTCGCCTGTCTCCGCCTACTCCGGCTGATGGCCGACACGGTTCACGTCGAGGCGTCCCGCAGCTGGTGGAACGGCTCTAGCAAGACGCTCTGCGGCCAGACGATCACCAAGGTCACGACCTCGGGCTACTGGTGGACCGGGATGTCCATCACCTGCCCCACCTGCAAGCAGCTCAAGAAGGGCGGGTGCCCGTGGTCAAGGAGTTGATCCACACCGGATCCATCAGCTGGTGGGACGGCAGCGGTAAATCGTTGTGCGGCCTGAAGTTCCCGAGCGTCGCGCGCGTCTGGTTCTCCAGCGGCCCCACCTGCCCGACCTGCAAAGCGCTCAAGAAGAAGCGACACCCAGGCGGACGGCGCCGGCTCCACACCTGGCCGTCCGCCTGGTCCCTCCCGAAGGAGTTGCAAGATCGTGGCACAACCAGACGAGCGGGCAGGTCAGGTCGTCCCGTTCCCCACTCGATCGGCCGACGTCGAGCCCGCGCAGGAGATCCTCGACGGCGAGATCGTCGACGAGGCCGCCGAGCTGAACCGCTCGGTGCCGCGGTGGGTGCCCGCCACGGTGGTGCGGGTGGCGCGGCACGAGCCGACCAGGCGCACCGCCCGCACCGTGGCCGGTGTCGCGGTCACCATCGGTCAGGGCTTCGCATCGTGGGGGCGACGCACCCGCGATGCACGCACGCTCGCACCGCACAATAGGGCGATCCGGGCGGCCGAGATGTCCGGGGATCTGCAGGTGCTCGGCGAGTTCCTCGACCGGCGTGAGGCCGCGGCCGACCAGCGTCACCGCAGGCGCATGGAGCTCCCCAAGTTCCTCGCCGGCATGGCCCGGATCGTGCTCGGCAGCCTCGTGGTGTTCACGCTGCTGACACTGGTCACGGGCCTGGTTGTGCAGCTCGCCGACGTCGGCTCGTTCCTCGGTGTCGTCGGAGCGGTGTTCAGCGTGATCGCGTGGTGCGTCGCCCTGATCGCGGTCTTGTGGACGCCGTTCCTCGCGTGCCTGCCGCTGCTGATCGGCTTCGCCGCGTGGCGGGAGGGCCGCAAGGTCGCCCCGCCGACCCAGTGGGCGACAGGCTTCGTCGACGGCGACGAGGGCCGCGAGATCGTGCCCAGTGACGGCGCGATCCTCGAAGCCTTGCGGCACCTGGGGATCTCGAAGCTCAACGACGCGTTCAAGCGCGGTTGGGGCAGCGTCGGCCACCCGGCACGGGTGTTCGAGCAGGGCACCGCGAAGGACGGTAAGGGCTGGCGGACGCAGATCCGGCTGCCGCAAGGCGTCAACGTCGAGATGATCAACCGGCGCAAGGCGATCCTGGCGCACAACCTCGTGCGTCTGCCGGTCGAGGTGTGGCCGACCGAGCCCAAGGACAAGCCCGGCGTGCTCGACCTGTGGGTCGCCGAACCCGGCAGCCTGACCGGACCGCCGCCGGCATGGCCGCTGCTGGCCAAGCTCGACACCGTCCAGACCGACTACTTCAAGGGCGTCCCGGCCGGGGTGAACATCCGCGGCGACAACGTCAACGGCCTGCTGTCCGAGGCCAACTACGCCATGGCCGGGATCATGGGCTCCGGCAAATCGAGCCTGGCGATCACGCTACTGCTCGGCGCGCTGCTCGACCCGCTCGTCGACGCCGACGTCGTGGTCATGGCCGAGAACAGCGACTTCGAGCCGATGAAGCCGCGGCTGCGCAGCCTGCGCACCGGTCCCGGTCTGGACACGATCGAACACTGCATGGCCCTACTCCGCGAGGCGTACAACGACCTCGAGGTGCGCGGCCAGGCACTCAAGGAACACGACGAGCGCGCCGTAACCCGGAGGCTGGCCGAGAAGGACGACCGGCTGCGGCCCCGGATCATCCTGATCGACGAGTGCCAGGCGCTGTTCATGGACGAGACCTACGGCGAGGAGGCCGCGAACGTCGTACAACTGCTGATCAGCGCGGCCCGCAAGTACGCTTTCACGCTGATCTTCCTCACGCCGGAGCCGTCGACCGCGTCCCTGCCACGCAAGGTGATCACCCTCGTTCGCTGTAAGGCGTGCTTCGCGATCGGCGACCAGCAGTCCAACGACGCCATCCTCGGCACCGGCTCGTACCGGACCGGCATCAGCGCGGTCGACCTCGAGCCCAAGACCGACGAGAGCAACGGCGACGTCGGCACGTCGATGGTCCGCGGCTTCATGCCCAAGCCGGGCCTGCTGCGCTCGTACTTCGTCAACCAGGCCGACGCGCACCGCGTCACCGCCCGCGCCATGCAGATCCGCGAGAAGGCCGGCATCACCGGCCGCACCACGGCCGTGATCGAGGCCGAGCAGCGTGACCTGCTGGAGGACGTGGCCGAGGTGCTCGGCGGGGAGCGTGTCAACGCCGCCGACGTCCCTGCGCTGCTGCGCGACCTCGCGCCGAACTGGGCGCCGTACCGGACGCTGGACGGCGTCCGGCTGCGCAAGCTCCTCGCGGCCGAGGGTGTCAAGGTGCCGTCGACCAACAACCGCTACCCGGTCGATCCAGCCGCCGTGCGCAGGGTGCTCGCCGAGCGCTCAACCGCGGACCTCGACGAGGAGTGAGTTAGCCCAACGGCAGTGGCCCCGAACCCCTGAGATCCGGGGTTCGGGGCCACGTCCTAAGCGGATCTAACTCGCTCACTCGTCTAACTTTCCGCTGCTCAGTGGCACATCCACCCGCCGTGGCGCCTCAGGTTAGATCCGTAACTCGATCTGGCGGACCTAACTTGGTACGCAGGCGAACCTCGCGGTCTGCTGTGCAGTCAACGACCGACCAAGTCGATGCGGCTGACATGTCCCTTCCCGCTCTCTTGACCTACTCCGCGACAGGAGGGATGAACGCCTGGATCTTGTCTCGCCTAACCCGATACCGTCGCTGCCCCACACGTCCCACCAACCCGAGCTTGGCGAGTTCGTTCATGTCCCGGGCGGGTGTTCGTTCTCCGCTCTGCGCGTACTTCTTCGCCAGCGTCGTGGTCAGTTCGGTGATTTCCTCAGGGGTATACCGGAGGTCGGCATCCATGTGGAGCGCAACGTCACGCTGCCGGTCACGGGCCGCCGTGCTCGGCTGGCGCCGGAAGACCTCGAAGACATAGCTCTCCCACATGACCTGCAGGTTGTGCTGGCGTACGGCGTCGATCTGCTCGCGCAGTTCGTCGACGAGGCCCTGCAACGCGTAGGTGATGAACTCGCGGACGTCCTTCTGGGCGGCATCAAGGGCCAGGTAGTAGCGGTTCCGGGTCTTGTTGTAGTGGTTGGACAGCAGGTTGGTGGCCACGATGGGGACTACGCCGGACTCGGAGAGGATCTGTACTTCGATCAGCCGCGCGAGTCGACCATTGCCGTTGGCGAACGGGTGGATCCAGGCGATGTAGAGGTGCGCGAGGATCGCGGCCAGCACTGAGCAGACGAAGCGGTCCTCGCGGCGCGATTTCTTCGACACGCTGCTGCGGTGCTCGTCGAGCCACTCCACCAACCGCTTGGTCAGGCCAGGGACGTCCTGCCAGTGGGGTGCGATGTAGGAGCCGGCGGAGACGTTGTGCTGTCGGAACTCACCAGGGACGACCTCGGGCTTGTCTGGGATGCCGTCGAGGATCTTCGCGTTCAGCTTGAGCAGACGGTCGACGTCGATCGGAAGCCGCTGACCTTGTTCGAGAGCGGTGTCGATCTCGTCGATGCAGCCGAGGATGTTCTGGGCTTCGCGCTCTAAGTAAGCCCTGGACTCGGAGACATCGGCTGTGCCCTTGCGGACGATGTCCTGAACCTCGGCCTCCGACAGGGTGTTGCCCTCGATCGCCGTCGTCGCCTGCACGCCGCGCGCGAGGTAGACCGCCGCAAGATCGGCGGCCGCGATTGGCTTCAACGGGATGCCCGCGAGGTGCTGGCACTTACTCATGGCCTCGCCAAGTGCGATCCATGCGTGCGGACTCAGGGTCTTGGTTTCGAACTCGAAGGTGATGAACGGGTGCCGTTCCGGTGGTCTGCCCATCGCTCGATCGTAGGGTAAATACATCGGTCTGACCAGGCACTTCCCCCTATCGGTACACTTATTCGTCCATTCTCTTGACGTGAACGTCATCCTGACCGTTGACCGAATGTCTGACGGTTACGCTGTGCATGCTGTTGTGCACAGTTTCCCGATTGGATGTCCCCGGCCCTGACGAACTCATCGCCTGGATGGGGTCTGGTCGACGTTCTTCGGCGAGCGCAACAGAGAGCCTCGTGGCCACGAGGCTCTCGGACCTGGACGTTGTGGGCTGATGGGCAAGTGAGGTCGCTGATCGCTTTGAGTTAGGTTCGTAACTCGCGGCGACGGCCTCACTCGTTCGTTGAACGTCTGCAGATCGAGCTGGCGTTCACCGGGCGGCTGTTGCGGTGTCGAACGAACCTGGCCGGCATGACACCAACACCGCTAGTGGAAGCTGCTGCCAGGCTGGCCAACGCGACGCAGGAATTCGGGAACGCCTTGGCCTCGATGATCACCATCGTGGTTTTCGAGTGGTCCAAGTCCCGCACCAACAGCCCCCAGACGCTGCCACCGCCCCAGGCTGCTCCAACCTCGAAGACCGAACAACCTCGGTCACGGACGGCCTGGACTGTGGACGAGCTCTCCGAGTCGACGGCTCTGAACAGGAGCACCATTTACCGACTCATCCAGTCTGGCGAGATCCGTGCGATCCGGGTCAACAAGGGCTACCGCATCGCCGAGACAGAGCGGATCAGGTGGTTCGAGGAGCAGGAGCGGCGCCTCGCCGCCGACCTCGGAATCGTGGAGCGGTAGGTCGCGTCCCTTCAACGGCTACAGCCGCGCCGATAGGCTGGTTGTACATCCTCGCCGGATGTTGTGCCCCCGGACTGATCCCCGGGGGCATCTGGCGGGGTGCATCCGGCGAAGAGGTGGCGACGTGCCCAGTCACGACGGGATCGGCCGTACCGTGCGGCAGATCCGCCACGCGAAGCGCAAGAGCCTCGCGGTCATCGCGGGCCGCGCGGGCATCTCCGTGTCCTACCTGTCCCGCATCGAGTCCGGCGAACGCGCCCTCGACCGACGCTCCCTGATCATCGCTTTGGCCAACGCCCTCGAAGTCGCCCCGAGTGAACTCACCGGCGCGGGTCTATCCACGCCAGGCCTGCTCGATGAGGACGCCGCGCTGCCCGCTGTGCGCCGCGCTCTGCTCGCCGTGTCTATGGGCGCACCGCAGGGACAGGTCCAGCCCGCGACTCTGCTGGAGGCGCGTGTGGGGGCGCTGCTCGACGATCAGCGGGACTGCCGGTTCACTGCGGTCGGTGAGGCGTTGCCCGACCTGATCCGCGATCTGCACACTGCCCTCGACGCCGGTCGCGCCGTTGACCACGTGCTGCGCCTGGTCGCGCTGCTGCACGTGCAGGGCACACAGGCGTGGCTGGGCGACATCGGCGCGAGCATGGACCTGGCCTGGCAGGCCTCCCAACTCGCCCGGCAGGCTGCCGAACGCCTCGACGACCCGGTCACCGCGGCTGTAGCGGCGTTCGGCTCCGCGCACGGCCTGCTTGCCGCCGGGGCCGTCGACCTTGCCCAGCACCAGCTGAGCACCGCGCACCCCGGCACCGGCACGCCAGCGGCGCTCGCCGCGACCGGCATGCTCACGCTCACCTCGTCACTGGTCGCCGCCACCGCAGGTGATCGGGCCGAGCAGGGTGCCGCGCTCGCCGAGGCCGCATCCCTCGCCGCGGCCGCGCCGGACGGCCTGGACGCGCTGTGGTTCGGCTTCTCACCCGGCAACGTCGGGGTGTGGCGCATGTCCGTCGCCAACGAGCTCGGCGAGCACGCCGAGGCCGCCCGCATCGGCGCGACCGTGAACGCCGACATGCTGCCCTCGTCGACGCGCCGCGCGGCTTTCTATCGCGAGCTGGGCAGGGCGTTGGCCCGGCTGCCTAAGCGTCACGAGCAGGCCGTGCAGGTGCTGCGCATCGCCGAGGACCTTGCTCCCGCCCGGATGCACCGGCACCCGTTCATGCGCTCGGTGCTTGCCGAACTGCTCGCCAAGGCCCGCCGCGACGCCGCCGGCCGCGAACTGCGGGGTATGGCGTACCGGGCCGGCCTGCTCGGGTAGCCCGTCCGGGGGTGTTTGCCACACAGGCAAAAGTCCACAGCAGACCGTTCCTAGCGTCCTGATCATGGCTGACCTGCTGATTCCTGCCAGCGCCTGTGAACACCCGCGCGACAAGCTGCGCTGCGACGTCCGCAACGACGGCGTGACCGTGCGCATCCTCGCCCAGTGCCTACGGTGCGCAAGCACCTGGAACGAGCGCGACCTACCCGAGGACGTCGCGGACAAGCTCCTCGAGCTAGCCGAGATGGGGTGCTACCGCGAGGGTCGGCTCTAGTGCTCCCCTTGGAAGGGCCGCCGCGCCCGATTCCAGGCGTGTTCAGCTCGCTCTGGCACCTCGTCGACCCAGGCGCGTACGCCATCCGCTTCGACGGTGTGCTGCTCCTTGTGGCACGGTGCGGCGCCATGACCGACCCGACAGCTCACCGCGGACGGCGCCCGTGGTGCCCGCGCTGCTGGCAGAAAGGGTTCTCGTGACCGAGATCCGTGCAACCGCCCTAATGACCGTCACGAACGCCGATGGAACCTTGGTCAACATCGGCGCCGGCGTGGACGTCCACGGCAGGGTGGCGCTGTTCGGTTCCGCTGTGCCTGTGCACCTCACGCTGGACGAGATGACGGAGTACATGAGGCTGGTCCGCGCGGCGATCGCTACCGCCACAGCATTCGACCCTGGCGGGCCAGGAAGGCGCTAGGACTGGCTCGCCTCCACGGTGCGCAGGGCTTCCCGGAACTGCACGACCATCTGACGAGCCGCGACGCTCATGGCGCTCGGGTCGGTCAGGTCCACGATGCCCGTGATGTGGATGTGGATGTCTCCCTGCACGACCGTCCCGCCAACAGCAGCAGGGACAGCCACAGCAGCATCCACAGGCGTGGATGCTGCTGTGGGCAAAGCTGCGCCATCGCCGCCGACGAGCCCGTTGGCGGCGGCGTTCGCGAGTCGCAGTGACGCCCGCTCGACGTCCTTGCTGCCGCCCTCCAGGCCGATCACCATGCCCGCGGGGACCTGACTCGCGAGCTCCTCGGCGACCTTCGAAGGCGACTTGATGCCGAGGGCGTCCGCGACCGGCTTCGGGATGACGCTCTTGACCCAGTCCCAGACCTTGTCGCGCAGCCAGCCGCCCAAGGACGAGATGCCGTTCCAGAGGCCGCGCACGAAATCCTGGCCCTTGCCGAACAGCGTCCCCGCCGCGTCACCGATCGCGGCCAGGATCCGGCCAGGCAGTGCCTTGGCTTCGCCGACGAGCTCCCAGAACTTGTCGACCGCGGCCTGCTTCATGCGGCCGATCCAGTCGCCCATTTTCCCTGGCAGCTCAGAGAACCAGTTGATCGCGTCGCGGATCATGTCGATCTGCTTGCCGGTCTCGGTCTTGATCCACTCCCAGGCGGCGGGGATCTTCTCGATCGCCCAGGCGATGGCGTCACCGATCGGGCCGAGGATCGTGTCGTGCAGCTCTAGCAACGCCGTCACGATGAAGGCGATCGCGGGGATCACGATGCCCGCGATGGTGGCGGCCAGCTCGATCAGCTGGGGGATGTGCGGGGCCACGGCCTCGACGATCTTCATGAAGCTCTCCGCCATCTCCGGCAGATGCGGAGCGATATCGGCGATCGCCTTGGAGAGTTCCTCGGCGATCACCTGCGCGAGCTTCTGCATCTCCGGCCAGATCGGCTCGAAGGCCTCCAGCCACCTGACGGCCAGATCGACCAGTGGCGGCAGCAGGGCCGTGATCAACGTGGTGAGCGGCTCGGTCAGCTGCGCCAGCACCATCCACCACTGCCCGAAGGCTTCCGCGAGTGGTGGCAGCAGTTCCTGCAGTTGACCGCCGATCAGCACGGCTAGCGGCAGCAGGCAGTTCTCGATCAAGCTCGTCAACGCGGGGCTCAGGGCGTCGAGGACCGGGCCGACCACCGCGAGGATGGCGTCGGCCAGCGCCTTCACGACGGGCACCAGCGCGTCCAGGACGGGCGCGAGGGCTTCGGCGAACATGCCGACCAGCTGGCCGATCGGGCCGAGCAGGAGACTGGCTGCCTGGAACACAGACCGCAGCACGTCGCCGATCGGCCCCATCGCGGGCCCGAGCGCGTCGAACAGCATTCCGAGGCCGTCACCGAGCATGTGCAGGCCGTCGGCGAGCGCGTCGGTGACGGGCTTGGCCTCGGAGCCGAGCTTGATCCAGTCCGCGAACACCTGCAGGCCGACGTCACCGGCCGCCTTCACGAGGGGCATGGCGTTGGCGAAGTTCTGCTGCAGCTGCCCCTGGAAAACGGGGCTCTGGAACAGGTCCCCGGCCTTGGAGGCGATGTCACCGATGGCGCCGCTGATGTCCGCGATCCCCGCCTTGAAGATCGGGAACAGGACCTCGGAGTCCTTGAACATCTTCGTGAAGCCCGGCAGCATCTCCCGCTGCGCCGTCTTCGACAGGTCGTCCACGAGCGGCTTCATGGAGATCAGCTGTTCGACGAGGGCGCGCGCCTCGGGCGTCAGCTTCGCCATCGCCTCCGCGTACTGCGACGTCGCACCACCACCCGCGGCCGCCGATGACGCCTGCTGGGCTTGCACATCCGCGAGGTGTTCGACCGCGCGCGCGACCTTCTCGTCAGCCTGGCGTCGGCGCTCGGCCGCGTCCTCCTGCGCGTCGGCGAGTTCTTTCTGGGCGTCCGCGACGTCACGGTTCGCCTCTGCCACGCGTTCCTTCGCGTCGACCACACGCTCGTCGCCCTCGATGCCGGCGGCGTTCGCGTCGTCGAGGTCGCGGCGCATCGACGCGTTGTCTTCCTTCAACCGCTGAAGCCGGTTCTCGGCTTCCTTCACGTCGTGCTGGGCGCGGCGGCGCTCCAGGTCGCTCGACAGCGGGCTGTTGATGACCTCCTTGAGGCGTTCCTGTGCGGACTCCAGCGCGAGCGACGCGCCCTCTTCGGACAGCGCGGAGTCCTCGACGCGACGACGGAGGTCGTCGAGCTGTTCGGCCGCCCGCCGCCGGGCGTCGGTGAGTTCGTCCTGCGCGTCGGCCGCGGACCGGTTCGCGTCCTCGACACGCCGCTCGGCCGCGGCGATCTGGTCGGCGGCATCCTCGTAGGCCTGGACCTGGTCGCGCTTCGACTCGGCGATCGCCCGGTTCGCGTCCCGGATCGCGATCGCGTCCGCGAGCTGACTGCCCGCGGCCGAGCCTGATGCGGCACCAGCAGCCTTCTGGTCGGCCGCGTAGCCCTTCAACGCGCCGATCACACCACCCCAGGCCAGGCCGATGGACGCGATGCCCGCCGCAGCGGCGAGAGCAGCCGGCGCGATGGCCGCGATCGCACCAGCACCGGCGATCGCGAGCGGCGGCACCACGCCGAGGCCGATGGCCGCGTACCGGCCGAGGGAGCCGAGGTGCATGCCCGACCGGTTGGCCGCGCCGCCGAGCCGGTTCTCGAGGTCGTTGGCCGCGGCACCGGACTGCTGCCGGATCGAGTTCGTTGACGAGCGCATGTTGCGCTGCATGTCGTCGGCGGCGTCGCGGACAGAGCCCTTGGCGCGGTTCAGCTTCGGCTCGTCGACCTCGACCGGGATCTTGGCCTTGACGGTCATCGCGACCAGGTCGACTTCGCTGCGGATCTTGCGGCGGAACTCGGCGGCCTCGCCCACATCGAGCGGGATGTCGGCCTTCATCGTCTGCTGGATCTCTTGGATCTGCGCGGCGATGTGCTGCCGGATCTTCTCCGTGTCCGCGTCGACCGGCAGCTGCGCGAGGTCCTTCGCCGCGGCCCGGATGTCGGAGTCGACCTTGGCGCGCCACGCCGCGTCGACCGGGTCCTTCAGCTTGACCGGGACCTCGACGGGGTCCTTCTTGGACTCCTTCTCGGTCTCCTCCTTGAGCTTCTTCTGCTCGGCCGGCGAGGGCGGCTTCAGCTTGGTGGTGGCGGGCAGCTCGAACGGCTTCGAGTTCTTGACGCGCTCCCGCATCTTCCGCATGTCGTCATCGGTGTGGTCCCGCAAGACGACATCCACGAACGCCTCGGCGATGCGAAATCCCTCGGCCATGATCAGGCCGCCCGGTTCGACGTCGGGGTGCCCGCGGTCGGCGCGAAGAACGCCTCCAGCGGTACATCGAGCGCGTGTGCGACGGCGGCGAGTGCGTCAGCACCGGGCCGTGCCCGGCTGGAACGCCACTTGAACACCGCGGACGCTGAACAACCGGTCGCGTCCGCGAGCTGAGTCGCGGTCACACCTTGTTCGGCGCACAAGTCGCGAAAACGCTTGCTGGAGAACCGAAGACTCGCCACGGCGCAGCTCCCGGAAACACGAACGCCGAGCTCCGAGAGCAACGGTTGTTGCTCTGGTGCTCGGCGTCGCGGTCGTCGCGGGCGCGCCGTTCAGCGATCGCTGCCGTTCCGGGGTCCGGACTACCGGACTTATGCCAGTCCACTCGGGACCGGCTTCCCCTCGGCCAGCTCGCTTGGCGTCGACGTTCTACGTCATCATCAGGATAGAGGCGCAGGTCACGACTCGACAGCCCGCAGGCCGACGATGATGCGGCGCAGCCGCTCGACGGTGTGCTCCTCGCTGCCCGGCGAGATGCCCTGAATGCACTCGGCCGAGAGGTACGCCAGCGCCCACAAGGCGATCCGCGACTCCTCTGGCGTCATCGACGTGATGAGGAGGTCGATGCCCTCGGAGTCTCTCCGGATCGCGCCGACGACGAGCGCGATCGTGGTGGCGTGCGGTCCGGCGAAAACAGGGTCAGTAGCCACGGTCACGCCTCCTCGGCCGGCTGGAGCCCGACCGCGTAGGTGATCACCGCGCGCGGCTGGCCGTAGCGGTCGGGCTCCTGCTCGACGATCGACGCGACCGTCACGTCACCATTTGGGCGGAGGCCGCGCTGCTGCAGCTCCCGCAGGAACGCGGTCCCGTTCGCCTCGTGAATCGCGTCCGGGACGTTCGGGCCGATGTCCAGCGCGAACGTCCGGGAGGCGTTGGCGCCTTCGATTCTGATCATGAGTCACTTCCCGTCGATGCCAAGAGCTGCTGTCGCGCGGCTTGTGCGAGGGCGCGTGCTTCGGCGATCAGCCGCAGTCGCTGAGCAGCCTCGGCGGCGTACCGGCCGCTGGCGATGTCGTCGTGCCGCTCGTCGATCGCCTCATCGAGCGTCAGTTCCCGTTCACCGCGGGCCTTCCGGATCAGGTTCATCACGGGCAAGGTGCCAGCGATCTCGGCTTCCATCTCCTCGGTGAACCTGAACTCGGTAGGAAGAACCGACTCGGCCGCCAGCTCGTACCAGGGCCGACGCGCATGCGCCGGTTGCTCCTTCCTCCGCATCACCCACCACCCCCCAGAAGCCGCAGGTGTCGGACGATGAGCGTCGGCGCGCGGCCCGCCTGTTCAGGCGACAGTTCGAGGTCGTCGAGGACACCGTTGATCACGCGAGTGAACTGATCAGCGAGGCGTTCCTGAACCTCGACGCGTCGCTCGTCCAAGCCGAGGCGCACGAGATTTTCCAGAAACTTGGCCGATCTGCTGAAGAATCTTTCGTACATCACGACTTCTGCGCGGATTTGTTCGGAACCGCCAGCGGATTCGTACCGAACGTTCGGCCCAAGCGCGACGACCCGTGCAGCCCAAGCGCTCTTCACCGCGAGCGCCTCGGCCGCCAGGCGCTCTAGGGCCGCGTACGGGTCCTCGCCCAAGGAAACCCCCTCGGCCGCCAGCACTGCCGCCGCGTCGGCCTCCACAGCCCGCACAGCGAGCCGATTCGCGGCCGCACGCTGCACCTGGGGCGCTCCTCCGCCGTGCATCACGCACACCGTGGCGCCAGGCACGGGGGCGCGCTTGCAGCGTTCACCGGAGCGTCGTGACGGTGCCGTGCATCGCGGGGCTTCCAAGGGGTCTGAGGTGGCCACTGGTCCTCCATGGGGTTTTCACGCTCCGCCTGGTCGACCTCGGCACACGCCGCTGGACGACCAGGCGGAGCAGGTGTGTCAGCTGGCGGCGGCGTCCGGCTGCTGGCGGTCGGCGGCGTCCGCCAACCGCAGGTGCTCGAGGAATGCCTCGGCGCTGGTGTGTGCTTCCTGAACGAGGTTCTGTCCGGCGTAGCCGCGGAACTGGAACCGGGCGCGCTCAGCGAGGCCTTGCGCGGTGCCGCTGTGCACGTGGTAGGCCGCAGTCAGTTCGATGACCTGGCCGAGCAGCTTGATCAGCTTCGCGCGTGCCACGCCGACCTGCTTGTTCGATGCCACCGTCCAGTCGCCGTAGTGCGCGTTCAACACGCCGAACAGCGCTTCCCGCGCACGATCCGGCGTCGCTTTGCGCTCGCGGGCGTCGAGGATGAGTCGCGCGACCAGTTCCGCGTCCGCGTCGGGTGGAACCATGTCGACCCGCCCAGCTTGTGCGGCTTCGCGGGCCGCGTTGTGTGCAGTGGTGGTCACGAAGAACTCGTCGAGTGCTGCGTCGATGTGCGGCTCGACGGCGGCCCCGCTGCGGATGAAGCTCATGCTCGGCGAGGCGATCAGGACGTCGATTTGCGGGAGACCCATTGTTGTTCCTTCTCGATCTTGGTCGTGGGGGTTGGCCGTAGATCAGCTCTTGGTCGGGGTGCGGGAGGAAGTCGGCGGACTCCGGCCGCGCCGGCGGCGCACGATGCGGGCGAGGTGCGGCTTGCAGTGCAGGCAGGGCACTGCGGCGTCACGGTCGATCCAGCCGTCCACGCACCGCTCGTCGTGAGGCGGCTCCGGGAACGGCAGCACCAGGGCATCGGTCTCCTCGGGCTCGACGCGTTCGCCAAACCGGTCATGAGGCACGGTGTGCTCCCTCGGCTCGGTGGGCGCGGTAGATCTCGCGGTTGAGCGCTTCCCGGTGCTTCGGGCTGGTCGTGACCGAGTGGCTGAGGCCGAGCGCTTTCCTCGCGGCGAACCGGGCATTGCGGTACCGCACCGGGTCCAGTGCCTTGAGCACCTCGACACGGCTGCTGATCTCCTCTGCGTCGAGCTCCGTGTCATCGGCCAAGAAGTCGACCGAGGCCAGCTCGCGCGCTCGCGCGTGGAGAACGTGAGTTGAGAGATCGACCTGCGTTGGTTTCTCTGGGAGCACGGCAGGTTCCGGTTCCAGATCGGTCCGAGGTGCCGCTTGCGGCGACTCGGTTCGCCGGGGGTCGCAGGGGCCAGCGTGGCCCCCGTTGGTCTCTGGGCTGGTCAGGGGCTGGTCAAGGGCTGGTGTAGCCGGGCTGACCTGCAGGTGTGACGGAGTCGGCGGCGTGACGCAATGCTCCACTGCGGCGTGACGTGATGCCTCTGTGGAGCGTGACGTCACGCCTCTCTGCGGCGTGACGCTGGCATCGGCGTCACGCTCCACTGCGGCGTGACGCGCTCGTTTCGCGTCCCGGTACCTTTGGCTGCGCTCGGCCTGCTTCTTCCGCTCCCGCTCGAACCGGTCATCGAACTCGTCTGCCACGCTGTCGGAGTCGAACTCCAGCTCGTAGTTCAACTTCCACACAACGGTGCCGCCGGTCATCTCGCCGGTCCGCACGATCAGCTTCTCGTCTTCCAAGCGCCGCAACGCATCCAGCGTTGTGCGTTGCTTCGCGAAGTGACTCTCCTTGGTCAGCGTCGCCACTGATGGGCGGACGTTCGTGCCGTCCGGATCCGCAAAGGTGGCCATAACCAGCAACACGTGGTGAGCCGTGGTGTCGGGAGTGCCGTTCCCCCGCATGAGCAACGGCACGGTCTTGGCCCATTCGAACGGGGCGTACACCGAGTACGAACCGTCGTGCAGCCGCGATTTCGAGGGCTTGCGGCGACTTGTCACGCTGGCCACCTCCCGCGGCGTCCACGTCTGGAGATGACCGTGTTCATCCGGTCCGTCGACGCCGAGGCGTACGAGCCTGGAGCCGCACCACCTGCTCGGAAGACGGCTGGGCCTGAGCACGGCGACGAGGGGTCGAGGTCCGCGACGTCGGCTCGTCGCCGGGGAGCTGCTCGAAGATCTTCAAGATCGCGGCCACGTGCTCTGCCGTAAAGCGGTAACTGCCGCCAACCTTTGTGAACGGAATCCGTCGGAGACGGCACTGCTCCAGAAGCCACCAACGCGACGGCGCCGCTGGCCCCCACGACTTGATGACGTCGTCAGGCGTGTACAGCGCAGGCAACGGGTTCGCATTCATGACCGGCCGTCCCTTGCGTAAGGCGCCAACAGCTTGGCCAGGTCCGCCAGTCCGTAAACCCTGGCCAGTCGCACAAGAGCATCGACACTCACCCCTGCGAGACCACGCTCCACACGCGACAGGTGGGCGGGGTCGAGGGCAGCCCGCTTTCCGGCTTCTCCGAGCGAAAGACCATGCGCAACGCGGAGCGCTCGCAGCGGCGACGCTCCATCTAGCACTGGCGCTACCCGACTAGCATTCATGCTTAGTGTGTAGCACCGCCGATGCGTACTACGCAAGTACGCAAGCCGACTAGCACTGATGCTTTGCCCGCTGTTATCGTCGGCGAGGTGGACCCACAGACAAGGCCGAAAAGCTTCGACGACCTGGTCTCGTACAACCTTGGTGAGGCCAGAAAACTGCGCGGGTGGACTCAGCAAGAGGCGGCCGAAAAGCTGTCCGAGTACCTCGGGCGAAGCTGGTCAGTCCAGGTGTACGGAGACGCAGAACGAGCTCATCGAAGCTCGCGAGTGAAGGTGTTCAGCGGGGACGAGCTGATTGCCATGTCTCGCGCGTTCGAACTGCCGCTCACTTGGTGGTTTCTCCCCGAGAGCCCCAACGTCCGCCTCGCGCCTCGCGGCACCGCGAGCGATGACGTCGTCACTGGTGCCGATCTGCTCGACTACATCACCCCGGTTTCGGGCGGGATGTCGAAGGACTTCAGGGACCGCCTCACGCAGCTGTTCGACGCATCACCCGAACTGCGAGACAAGTACCTCCGGGCTACGTCCGCAACCGAGGACCTAGCAGCACGGGCCGCACGCAAAGCAGAGATCGAGGCCGTGGCGATGGAAGCCGTCCGGCGCTACGCCGACAGGTACCCCGAGGACGAAGAGGACCCGGGAATCAGACTCGACTGAGAAAGGAACCCGATGGGGTTCGCCGAGAAGCGCACCGGCAAGGACGGCGTCTACTACAGAGGCCGGTACAAGATCGCCCATGGCAAGTACGGCACGGTCACCGACGCAACCGGCGCGACCGTCAGGTACCGCACGAAGCGCGACGCCGAGAAGGGCGCGAACGACGAAGAGTCCAAGGTCCGCGCTGGCACCTGGCGCGACCCCGCATCCGGGAAGATCCTGTTCGCTGACTACGCGTCACGCTGGTACGCCGCACAGGACCTGGCACTGTCCACGATGGAGAACTACAAGTCGAACCTCGAGGTGCACCTACTCCCCTACTTCGGGGAGATGGAGATCGGTGCGATCACGGCGTTCGACATCGCCGAGTGGGAGAAGGAAGAGCGTGCCGCCGGGTATAAGCCGGCCAGCATCAAGGGCTGGCGCGGCACGCTGCACTTGGTCCTTGAAGACGCGGTCGACGACGAGCTGATCGGCTCGAATCCAGCGACGAGGCGTCGCGGGCGCGGCAAGCGCGCCGGCCGTGCGAGCGAACGTGGGCCAGAGAAGGTCATCACGGACCCGTTAGGCGCCTTGCTAATCGCTGAGCGAGCCGCCTTGCTATCGGGGCGTGACGACGAGTTCGTAGCCGTCGTGACGAAGTACTACACCGGGATGCGGTGGGGCGAGCTGGTCGGACTGGAGACCGAGTACGCCCGACTGGGCTCGATCCAAGTCGAGCACCAGCTGTACGAACTGGACACGAGCGAGCTGCACCGCTGCCCGCCGAAGGACGACTCGTACCGCAAGATCGACTCTCCGGCGTTCCTGTCGCGCCTGATCTCCGACCACATCGCCCGCACCGGACCGAAACCGTGCGCGTGCCACGGCAGGACGTACGTGTTCCGTGGCCTCGGTGCGGCGAACGGCGCCGCGCGCCGCCCTGGCGCGAAGCTCGTCGACGTCGCACGGCGGGCCGACGTGTCAACCGGGACCGTCTCGAACGTGTTGAACTACCCGGACCGCGTGGCCGATGCGACTCGCCTGCAGGTCGAGAAGGCTATCGCCGAGCTCGGCTTCATCCGCGGCTCTGGCGGCGGGGAGACGGCGGCTCACTGGCGCCGCAACGGGTTCGCGACGTGGCTCTTCCAACCGGCGGCGACAGGCTGGTATCCGAAGAAGGCGCCGCACGACGCCCGGCCGGTGCCAGTGCTCGGCGAGCCTTGGCCTGGAGTGCCGGCGCGCGGCCGCAACGCGAGCGGTCGGGCTGACTCGTGCTGGGTGCCGATCGCGAAAGGCCTGACGCCGCACGGGTTGCGGCACTCGCACAAGACGTTGATGCGGAGTGTTGGTACGCCGCCGCCGTTGATGGACGACCGGCTTGGCCACCTCGACGGTTCAGTGCAGGCTCGCTACGACCACGTCACGCAAGAGATGCGGGCCCGCCTGCTCGACGAACTGACGGCCGCGTGGGAGAAGGCGCTGGACGCACGGATCGCGATGAGCCCGCGGTCGCCGGTCGCCGCGCTGGACGAGCTGCTGCGAGCGCGAGCCCGGAAGCTCAATGAGCTCGCGAAGGACGACGTCCGGCGAGCGACTCAGGGACTGGCGTGATGATCGCCGAACCCATGATCATCTCCCCAGATTCTCCCCAGAACCCTTGGGAGACAAGTCAGGGCTGGTCTCCCATTCGGGAAAACCAGCCCTGTCCTGCACTTTCAACCGTCGGGGCGACAGGATTTGAACCTGCGACCCCCCGCTCCCAAAGCGGGTGCGCTACCAAACTGCGCCACGCCCCGGTTGCAACCAGCTTACCGCCCTCGGCTAAGGTATTCACCGCAGCCCCTGAACAGGGCGGCAACGCGGGCGTAGCTCAATGGTAGAGCCCTAGTCTTCCAAACTAGCTACGCGGGTTCGATTCCCGTCGCCCGCTCGCGACCGAGTGGCCGAGGTGTGTCTGCGGAGAGCGCAGACCTTACCTCGGCCTCTCGGTTTTTTCTGGGGGCCGAGCCCCCAGACCCCCAGCCGGGGGCACGCCCCCGGACCCCCATATGGGTTGATCACCTTGGCCAGGCCGCGCTGCGGAGCGCCGTGCCGCGTAGATGACGGGTGTGGGTGGGCTGGGTCAGGCTGAGGTGACTCCTAGCTGGGTGTGGTGGTGGGTTGGGTGGTCGATTTGGTCGGCCACGGCTAGGGCGAAGTCTTCGTAGGTGAGGTTGTCTGCCGGGTTTGGTGGGCCCAAGCGGTACTTGCCTGTGGGGGTGCCGCCGAAGTTGCCTGCGGGGCTCATCACCAGCCAGTTCGTGGTGGAGTTGGCCAGTACCTGGATGCCGGCTGCGTGGCCTTGGCAGAACGGGCGGTGTTCCGCCGGGAAGTCTGGGGCGTCGATCACTCGCAGGCCTGGTGAGGTCTCTAGGAGTGGGTAGATGCCGATCACGATGATTCGGCCTACGCCGGATGTCACCAAGGCTTGGGCCGCTTCTGTGTAGAACTCGGTTGGGTCTCGGGACAGGTCGGCCACCGAGCTCACTGCTACGTCGTAGCCTGCGGCTACCTCCGGGGCTCGGTGGACGCCGGGGGTGCGGCCTATTCGGGCGACCTCGTGGCCGCGGACTTCTGTTGCCGCCGCGATCTGGTGGCCTGCTTTGCCGTGGGCGCCGAAAACAACGATCTTCGCCATGGGCGCGACGGTAGGGTGCGGGTGGCCGGTTTCCGCAACGATATCGGGGGTGACCAGGTGGAATGCGACCTGCCGTACCGCATCGGCGACAAGTGGACGGCGCATGTGTTGCGGGCGCTGCACGGGGGGCGGCGGCGGTTCACCGAGCTGCGCGCGGAGATGCCGGTGGTTACGGCCAAAGTGCTCACCGAGACGTTGCGGGCGATGGAGCGCGACGGCACAGTCACGCGCACCGAGTACGACGAGAATCCGCCGCGCGTGGAGTACGAACTGACGGAGCAGGGCTACAAGCTGCTGGGGCTGCTCGACCTGTGTTGCGACTGGGCCCGAGAGAACGTGGTGAAGGCGTGAGGCTGGAACAGATCGTCGTCGACAGCAACGACCCCGACCGCCTCGTGCGGTTCTGGGCCGAAATGCTCGGCGGGGAGCCGGTGAACCGCGAGCACGGCTGGGCCCACGTCGAACCCCCCGGCGGGGTGCGGATGTCGTTCCAGCCCGTGCCCGAGCGCAAAGACGTGAAGAACCGGCTGCACCTCGACTTCGAGGTCGACGACATCGAGGCCTCCGTCGTGAAGGCCGTGAACCTCGGCGCGACCCGCGAGGGCGTGATCGTCACCGACGAGAAGGGCAGCTTCCAGGTCATGCGCGACCCCGAGGGCAACGAGTTCTGTTTCGTCCGCTGAGTCTGCTGAAGTCCCGTCCTGGTTCGTCCACAGGGGAACTACTGCACTGCCCGCCAGAGTGCCTCACCGAAGCGGATCGCGAGGATCGCGAGCAGCACACCGATCGCGAAACTGATGAGGCACCGCACGACGACCAGCAGTTTGGCGCCCTTCACACAGCCATGATTTATCGCTGTGAGGCAGGAACAACAGAGTCCAACGGAACCAATAGCATGCGGGTGTGACCGATTGCCTGTTCTGCCGCGTCGTCGCGGGTGACATCCCGGCGACCGTGGTGACGGAGACCGACACGACGCTCGCCTTCCGCGACATCGACCCCAAGGCGCCCACGCACGTCCTGGTGATCCCCAAGGAACACCACCAGGCGGTCGGCGACGTCGACCCGGTGCTCGCGGGCCAGATCCTCGCGACCGCGCACCAGGTCGCGAAGCAGGAGGGGATCGACGAGTCCGGCTACCGGCTCGTGTTCAACACCGGCAAGGACGGCGGCCAGACCGTCTTCCACGTCCACTGCCACGTCCTGGGCGGACGCCGCCTCACGTGGCCGCCGGGATAGCCATCTCCCTGACGAACTCGGCGTCGACCGGGCTGCCGTGGCCCGGCACGACGATCCGCGGGTTCAGCTCCAGCAGCCGGTCCAGGACGTGGCGCCAGTTCGACGGCGTCGCGTCCGAACCGGCCTGAGCGGGAGCGCCCTGCTCGACGAGGTCGCCCGCGAACACCACGCCGACGTCCGGCACGTGCACGATCACGTCGTGCGAGGTGTGCGCGGGCCCGAAGTGGTGCAGGTCGACCCGCCGTCCGCCGACGTCGAGCGTCACGGCGTCCCGGAACGTGTGCGTGGGCGCGACGAGCGTGCCCTCGAAGGGTTCCGAGTAGTACCTGGCACGGCTGTCGAGCAGGCTTTCGTCGACCACGCAGTCCTCGTGCGCCCACACCTCGCACGGCAGGAACGCCTCGGTCGCCAGGACGTGGTCGAAGTGGTTGTGCGTCAACACGATCCGCGACGGCCGGACCTCAGTGGCCAGTGCGGGATCCATGCCGGAGTCCACGAGCAGCGAGTCACCGGAGCCGGTGACAAGTCCCAGCGTGAGGTCGAGTTCGGTGTGCCGTCGGATGAACACACCGTCGGCGATCTCGATCACCGCAGCACCCCGTCGACGAGCACCGGCACGGCGCTGCTGACCCCGATCTGCACCGCCAGTTCGACGTCCGCCGCGTGCCCGTGCCCGATCAGCTCCTGCCCCGATCCGCACGCCCTCACGGCCGCGGCGACGTCCGTGTTCTGAAACGCCGTGACCGCGAGTTGCGCCTCGGGCGAGGCCGGCCCGGAGAGCGCCGCGAGCACCGCGCCGGCGCCCAGGTAGTCCTCGACGCACGGCCGCAGCGGACCGAACGTCTGCCCCTCCCCCGCCATGTTGACGCCCCACCGCTCGCCACCGGGGATCACGCCGATCGTCTCCCCCAGTTCCTGAGCGCGCTTCGCCACGGCCGAGGCGTTGCGCAGACAGGCCGCGAGCACGTGCGCGCCGGTCTCGGCCGCCAGCGCGCACAGGTTCGAGCCGTTCGGCGACGGCAGCTCCACCAGACCCGTCGCGTCGACGAGTGACGCTGGTCGCAGCGTGCCGTTGCGCGGCTTCCAGCGCGACGGCCGCACCTGGCCGCCGTTGCCGACGACCAGGTCGACGGACGTGGTGAACGACAACACGTCCACGACGACCAGCACGTCGCAGTCCCGCAGCACGTCGACGCCCTCAGGCCCCCATTCCAGCTTCAGCCGGTACCCCTCCTGAGCAAACATGCCCGCCAGCGTGCCAGACTCCCGGACGTGCGCGTTTATCTGGCAGCAGACCACGCGGGCTTCGAGCTGAAGTCCCACCTGTCCAAGGCTCTGAGCGAGCAGGGTCACGAGATCGTCGACGTCGGCGCCCTCGAGTACGACGCCCAGGACGACTACGTGTCGTTCTGCATCGACGCGGCCGAGCGGGTCGTCGGCGACCCCGGCAGCCTCGGCGTGGTGATCGGCGGCTCCGGCAACGGCGAGCAGATCGCCGCGAACAAGGTGAAGGGCGCCCGCGCCGCACTCGCCTGGAACATCAGCACCGCGCAGCTGGCCCGCCAGCACAACGACGCCAACCTGGTCGGCATCGGCGCTCGCCAGCACACCACCGAGGAGGCGACCGCGATCGTCTCGGCGTTCGTCGAGACGCCGTTCTCGGGCGAGCCCCGCCACCAGCGTCGCATCGACCAGGTCAGCGCGTACGAAGACAAGCGTGCCTGAGGGCCACACGCTGCACCGCCTGGCGCGGCTGCACCAGCGCCGGTACGCGGGCAGGCCCGTGTCCGTCACGAGTCCACAGGGGCGCTTCGCGGCGTCCCTTGTGGACGGACGGAAGCTGGTCCGCGCGGAGGCGCACGGGAAGCACCTGTTCCACGTCTACGGCCCGGACGCGATCGTGCACGTCCACCTCGGCCTCTACGGGACGTTCACGGAGTCACCCCTGCCGGTCCTGCTGCCCGTCGGCCAGGTCCGGATGCGGATGGCCGGCGAGACGCACTGGACGGACCTGCGCGGCCCCACCGCGTGCGAGGTGCTCAACAAAGACGAGGTCAAGGCGATCCGCGAGCGGCTGGGGCCCGACCCGTTGCGCAAGGACGCCGACTCCGACCGCGCCTACGAGCGGATCATCCGTTCCAAGCAGCCGCTGGCCGTCCTGCTGATGGACCAGAAGATCCTCGCGGGTGTCGGCAACGTCTACCGCGCCGAGGTCCTGTTCCGGCACAACGTGAACCCGCTGCTGGTCGGCAACAAGGTCAGCCGCGAGCTGTGGGACGCGATCTGGGATGACCTGGTCGTGCTGATGAAGGACGGCGTGAAGGTCGGCCAGATCAACACCGTCCGCCGCGAGCACATGCCGCGCGCCATGGGCCGTGCGCCGCGCGTGGATCGGCACGGCGGTGAGGTGTACGTCTACCGCCGTGCCGGGGAGCCGTGCCTGGTCTGCGGCACCGAGGTCCTGACCACGGAACTGGCAGCTCGCAACCTCTTCTGGTGCCCCGCCTGCCAGCCCTGAGAATTTTCTCGGGATGTCTTTTCGGGTGTGGCTGGAAAGTGCTCAGTTCGTGAGCACTTTCCACCGATGAGCACTTCGGGCTAGAAGTCGAACCCGCCCATGTCGCCGAAGTCGAAGCCACCGCCGGCGTCACCCATGTCACCACCACCGAAGTCGGCCGCGCCCATGTCCGCCATGCCGTAGTCACCGATGCCGTGCATGCCGGAGAACATGGCGTCCATCAGCAGGAACGTGCCCACACCCCACGCACCGGCCACGAGCGCGGGCTTCCACCACGGCTCGGAGTACCAGCCACGCGGCACTGGACGTCCGGCGACCATGCCACCGGGGTAGTAGTAGGGCGTGCCGGAACCGGAGTGCGGCGACGCGGCGTACTGGTGGCCCTCGACGCTGACCTGACGGTCCTCGCTGACGGCACCCGCCTGCTTCTGCCCCGCGCTCTCGGGAAGCGCGGGTCCGGGGTCCATGCCCATGGCCTCACGCGCGGCGCGCACGTAGTGCAGGCCCTCCATCGCGGTCTCGGTGACCAGCCGCGCCTGCGGGATCGTGCGGGCCTGCTCCATCTGCGACCCGGCCGCGGTGAAGCGCTCGGACGCGTCGGCCATGGCCTGCGTGGACGCGGCGTTCGACCCCGTGAGGCTCATCACCTGCCCGCCCAGCCGCTCGACCCACCGGCGGGCCTCCGCCTTGGCGTCGTCGAGCTCCCGCGCCTTGCGCGCGTTGCTCTGGCTGACCAGGTAGAACACCCCTGCGACCAGCAGTACCAGTACAACCACCCACACGATGGTGCCCACGGCTTTACCTCCCACACCAGGTAAACCGTCAACGTGTGAACGCGGGCGTGAGTTCCGTCAGAACACCTCTGGGCAGTGCGGCTCACACACGCCGATGAACGCCAACGTCAGCGCGTCCACGTGACCGGGCGTGTGCTCGACCACGCGGTGTGCCCGCTTGAGCACGGAAAGCCGTACGCCACCAAGGTATGCGCTGCCGAGCGCGGCGACGTCGAGCGACACGTCCGCCGGATCCTCGGTCCGCGCCACCACCGCTTCCCCGCCCTTCACGGTGAAGCGCCAGCGACCGGAGTTCCACGGGCAGAACGAGTCCTCGACCTCCAGCACACTGTCCACATCGGACGAATAGCGGCGCAGCGGCAGAGCCCTGTCGACGTCGACGATCCGCAGCCACAGCGCGTCGCCGAGGTCACGTCCCACCTTCCGCGGGTTGTCGACCATGTGCAGGATCGGGTCGTCGGCGGCGGTGTAGAACGAGATCTCCGTCGCCAGGTCGATGTCCAGCAGGAACCGGTACAGGTCCGCGTACGCCTGGTCGGTCTCGCACACCAGCTCGCGCACGTGCAGCTCGTCCTGCGGCCCGCGCGGACCGCCCCCGCCCTTCACCCGGAACACCACGTACCCCTCGGGATGCAGGCAGTACCGGTAGGAGGTGAGGCCGTTGCGATCGACCTCGCGGTCGCCGAGCTGGACCTCCCACGTCGCCTCGACCCGGCTCAGCCAGCCGACCTTCGTGCGGCGCACCCGGTCGTGCACCTCGCGCATGAACGGCAGCGCCTCCTCGCGGGTCACCTGCCGGATCCGGGTGTCGCTCACCGGGACGCCGGGGTGGAACGCCATCCGCGTCGGCATCGTCATCCGGTTGAGGCTGGTGGCCAGCTCGCCGTAGCCGAACCGGCGGTAGATCGCCCCCTCCGACGCCCAGAGGATCGCGATCGGCTCGCCCGACTCGTGCATGCCGTGCAGCTGCGTCTTCATGAGCAGCGACGCGACACCACGCCGCCGATGGCCCGGCTTGACCGTCACCACGGTCACCGCGCCGGCCGGAACCTGCAGACCACCCGGAACGGTGATCTCCCTGCTGAGGACTCCCCCGGTGCCGATGATCTCGTCACCGTCGAGGATCGCGTGCGCCCGGTCGTGCTCGAGCACCTTGAGCCACTTGCTGTCCACGCCCCGCGGGTCGTCCAGGAATGCCCACGCCATGACCCGCGAGAACTCGGGCATGTCGGATTCGTCGATGGTCCTGATGCTCAGCGCCGAGTCAGCCATGGCAGCAGTGATACGCCGCTCCAGCCGGTCCCGCAGCTCAATTTCGTCCGGCCGCGCAGTCCACGTGACGTCGAAAGCAATCGTTTTCATCGGGAACGTTCCTGGGTGGCGTTTTGTTCGAGGCCGAGCGAAAAATCGCCGCGCACGCCGCACCAGTGTTTTGACGAAGGAGCAGAAATGAGAGTGCTCATCGCTTTCTTGTCCGCCGCGGCAATTGTTCTCGGCACGTCCGCGACGGCTTTCGCCACACCCGTTCCGGTGCAGCTGATCGCCGAGACCGGGACGGCGAAGGTCGTCCCGACGCCGATCGAGATCCACATGGAGGCGTTCGCGCGCAACGCGAACACCGGCGCCAACCTCAACAACGTGCTGGTCTCGTTCCGCACCACGACCGGCAACGTGCTGTGCACCGACCACACGGACAGCGGCGGCAAGGCCTCCTGCAACGCCGAGGTCGACCAGACGCAGCTCGTGCTGGTGCTGCTGCTCGGGTTCGACGCCGTGGTGACCGGCACCGCGGACTACGGACCGGCCACCGCCCACAATTCAGTGCGCATTGTTTAGCGCTGAATTGACTTGATCTCGCAGAACTCGTCGAGACCGAACCTGCCGAACTCACGACCGTTGCCCGACTGGCGGTAGCCGCCGAACGGCGCGCTCGTGTTGAACGCGGCGGCGTTGATGTCGACCTGGCCGGTGCGCAAGCGCTTGGCCACCCGCATCGCCCGGTCGGCATCGGCGGAGAACACGCCGCCCGCCAGGCCGTAGATCGTGGAGTTCGCGATGCGCACCGCGTCGTCCTCGTCCACGTACGGCATGACCGCCAGCACCGGCCCGAAGATCTCCTCCTGGGCGATCGTCATCTCCGGCGTGACGCCACCGAACACCGTCGGCGCGACGTAAAAGCCCTGGGACAACGGCGCTTCCGGCCCACCGGCGGCCAGCCGCGCGCCTTCCTCGACGCCCTTGCGGATGTAGCCGACCACGCGGTCGCACTGCGCCTTGGACACCGCCGGCCCGATTCGCGTCGACGGATCCGCCGGGTCCGCGCTCGTGTACTTGGCGGCGGCCTGCGCGGCGAGTTCCACGGCCTCGTCGTGACGGTCCGCGGGCACCAGCAACCGCGTCCAAGCACTGCACGCCTGACCGTTGTTCATGAACGCGTTGGCGACCGCGATCTTCACCGCACGCGCCAGGTCCGCATCGTCGAGCACGATGCACGCCGACTTGCCGCCCAGTTCCAGCGCGACCCGCTTGACCGTCTCGGACGCCACCTTGGACACCTGCCGCCCCGCCCGCGTCGACCCGGTGAACGACACCATGTCCACGTCCGGGTGCGCCGCCAGTGCCTCACCAACGACCGGCCCGGTGCCGTGGACCAGCCCGAACACGCCGCTCGGCACTGCGGCTTCAATGACCTCGGCGAGCAGGTCCGCGGTCTTCGGCGCGAGCTCGCTCGGCTTGAGCACGACGGTGTTGCCCGCGGCGAGCGCCGGCACGACCTTCGCGACCATCTGCTGCAGCGGGAAGTTCCACGGCGTGATGGCGGCGACGACTCCAATGGGCTCGCGCAGGACCAGCGAGTTGCCGATCTCCTCGGGCTCGAAGTAGCCGCGCTCCAGCACGTCCGCCACGCCCTTCGCGATGGCGATGGGGTTCGCGACCTGCACCTTCTGGCTGAAGGTGATGGGCGTGCCCATCTCGGCCGTCATCGCCCGCGCGATCTCTTGGCTCTGTCGCTCGAGGCCGTCGATGATCGCTCGCACGACCTTCGCCCGCTCCTCGACCTCGGTCTGCGACCACGCCGGGAAGGCGGCCACCGCGGCGGCGACGGCGGTGTCGACGTCGGCCGGGGTGCCTTCGGCGAGCGTGCCGATGACTTCCTCGGTGGCGGGGTTGACGACCTCGATCACGAGAGCCCTCCAGGCGGGATGTGACACCTCAGTGCTGACAACGGGTCAGCCTGTCACATCTGCTCGTGGGGGTCACGTTCGAGCGGGGTGGAGGTCAGCGGGGCGGAGGTCAGCGGGGCGGAGGTCAGCGGGGCGGAGGTCAGCGGGATGAGGTGGGGCGCGGCCTGGTGAGGGCCACGAGGTGCGGGCGCGAGTGGGAAGTGTGGTGGCGGGCACCTGTGCGGCGTCGAGCACGGGTGCGCGACGACACCGGCGAGGCGGCAGCCACGGTGCGGCGATCGCACCGGCACTACGGCGGGCGCCGACGAGGTGACGGCGGCCACGAGCGCGACACCGGACACCGGCACCGCCGAGAACGCGGGCGCGGCGGTGGGCACGGGGCAGCGACGGCACAGCTTTCGGCACGGGCGCGCGACGGCACCGACACCGGCATGGCGGCGGGCACGGAGCGGTGCGGAGCGCTCACCGGCCCGAAGTCGCCATCGCACCCCCAAGCCGCCGCTCCCGCAGCACCCTCAGGTGCACCGCGGCCCAAGTCCGATACGGCCGCCACGCCTCGGACACCTCCGCCAGCGGCCGCCCATACCGTTCACGAACCTCGTCCGTGAGCCGGGACTCGTTGTGCGGCACGGCATCCGGCGCGTTCGCCCCGCGCAGCACGACCAGTTCGGCGGCGAACGGGCCCAGGCCCTTGACCTGCTGCACGGCCAGCACCGCCGCGGCGGGCTTCATCGAGCGCAACGTCACCGCGTCGAGCAGGCCGTCCAGCGCGGCCTCGGCCACCGCGCGCAGGTACTCGGGCTTGCGACCGGGCAGGTCGAGGTCCATCGACCGCAACGACGCGGGCGCCGGGAACACCCCGTCCCGCAGCAGCGAAGCCTTCAGAACAGCCGCCTGCGTCATCCGGACCCGCTGCGACAGCACCGACCACGCCGCCGCCTCGTACGGCGAGTAGAACCCGCACGGCCGTAAACCGGGCAGTTCCGCCTGTGCCTCGGCGATCACCGGATCTCGGGCGCCGACGTCGGGCCAGCCCCGGCCGTCGACGTCCAGCGCCAGGAAGCGGCAGACCTGCGCTGCCGCCAGGTCGAGGTCGCCGGCACCGGAGAGCTCCAGAACGGCAGTGGCGCCGCGCTGGGTCACGGAGACCGAAGCACGACGCCACTCACCCTCGACCAGGAACTCCGCCTGCAGCGCCTCGCCTGCAACGGCGGGCAGCGCGGCCGGTGTGAAGCCCTCCCAGAAGGCTCGGGAGGTGGCCAGCGACCAGGGGCCCTGAACTGCGACTTCGACGCGGTGGTGTGCCATGTCTCCAGACGCTAGCGAGCACCACCGACAAAAAACTCAGCTGAAGTCCAGGTCGCCCGACCGGGTCCTCTTGAGCTCGAAGAAGTACGGGTAGCCGGCCAGCAGCCGGGCGCCGTCGAAGATCGTGCCCGCCTCCTCGCCCCGCGGGATCTTGGTCAGCACCGGGCCGAAGAACGCGACGCCGTCGATGTGGATCGTGGGCGTGCCGACGTCCATGCCGACCGGGTCCATGCCGCGGTGGTGCGAGGCCCGCAGCTCCTCGTCGAGCTCGGTCGAGGTGGCCGCGGAGGCCAGCTCGGCCGGCAGCTCGGCGTCGGCCAGGGCCAGCTTGATGATCTCGTCGAAGTCCTTGTTGCCCTCGTTGTGGATCCGGGTGCCCATCGCGGTGTACAGCCGCGGCAGGACCTCGTTGCCGAACTTCTGCTCGGCGGCGATGGCGACGCGGACCGGGCCCCAGCCCTTGGTCATGAGCTCCTTGTACTGCTCGGGCAGGTCGCGCCCCTCGTTCAGCACGGAAAGACTCATCACGTGGAAGCTCAGGTCGATCTCGCGGACCTTCTCCACCTCGAGGATCCACCGGGAGGTGATCCAGGCGAACGGACAAAGAGGGTCGAAGTAGAAATCGACCTTCGCCTTGTCGGCCATGCGTGCCCCTTCGGTCGCGTTCTGTCGCGTTGGGTGCGGTTATCGCCCCATCAGCCCAACCAGATCACCCTCTCATCTCTTCCCGTACGCCGGTTCCGTGATTGGATGCGGGAGTCATAACCATTCCCGACGACGTCAGCGCGTAACCACCCGCGCGGCAGACGAGGTGACCAGTGGCCGCGCCCAACCTCACCCGCGACCAGGCTCAGGAACGTGCTGAGCTGCTGGAAGTGGAGTCCTACCGGATCGAGCTGGACCTGACCGACGGCGGCGGAAAGCCGGGTTCGGACACGTTCCGCTCCACCACGACCGTGGTGTTCCGCAGCCGGACTCCGGGTGCTTCCTCGTGGATCGACATCGTGGCGGCGACCGTGCACCGCGCTGTGCTCAACGGCAGCGAGCTCGACGTCTCCTCCTACCGCGAGGAGGACGGCGTCAGGCTGCCGGACCTCGCGGAGACCAACGAGCTCACCATCGAGGCCGACTGCCGGTACATGAACACCGGCGAGGGCCTGCACCGGTTCGTCGACCCGGTCGACGGCGGCGTGTACCTGTACTCGCAGTTCGAGACCGCGGACGCCAAGCGCATGTTCGCGTGCTTCGACCAGCCCGACCTGAAGTCCGTCTACTCGATGAAGGTGACGGCCCCGCACGACTGGAAGGTCATCTCCAACGGCGAGATCACCGCCACGGAGGACGGCGAGGGCGGCGCGGACGTGCACACGTTCGCCACCACCAAGCCGATGTCGACCTACATCGTCGCGCTCGTGGCCGGCCCGTACGCGGAGTGGCGTGACGAGTTCGTCGAGGGTGACTTCAAGATCCCGCTGGGCATCTACTGCCGTGCCTCGCTCGCTCCTCACATGGACGCCGAGCGGCTCTTCACGGAGACCAAGCAGGGCTTCGGGTTCTTCCACAAGGCGTTCGGGGTGCAGTACCCGTTCGGCAAGTACGACCAGTGCTTCGTGCCGGAGTTCAACGCGGGCGCGATGGAGAACGCGGGCTGCGTCACGTTCCTCGAGGACTACGTCTTCCGCAGCCGCGTCACCCGCTACCTCTACGAGCGCCGCGCCGAGACCGTGCTGCACGAGATGGCGCACATGTGGTTCGGCGACCTCGTGACCATGCGCTGGTGGGACGACCTGTGGCTGAACGAGTCGTTCGCCACCTGGGCGTCGGTGCTGGCGCAGGCCGAGGCCACCGAGTACCGGCAGGCGTGGACGACGTTCGCGAAGATCGAGAAGTCGTGGGCGTACCGGCAAGACCAGCTGCCGAGCACGCACCCGGTCGCCGCGGACATCTCCGACGTGCAGGCGGTCGAGGTCAACTTCGACGGCATCACCTACGCCAAGGGCGCTTCGGTCCTGAAGCAACTCGTCGCGTACGTCGGGCTGGAGAACTTCCTGGCGGGCCTGCGGGTCTACTTCGGCAAGCACGCCTGGGGCAACGCGACGCTCGCGGACCTGCTCGGCGCGTTGGAGGAGGCTTCGGGCCGCGACCTGTCGTGGTGGAGCGCGCAGTGGCTGGAGACGACGGGCCTGAACCTGTTGCGTCCCAAGTTCACCGTCGACTCGTCCGGGAAGTTCACCGAGTTCGCGGTGCTGCAGGGCGGCGCGCGTCCGGGTGCCGGCGAACTGCGCACGCACCGCATCGCGATCGGTGTCTACGACGCGGACGAGACCGGCAAGCTGGTCCGCACGCACCGCCACGAGCTGGACGTGACCGGCGACCGCACCGAGGTTCCCGAGCTGGTCGGCGTGCACCGCGGCAAGATCGTGCTGGTCAACGACGACGACCTCACATACTGCACGATGCGCCTCGACCCGGACTCGCTGGCCGGGCTGATCGACCACATCTCCGACATCGCCGAGCCGCTGCCGCGCACGCTGTGCTGGTCGGCCGCGTGGGAGATGACCCGCGAGGCCGAACTGAAGGCCCGCGACTTCGTGAACCTGGTGCTGGGCGGTCTGCACGCCGAGTCCGAGGTCGGTGTCGTGCAACGGCTTCTGCTGCAGGCCCAGACCTCGTTGTCCTCCTACGCCGACGACACGTGGCGTGGCGAGGGCTGGCGCCGGTTCGTGGCCACGACGCTGGAACTGGCCCAGTCCGCCGAACCGGGCTCGGACCACCAGCTGGCGTTCGTGAACGCGCTGGCGTCGTCGGTGCTGGACGAGTCCACTTTGGACGTGCTGCGCGGCTGGTACGACGGTTCCGCCGTGCTGGAAGGCCTCGACGTCGACACGGACCTGCGGTGGCGTCTGCTGCAGGCGCTCGTCGCGCACGGCAAGGCCGGCCTGCCGGAGATCAACGCCGAGGAGGAGCGCGACCCGACCTCGACCGGTCACCGCCGCGCGCAGCAGGCGCGTGCGCTGCGCCCGACGATCGCCGCCAAGGACGAGGCGTGGGACCGCGCGGTGAACGACGACGACCTGCCCAACGCGGTCAGCGAGGCGATCATCGCGGGCATCTCGCACCCCGGCCAGAAGGAGTTGCTCGCGCCGTACGTCGAGCGCTACTTCGCCGACGTGAAGAGCGTCTGGGACCGGCGCACGTCCGAGCGCGCGCAGTCCATGGTGGTCGGCATGTTCCCGGCGTGGTCGATCGCCCGGTCCACTGTGGAGGCGGCGGACGCGTGGCTGGCGGACGAGCACCCGCCGGCGTTGCGGCGCCTGGTTTCCGAGGGGCGTGCGGGGATCGTGCGCGCGCTGGCGGCCCAGGAGTTCGATCGCTCCTGAATTCGCTTGGTGGTGAAGGCCCCGTGGCGCTTTGATGGCGGCACGGGGTCTTCCCGTTTCCTGGGGGGAAGCGTGCGTTACGAGGTGGTGCGCTGGTACTCGACCGAAGAGAGCGAAGAGGTCACGGACGTCCTGGCGCGAGCGGTGGACGTCGACGGGCTGTTCAGCGATCCGGTACCGGTGGAACGTGAGCGCGTCGTGTTGCGGGGGTGTCCGGCCGAGTTCGCTGCTCTCGCCGGTGACTACGAGCTCGAAGTGGCCGAAGGCGACGAAACGCAGTGGTGGGACCGTAACCTCCTCTTCCAGAACAACGCGCAGATCGGTGAGGGCTTCACGATCGACGGACTCCCCCGGCCCTGGCGCGGCCACGAGTGGCCACCCGTGACGCTGATCGGTGTCGACGATCCGGAACGCATCCGGGAGCAGACGGACTGGCGCAAACGCGGATGGTGGTGCCGAGAGGGGTTGCACGCTCTCGACAGGCACGGCCGGATCATGGCCAGGGTGCCGATCACGCTGGAAGTCGCTTCAGTGACACCGTCGGCGCTGGGTGACGGGCTTTTCGACGTCGTGCTCGACCAACTGCCCACAACGACCCCGATCTACTGGCACGAACGCCCGGCCCCCTCGGCGCGAGGGGTGTGGAACCTGTGGCACCAGGGCGTCCCGGCTGAACGCAATCTCTGGGCCCGGTTCGACGCCGACGGCCGCGAGGCCTGGGCCGACCTCACCTACCGAGCGCGCGAGAGGTACGACGCGGATCGGTTCGGCGGAGTGCACCACCTGGACGGCAGACACGTCACCGACGCACCCGGTCTGCACCTGGCGCTGAGCGAGGCGGAGCGGGAGCTGTTCCTCGATGTGGTGAAGTTGTTGCGGCAGTGTGGCAACCGGGTCGAGCTGGACTCCGAGTTGGACGGAATCGAGGAGATCGACCGGATCATGGAGTTTCCCGGCCTGGTCGACAGATGGCTCCACGGGTGGGTCGCCGCGGCCGGGCTGCGGGCCCTGCGTCATCCGAGCGCCTGGCACGTGCGTTGCGACCGGCCGGGCAGGCGGATCGAACGCGTCCTCACCGACGACGCCGCCGCGAACTGGCACGCGACCCGGACCGGCTGCGAGGACTGGCTCACCGTGCCCACGAAGTCACCGGTGGAGGTCGAGGAGATCGTCAGGAAGAACGGCCTGGCCGTGCGCCCTGGGGAGACGTTCATGCGGCGCGCACTCGCCGGCCATCCCGCACCCCCGGCGCCTGATGGCTACACGGTGGAGGTGACGCCGGGCGACGTCATCGAGGTCCGGGTGCTGCACGACGGCGCCGAGGCCGCGAGCGGGTTGATCGCCGTCGTCGGCGAAGACGCTGTGCCGCACCGCATCGCCACGACTCCCGAGCACCGGCGGCGCGGGCTCGGCAGCGTCGTGATGGGTGCGCTCGCACGGGAAGCGGTCCAGGCGGGTGCCACGAGCGGACTGCTGTTCGCGACCGAGGACGGCCTGCACCTCTATCGAAGGCTCGGCTGGGAAACCGTTCCCGACGTTGTGATCGCTGAGGGGAAGTCATGATCGGTGAACTGGTGGAGCGCTGGCACCGCGGCTGGATCGCGGCCGACGGGCTGACGTCGAGGTACCGTGACGGCTACCTGGTCGTCGACGTGAACCGATCGCGCCGCAAGTACGAGTGGATCGCCACGGACGACGCGGAAACCGCTGCCATGGCAAGGATCGTGGCCGCGACGGAGGAGCCGAACTGGCTGAGCGTGCCGACGCACTCGCCGCTGAAGGTGACCGCGGAGATCGAGGCGGCCGGGTTGATCGTGGCACGGCCGGACGAGACGTTCATGCGGTGCGCGCTCGCCGAGCACCCGCACTTCGACGCTCCCGCGGGCTACGCGGTGGAGGTGACCAGGAACCCGGTCATCGGGGTGCGGGTGCTGAAGGACGGCGAGCAGGCGGCGAGCGGGCTGATGGCCGTCGTCGGTGAAGACGCTGTGGCGCACCGCATCGAGACCGCGGACGCGCATCGGCGACGTGGGCTGGGCAGCGTCGTGATGGGCACGCTGGCCCATGAGGCGGTGAAGGACGGGGCGAAGACGGGATTGCTGTTCTCGTCGACCGACGGCGTGCACCTGTACCGCAAGCTCGGCTGGGAGAAGATCTCCGACCTCGTGGTGGCGCGCAACGACGTCACGCCAGGGTGATGCCCGTGATCGGCGTGCCGGGCGGCAGATCCTTGACCTGCAGCCAGATCTGGCCGTGGATCGACCAGTACACCTCGAGGTTCACGGCCTCCAGGTTCCAGCAGGTCCGTGCGCAGCAGCTCGTCGGGCGCGGCGGCGAGGGCCTCTTCCATCGTCGGATAGTCGTAGCCGAGCGCCTCGGCGGTGCCGGGGTCGAAGACGACGACCATGCCGCTGGTCTCGAGGTAATGGCGGCCCATCCAGTCCACGGCCGTGAAGGACACGTCCTCCAGATCCGGGACCATCCTCAGCGCGGACGCCGCGGACGTGTTGTCGTGCCTGTGCAAACTCATCGAAGCCCCCAGAAAACGTCGCAGGCCCCCGGCGGTGAAGCCGGGGGCCTGCCAAGTCGAACCTGGATTCAGGAACGCGGTGCGTTGCCCGCCTGGTCGGTCAGCATGCGCAGGCCGGACACGATGCCGCCCGCGAGGTCGCCCTCCTTGAAGGACGCCACCATGCTCATCACCGCGAGCTTCGCGCCGCGGTCGGCGAGCCGGCGGTGCGACTCCTCGCCCGTCACGATCTCGACGACGCGCTCGCCCGGCGACACGGCCAGCAGGACGTGGTGCGACGGACGGGCGGTGGAGGCGTGCAGCTCCCCGGCGCGCTCGCGCGAGGAAGAGCCCAGCTCCCCCAGGTACACGCTGAAGTCGAGGCCCGTGGTGCGGCTGGAGAGCGTCAGCGCCTCGTCCAGCTGCGCGAGCTGGGCTGGCGTGAACGGCAGCTCCGGCGCGTGCGGCTCGTACATCTTCGCGGCGGAGACACGGCCGCTGTTCGTCACAACCGCGCCGACGGGCAACGTCGACGGGTCGACGGCCACGATCGCTTTACCAGTTGCCACGGGCGCCTCCCTTGGCGGTCGAGCCCGAGACGGCGGACTCGGCGGTGCTGTGGTGGTCCGAGCTCAACCCGGCCGGGTTCGCGCTCCACCACACCGGGGCGTAGCCCCACTCCTGGCCGGGCCGGTACCGGGGAATCCGGGTGGCCTTTGGCCTCACCGTCAGCAGCGCGATCACGCCGTACAGAGCCAGCGGGATCAGCGCGAAGACGAGGACGGTCTCCACGATGGTCACGGCGGGTACGGTAGCCGAACTCACGCGCGCGTGAGCGGCCGGGCCAGCATGATCGCGGTCAATCCCACGATCGTGCCCGCCACGACGTAGACGGTGCCCAGCGACGTCACCGCCGCCAGTGGTCCGGCCAGCCCCGCTCCCAGCGGCGACAGACCCCACGCGAGCACCCGATAAGCGCTGGTCACGCGGCCCATCACCGGCCCTGGCGTGAGACGTTGGCGGCGGGTCGCGGACAGCACGTTCCACCCCGCGGACGCGACGCCGAACAGCACGCACGCGATCACCGCGACCACCAGCCACGGCACCAGGCCGAACAACGCGAACGCCGCGCCCAGCAACGCCAGGAACCCGACCATCACCCGCCCCGGACCCCACCGGGACGCGAGCCGCGGAGACGACCACGCGCCTAGCAGAGCACCCGCCGCCATGCACACGACAAGGCCGGGAACCACCGGTTCGGCGAGGCCGAGCACCTGGATGGAGTAGAGCGCCAGCATGGCGTTGACCGCGGCCGCACAGACAGCTGTGATTGCAACGGCAACTACCAGTGACCGCAGGCCAGGCGTCCGCACGAGGAATCGCGCGCCCTCCACCAGTTGCCCGCGAAGATCGCCCCCGGAGCGCTCGGGAGCCACGTCCGGCACGCGGGACACCAGCAGTGCGGCGACGACGAACGACGCCGCGTCCAGGGCGAAACAGGCCGCCGGAGCCCACCAGAACAGCACCGCGGCCGCCAGGGGTCCGGCGAGGTCCATGCCGACCGTCTCGACCGTGACGAACCTGCCGTTCGCCGCCTCCAGGTCGTCCGGGCCCGCCAGTTCGACCAGCAACACCTGGGACGCCGAGTCCGCGAATGTCTCAGCCGAGGTCAGTACAAAAGCCGTGGCGCACAAGACGACGACCGTCGCGTGTCCGGTGTGGACCGCGAGCGCGAGCAGTCCGGTCACCCCGGCGCGCAGCCAATGTGCCACCACGACAACGATTCGCGGTCTCCAGCGGTCCACGAACGCGCCGGCGGGCAGTGCGACGAGCAACCACGGCAAAGTGGTGGCGACGGCCACCGCGGACACCGCGAGCGGGCTACGGGTACTCGTGGCGGTGAACAAGGGCAACGCGACAACGCGCACACCGTCCCCGACGAGCGACACCGCCCACGCGCCGGTGAGGGCTCGGAAACCGCGTCCACGCACGCCTTTTGCGGTATGACGCATGTCACGTTCCATCGGTTTGAACGCTACAGAGCGTGTCCATACCGGCCAGTAGAGGCAATGAGTGCTCTCGTGCGGCGCAGCGGTTACACCCGGTCAGGCCTCACCCGGTCGGATGCGAATGGGTGCCGGTTTGGGGTCTTGTTCCCGGCACACCCACCTCTTAGCTTTTCACCTATACGGCTCTTGCGCAGCCGTACCGAGCGTCCTGGAGGACACGAAATGTTGAACACGACCCGCCCCCAGGCACTGTCCTTCACTCTTCCGAGCTACAAGGACGATTCAGTGCGTATTACGGCAAGTGACTCCGTTCGCATCACAGCGCGTGACTCCGTTCGGATCACTGCGGCCGATTCAGTGCGCATCACCGCCTCGGACTCGGTGCGCATCACGATGGCAGACTCGGTCCGCATCACGGCGAGCGATTCGGTCAGGATCACCATGTCCGATTCGGTCAGGATCACTGCCCGTGAGGACTCCGTCCGGATCACCGCTCAGCAGGACTCGGTGAGGATCACGGCGCGTGAGGACTCGGTCCGGATCACGATGGACGACTCGGTGCGCATCACGGCCCACGACGACAGCGTCCGCATCACGATGGACGACTCCGTGCGCATCACCGCGCACGACGACAGCGTCCGGATCACCGCGCACGACGACTCGGTGCGCATCACCATGGACGACTCGGTCCGCATCACCGCGCATGACGACAGCGTCCGCATCACCATGGACGACTCCGTGCGCATCACCGCGCACGACGACAGCGTCCGCATCACGGCACGCCAGGACGACTTCTCCCTCGCGGCCTGACCCCACCCGAAGGCAGATCAGGCCGCGGGTTCACCCAGGTACGGCAACCACTGCGGATCAGCCTCGGTCACCCCGGCGAGCAGTCGCCAGTGCTGGCCACGTGGCGCCGCGGGTACGACGCGCAGCCGCCAGCCCAGTTCGGACAGCAGTTTGTCCGCCTTGCGGTGGTTGCACTTCGCACAGCAGGCGACGCAGTTGGTCCAGGTGTGAGGTCCGCCACGCGAGCGCGGCACGACGTGGTCGATCGTCTCGGCCCGCCCGCCGCAGTAGGCACAGCGATAACGGTCGCGCTGCATGAGCCCGGCACGGGTCATCGGCACACGGCCGCGATAAGGAACGCGCACGTAGGTGCTCAGCCGGATCACGGACGGCACGAGCACCTCGGACTTCGACGAGTGCAGCACCAGCCCGGAAGCGTCTCCGTGCACGACTTCGGCTTTGCCGCACACCACCAGCACGACCGCCCGGCGCAGTGACAACGCCGTGAGCGGCTCGAACGTGGCGTTCAGCAGCAGGACTTTGCGTCTTCCCCAGGGGAAAACCGCCGGCGTCGGACCGGAACCTCCCCCATCTCGATCCCCATCCGGTACCGCCCTCAGCTCGGGCTGATTTCGGCATGGGGGGACCGTCGGCGCCGTCTCGCCAGGTAGCGAGCCGCCGATAGGGGTCGGTTGTCGGTCTGGCACGCGACCACCTCCACCGGTTCAGCCATAGGAGACCACACTTACCAGCAAAAAATCACGTGTGATAAATGACGTGTCATGGATGTGTGATCGAACCCTGCGTCAACAGCTCCCTAACGGAGATGGTTTTCATCGCCCGCTACCCTTGACAAGGTGACAGAGGCTCCTTGCACTCCACTGCCTGCGACGATCACCTACCCGATCGCCGAGCGGCTAAACCTCGCCGAGCGGATTCACGGTCGTGACATCGCCGATCCGTACCGCTGGCTCGAGGACACGAGCGATCCCCGCACCGAGTCGTGGTCGCAGGCGCAGGACGTGCTCGCACGCTCCTGGTTGGACGCGATGCCCGGCCGCGCACGCCTGGGCGAGCGGTTGAAGGAGCTGATGCGCACGGGGTCGGTGTCCACGCCGGCCTGGCGCGCGGGCAGGGCGTTCTTCACCCGCCGCGGTCCCGAGCAGGACCACCCCGTCGTCATGGTGCGGGAGAGCGACGGCACCGAACGCGTGCTGCTCGACGTGAGCGTCCTCGACCCGTCCGGCAAGACCACTCTGGACGCGTGGTCGCCGAGCCTCGAGGGCAGGCTCCTGGCGTACCAGGTGTCCATCGGCGGCAACGAGCACTCGCTGCTGCACGTCGTCGACGTCGACTCGGGCGAGCTCGTCGACGGCCCGATCGACAGGTGCCGCTACTCCGCCATCGGCTGGCTGCCCGGAGGCGAGGAGTTCTACTACGTGCGCCAGCTCGACCCGGCGCTGCTGCCCGAGGACGAGAAGCTGTTCCACCGCCGCGTGTGGCGCCACCGCGTCGGCGCGAACCCGGACACGGACCTCAACGTGCACGGCGACGGCCTCGGTCACACCTACTACTACGGCCTGAACCTGTCGCACGACGGGCGCTGGCTGATCGTCAACGGCGCGCCCAGCACGATGCGGCACGACTCGGTGTGGATCGCGGACCTGCACGGCGACGGCGAGCTCAGGCCGATCATCCTCACCGACGCCGGTGTGCGCTGCGAGGCGTTCGTCGCCCGTGACGGCAAGCTCTACCTGCACACCTCGCTGGACGCGCCGCGGTTCCGGCTGTGCGTCGCGGACCCGGCGAAGCCCACCGAGTGGACCGAGCTCATCAGCGAGGAGCCGGACTCCGTGCTGGACGGTGTGCGCTGGCTGAACGGCGACCTCGTCGTGTTGCGCACCCGGCACGCGGTGTCCGAACTGCACCTGCACGACGCGGACGGCACGCACAAGCAGGAGATCCCGCTGCCCGGCACGGGTTCGCTGCACGGCATGTCCGTTGTGGACGCTGAGACCGGGCACGACCAGGACACGCTGTGGTTCGGCTGGACGGACTTCGTGACGCCGCAGTCGGTGTTCCGCTTCACGAAGTCGACCGGCGAGACCGTGCTGCACGAGGCCGCTCCCGGCCGCGTCGAGCTGCCGACGGTGACGACGCAGCAGATCGCGTACACGTCCAAGGACGGCACGACGGTCCGGATGTTCGTCGTCAGCGGCGAGCAGAAGCCCGATCTGCCCCGTCCCGCGCTGCTCACCGGCTACGGCGGCTTCGCGATCGGCCGCGGCCCCGGCTACAGCGCGACCACGCTGGCGTGGGTCGAGGCGGGCGGCGTGTGGGTGCACGTGTCGTTGCGCGGCGGCGATGAGGAAGGCGAGGAGTGGCACGTCGCGGGCATGCGTGCGAACAAGCAGAACGTGTTCGACGACTTCCACGCCGCGGCTGAACGCCTGGTGCGCGACGGCTGGACCACGCCGCAGCAGTTGGCGATCATGGGCGGCTCGAACGGCGGCCTGCTCGTCGGTGCCGCTTTGACGCAACGCCCGGAGCTCTACGCGGCCGTGGTGTGCTCAGCGCCACTGCTCGACATGGTGCGCTACGAGAAGTTCCTGCTCGGGCGCCTGTGGGCCGAGGAATACGGCAGCGCAAGCGTTTCCGAGGAGCTGGGCTGGCTGCTGTCCTACTCTCCTTATCACCGAGTGGTAACGGACGTTGAGTACCCTTCTGTGTTGTTCACGGTGTTCGAGTCGGATTCTCGTGTGGACCCCAACCACGCCAGGAAGATGTGCGCGGCACTGCAGCACGCTTCGTCAAGTGATCCGACCAAGCACCCGGTGCTGATCCGCCGCGAGACCGAGGTCGGTCACGCGGGCAGGTCGGTCAGCCGGACCGTTGCTCTCGCCGTGGACCAACTGACGTTTCTCGCGAATGCCACCGGCATGGAGTTGTAGGAGGGCACGACCACGTGCAGGCGATGAGTCCCGTGGATGACGCCGCGAACAAGACCGCGCAGGCGATCGAGTTCTTCGAGAAGTACGGGCCGCAGATCCTCGCGGGCGCGATCAAGATCATCGTGATCCTGATCGCCGCCTTCGTGATCAGGGCCCTGCTGCGCAAGGTCATCGACCGGATCACCACTCCCGGCAAGGAAGGCAAGAAGCCGGGCCTGCTCAAGCCCCTGCGCGAACGTGCTCCGCAGGCGCTCGGGAACCTGGTGTCCGAGCGCCGCGAGCAGCGGGCGAAGACGATCGGCTCGGTGCTGAAGTCCATCGTCACGATCCTGATCTTCGGAATAGCGTTCCTGGAGATCATGATCGTCGTCGGCCTGGACATCACACCGGTGCTGACCTCGGCGGGCATCCTGGGTGTCGCCATCGGTTTCGGCGCCCAGAACCTGGTGAAGGACTTCCTGTCCGGCATGTTCATGCTGCTCGAGGACCAGTACGGCGTCGGCGACGTCGTGGACCTCGGCCCGTCGATCACCGGCACCGTCGAGGCCGTCGCGCTGCGCACCACCACGATCCGCGACACCGGCGGCACCGTCTGGTACGTCCGCAACGGCGAGATCCTGCGCGTCGGCAACTCGTCGCAGGGCTTCGCGGTCGCGGTCGTCGACCTGCCGCTGAGCTACGGCGCGAACCTCGCCGAGGCGACCAAGGTGCTGGAGCGCACGGTCGCCGAGGTGGCCGACATGGAGCCGTTGAAGACAGACATCACGGCCAAGCCCGAGGTGCTCGGCGTCGAGAAGTTCACGCCGGAGAACATCACCCTGCGGGTCACCGTGAAGACGCGTCCAGGACGCCAGTGGGCGGTCCAGCGCAACCTGCGCGCGCAGCTCATGCCCGCGCTGGAGGACGCAGGCTTCACCGCCAAATGAGGTGGGTGAGTTAGAACACCCATTCGAGACGGGCCAATCCCGGTGAACCGCCAGCTCACGCCTGTGTGGCGGAGCCAATAGCCGGGGTGGCCTGCACGCGGTGGCTCGCGTGAGTCAGGATGGTTGTGTGGGCAACCCCGTGAGCTTCTTCGAACAGGTCGGTGGCGAGGAGACCTTCCATCGCATCGTCGCGCGCTTCTACAAAGAGGTGAAGGCCGACGAGATCCTCCTCCCGCTGTACCCCGAAGAGGACCTCGGACCTGCGGAGGAACGGCTGCGGCTGTTCCTGATGCAGTACTGGGGCGGCCCCCACACCTACTCGGAGAACCGGGGCCACCCGAGGCTGCGGATGCGTCACGTGCCGTTCAAGATCGGACCGATCGAACGCGACGCATGGCTGCGCTGCATGCGGATCGCCGTCGACGAGGCAGGCCTCGACGACGCGCACCGCAAGCAGCTCTGGGAGTACCTGGAGATGGCCGCGAACAGCCTGATGAACGCCTGGTCTTGATCGCCCATCACCCGATCGGGCCCTTTCGCAGCGAGACGTAAGGCAGGATGACCCCCCGTGCGACGATCCTCCGACCTCACCCCCGAGATCGCCGAAGAGTCCGCCTGGTGGCGTGACGCCGTCTTCTACCAGGTCTACGTGCGCTCCTTCGCCGACTCCAACGGCGACGGCGTGGGCGACCTCGACGGCATCCGGTCCCGCCTCGGCTACCTGGAGCTGCTCGGGGTCGACGCCCTGTGGCTCACCCCGTTCTACCGCTCGCCGATGGCCGACCACGGCTACGACGTCGCAGACCCGCGCGACGTCGACCCGCTGTTCGGCGACCTGGCCGCGTTCGACCGGCTGGTGGCGGACGCGCACGAGCACAACATCCGGGTGACCGTCGACCTGGTCCCGAACCACACGAGCGACCTGCACGAGTGGTTCCAGGAGGCTCTGCAGGCCGGTCCGAACAGCATGGAGCGCTCGCGCTACATCTTCCGCGAGGGCCGGGGCTTCGACGGCTCCCAGCCGCCGAACAACTGGGTGTCCGTCTTCGGCGGCCCAGCCTGGACCCGCGTGCCCGACGGCCAGTGGTACCTGCACCTGTTCGCGCCGGAGCAGCCCGACCTCAACTGGGACCACCCGGAGGTCCGCGCCGACCTGGAGCACACGCTGCGGTTCTGGCTGGACCGCGGTGTCGACGGCTTCCGCATCGACGTGGCGCACGGCATGGCCAAGCCCGAGGGCCTGCCGGACATGGAGATCCAGGTCCAGGTGCCGGGTGTGCTGTCCGACGACGTCCACGACCCGCGCTTCGACAACGACGGCGTGCACGAGATCCACCGCATGATCCGCAAGGTCATGGACGGCTACCCCGGCACCATGGCCGTAGGCGAGATCTGGGTGAAGGACGACGAGCGCTTCGCCGCCTACGTCCGCCCCGACGAGCTGCACCTGGGCTTCAACTTCCGCCTGGTCGAGGCCGGCTTCGACGCCGACGCCGTCCGCACGGCCATCGAGCACTCACTGGGCGCAGTGGCTTTGAGCGGCACGCCCGCGACCTGGACGCTGTCGAACCACGACGTCGTGCGTCACGTGACGCGCTACGGCGGCGGCGCGCAGGGCGAGCAGCGTGCCCGCGCGATGACGCTGGTCGAGCTGGCGCTGCCGGGCGTGATCTACCTCTACAACGGCGAAGAGCTGGGCCTGCCGAACGTGGAGCTGCCGGACTGGGCCCTGCAGGACCCGACCTGGGAGCGCTCCGGCCACACGGAGCGCGGCCGCGACGGCTGCCGCGTGCCGATCCCGTGGGAGGGCACCACGCCGCCGTTCGGGTTCTCGACGGCCGTGAACACCTGGCTGCCGCAGCCGAACGAGTGGGACCACCTCACGGCGGAAGCCCAGCTGGAGGACCCCGGCTCGATGCTGTCGCTGTACCGGGAGGCGCTGGAGCACCGCAAGTCCAACGCGTCGTTCGCCGGCGAGGAGCTCGAGTGGTACGGCGCCCCGGCGGGCTGCTTCGCGTTCCGCCGCAAGGGTGGTGGCCTGATCTGCGCTCTGAACACGTCCGGGGCGTCCGTGCCGCTGCCTCCGGGTCAGGTGCTGCTGTCGTCTGGTCCGATGGACGGCGACCAGCTGCCTCCGGACACCGCGGTGTGGCTGGTCTGAGCGGTCTCTGGCTGGCCTGAACGGACTGTCAGACCCTCTGAGTACGTTGAAACGCAGGGGTTCCCAGCTCGAGGGGACCCCCTGCGTCAGCGTGCGGTCCCGGCACCAGCCACGCGTGACCAGGGCGGACACGTTGGACGTGTCCGCCCTGGTCGTTGTGGCATCACGGGCAGCCCACCGCGGTCTGAACGAGGCCACCCGCACGCTGTAGCCCGAAAACTGTCAGACCAGCTGAGTACGTTGAGATGTAGGGGATCCCAGCACGGGGGTACCCCTGCGTCAGCGTGCGCATCAGGCTTGCAGCTTGGTCCGCGTGCGTCAGGCTTGTCGCTTGGTCCGGGCTTGTCGCTTGGTCCGGGCTCGTCGCTTGGTCCGCGTCCGCGTCAGGCTTCTCGCTTGGCTTCGACCGCCAACAAGGCGCCGAAGACGGCGACGAGCGCCGCGACCTGGGCGATGGCCAGCCACAGCCCGACCGGCACCGTCGCCAGCGCGGCGATCGCGGCGATGGTGCGCCACTTGTTGCTGCCGATCTTCATCTGGTAGCGGAAGTAGATCTCGCCGACGAGGAAGATCGCCGCGCCGCCGCCCAGCGCCAGCGCTCCGCTGAGGTGGAGGTGCTCGGTGGCGTGCCCGATCGTCTTCTTCACGCCGACCGCCACCACGACGATGCCGAGCAGGATCGGTGCGTGGGCCCAGCCGAACGCCGACAGTGCCGCGCGGGCCCGGTCGGACGGCGTCATGCTCGCCAGGCTGTGCTCGGCGCGCAGGTCCTGCTCGCGGCCGAAGTAGCACCACCAGAGCTGGTAGACGAGCGCGAGGCCGAGCAGCGCGGCCACGACCAGCTGCAGGTTGAGCGGCAGCCCCGCCGCGCCGATGCCGATCGCGATGACCGACTCGCCGAGCGCCACGATGACGACCAGGCCGTGCCGCTCCACGAAGTGCGCCGACCTGATCCGGAACTCGCCGTGGCGCCGGTTCACGTAAGGCGACACGATCATGAGCACCACCGCCGCGGTCCACGCCGCCGCGCGCCAGGTGCTCGGCAGGAAGCCTCCGACGAACACCAGACCCGCCGACCCGAGGTTGAACGGCGCCAGCCGCGCCATCGCCGCCGCCGAGCCCGGTCCGCCCGCCGAGATGAACAGGCCGGAGTGCACCAGGTTCACGATCAGGTACCCGATGCCGAACGCGACCCCGGCGGCGCCGAACGCGTTGGGGATCGCCAGCGCGATCACCAGGAACCCGCCCATGCCGGCCATGAGCAGCAACCGCCGCGCGGTGGTGCTCGGCGGGACGGAGTTCGTGAGCCAGACGTACCCGAAGTACATCCAGAGGATCACGAACAGCATGATCACGACCTGCGCGAACCCGAGCGGCGACGTGTCGTCGGCCAGCGTGCTGGTCAGCTGGGTGATCGTGAAGACGAAGACGAGGTCGAAGAAGAGTTCCAGCGTCGAGACGCGGTACTCGGTCTCCTCGTGTGTTTCGTGCGTTTCGGCGGACACGCGCGACATCGTGCCACGCGCATCCGCTTACGGCGCCCCGAATTCTCCAAGCGCGAACCTGGACCAAACTCCAGGTCGGCGTGGTTCGGAAGATCAGCGCGAACCTGGACCGAACTTCGGTCAGCCTCGCGCAGACGATCAGGCCGCGAACCTGGCCAGACACCAGGTCGGCGTCGTTCGGACGATCAGCGCGCGAACCTGGCCAGACTCCGGTCAGCCTCACTCAGACGATCAGCGCGCGAACCTGACCAGATCCCAGGTCGGCCTCGTTCAGACGATCAGCGGCAACATCGAGTGCCGGCGCCGGACCACTGCGCCGAACTTGGCGTCGATCCGCAGCCACGAGTCGGTCGCCGTCACCCGCACCTCGCCGTCGTCGCCGAGGAAACCCATGCCCGACAACGCGAACAGGCACCGCAGCGGGATCTTCACGTCCAACCCGGACCCGCTGACCGTGAGCACCGTCTGGTCGAGCAACGAGGCGGGCGGCGTGCCTTGCGGGCCGGTGTTCTCCCGCGCCACGGCCACCCCCTCGTCGGCGAGCTTCGCCACGACCTCGACGGGCAGCAGGTCGACCATGAGCCAGCCCTCCATGGGAGGCAGGGCCGTGCGCCACATCAGGTCCTTGGCCGGGCCGGGGTCGATGCGTTCGTCGCGCATCACCGCGAGGCCCGTCAGCAACTCCGAGCCCGACACCGTGACGTCGGCCGGGTTCGCCTGTCCCGCAACGGTTCGCGTCGCGAGCGTGTCGAACGGCGTGGCGACCCACGCGTCCAGCAACTCGGAGTTGCGGTTGCGCAGCCGCACCACGGACTGCGCCTCCAGCCTCACCGCACGCGCGGCGAACGCCCCGAGGTCGTCTCTCTCGGCCGAGTCGGCCAGCACCAGCTCAGGCACCATTACCCCCTGCTCGCCACCCGGCGAGGAAGTCGCGCTCGGCGTCGATGAGACGACGCGGCCGCGCGGTGGTCACGTTGTAGGGCACCATGAGCGTCTCCGCCCTGGTGACCACGGGGCTGTCCGCCTCCCGGCTGCCGCGCACCACGTAGTCGAGCGTGAACGACGCGGACTTGAGCTCCCGCACCGACATCTCGACGACGATGTCCTCGCCGGTGAACACGATCGGCGCGAGGTAGTCGACGAAGAGCTTCGCCACGACCATCCCCTCGGCCATCTCCTTCACCCCGTGGCGGGCAGCCTCGGTGAACAGCAGCTCGATCCGGGCCTCTTCCAGCAACGTCACCGTGTTCGCGTGGTTGACGTGGCCGAACGCATCCATGTCCGACCATCGCGGTCGCACACCAGTGACGAAGACACCCATGCAGGGACCCTACCCAGCGCGACGCCCGCGTTACGAGCGAGTCCCGCTCGGATTGGCGTGGATCAGTTCCGGTATAGGCACCGAAGCCGAGCAGACGGGCCGAGCAGAACGGATGGGTGGTGTGAGCAGGACGGCCGTGGCTGTCGCTGTGCACACGCTCCCCCCGCGCGATTCCTCCTGACGCAACGAACGAAAGCCGCATTCGGTTCCCGGCGCTCCCGAAACCTGTGGACAACTCAGGCCTGTGGACAACTCGGCCGGCATGCACTGCGAGCCGGTGGCGCGCGTGGCGCGAACCTTCACAGGACCTCCACGCCAGCCGATTGAAAGTCGATATCCAGCTCTCGATACTCGATCCATGTACCGCGCGCTCGTGATCGTTCCGCAGGCCCTGCTCGCCGTCGCGTTCCTCGGCGGGCTGTACGCGCAGGTCGTGGTGATCCCAACGACGGCGGCGGACGTAGTCGCGTCCTTCCCGCCCTACGAGTCCGTGCGGGTGCCGCTCGTGACGTTCGCGATCGTCTTCGTCGCGTGCCTCCAACTGCTGGCGGTGGCGCTGGGAGGAGTGCTGCACCGCACCGGCGCACACACCCTGTTCGAGCCTGGCGCACTCAGGTGGACGAACCTCGCGGTCGGCGCTGTCGCCGCCGGGACCGTGGTGCTCGGCTCGCTGTGCGCCTATGTCCTCGATGCGGACATCCCCACGCAGTCGGACGGCACGGAGGTCCTCGGCCTGTGGATGGCGAGCATTTCCGCCACGATCGGAGCGGTCGTTGTCGCGTTGACGTTCCTGCTCGCGCGGTCCTGGCACCGTGACGCGATCGTCGAGCGTGCGGAGCTGGAGCAGGCCAGGCGACCTGCTCCAGCTTCGAGCACTACCTGACCATGCTCCGCACCTGGCGTGCGGCGACGGACAGGGTGGCCAGGTCCAGCTGGTGGACCCGGTTGATCTCGTCCAGCGCACCGCGCGAGCGAGCCAGACGGGAGGCGTTGGCCTGCTCCCACTTGGCGATCTTCTCGCTCGCCGTGTCGCCCTCGTCGCTCGCCCTCAGCACGTCGATGGAGATGGCGCGCAGCGACGAGTAGAAGTCGTCGCGCAGAGCCAGTCGGGCCAGGGCGTGCCAGCGGTTGCCGCGCTCCAGGCTCGTCACCGAGTCGAGCATGTGGTCGATGTCGAGGTGGTCGGACAGCGCGAAGTACACCTCGGCCGTCTCCCGGTGCGTGCGCTCCGGGCCCGCGCCGCCGGTCGGGCCGAACTCGCGTTCGGCCAGCTCGGCGATCTCGGTGACGTCCAGCAGGCCGTACATGTAGAGCAGCGCGGCGACCTTGCGGGCGAGTTCGGCCGGGACGCCCTGCTCGACGTACCTTTCCGCCTTGCCCGCGACGACGTCGTACTCCTTGCCCTGCAACAGGTCGAAGGCGTGCGGGCTGAGCTCCTCGACCACGCCGCGGAAGCGGTTGATCGTCGAGCCCACCGCGAGCGGCTGCGGGCGGTTCGACAGCAGCCAGCGGGACGCGCGGTCCAGCAGGCGGCGGGTCTCCAGGACCATGTTGTCCTGGACGGCCGTCGGCACCACGTTGTCCAGCGCCTCGATCTCGCGCCAGATCGCCGGCAGGTCGAAGACCTCGGTGACCACGGCGTAGGAGCGCACCGCGTCGGTCGCCGACGCGCTCATCTCCTCGGCCAGGCGGAAAGCGTAGGAGATGCCGCCGCCGTCGACCACCTCGTTGACGACCACCGTGGTGATGATCTGCCTCGCCAGCGGGTGGTTCGGGATGGCCGTGCCGAAACGTTCGCGCAGCAGGCTGGGGAAGTAGTCCGGCAGCTTGTTCTTGAACGTGTCGATCGTCGGGATGTCGCTCGCGAGCAGCTCTTCCTTCAGCGTGAGCTTGGTGAACGCGAGCAGCGTGGCGAGCTCCGGCGAGGTGAGGCCCTCGCCCTGCTTCTCCAGCGCCTTGAACTCCGCGGCGCTCGGCAACGCTTCCAGCTTGCGGTTGAGAGCTCCGCGAGCTTCGAGATCGGCCGTGAGACGCGCATGCACCGACAGCATCGGCGCGGCGTGCGCCCGGCTGACGCCGAGGACGTTGTTCTGCGAGTAGTTGTCGGCCAGCACGAGCTCGCCGACCTCGTCGGTCATCTCGGCGAGGACCTCGTTGCGCTGCTGCTGCTCCACCGAGCCCTCCCGGACCAGGTGGTCCAGCAGGATCTTGATGTTGACTTCGTGGTCGGAGCAGTCGACACCGGCGGAGTTGTCGAGCGCGTCGGTGTTGACCTTGCCGCCCTTGCGCGCGAACTCGATGCGACCTCGCTGGGTCAGGCCCAGGTTGCCGCCCTCACCGACGACCTTGACGCGCAGCTCGTTGCCGTCGACGCGGATCGAGTCGTTCGCCTTGTCACCGACGTCGGTGTGCGACTCGGTCGACGCCTTGACGTAGGTGCCGATTCCGCCGTTCCAGAGCAGGTCGACCGGCGCGAGCAGGATCGCCTTCTTCAGCTCCGGCGGCGACAGCTTCTCGACGCCTTCGGGCAGCCCGAGCGCGACGCGGGCCTGCTCGGAGATCGGGATCGACTTGGCGGTCAGCGGGAAGATGCCGCCGCCCTCGCTGATCAGCGAGCGGTCGTAGTCGTCCCACGACGAGCGCGGGACGTTGAACAACCGCACGCGCTCGGCGAACGAGGTGTCCGCGACCGGGTTCGGGTCGATGAAGATGTGCCGGTGGTCGAACGCGGCCACGAGCCGGATGTGCTCGGACAGCATCATGCCGTTGCCGAACACGTCACCGGACATGTCGCCGATGCCGACGACGGTGAACTCCTCGGTCTGCGTGTCCACCCCGAGCTCGCGGAACGAGCGCTTCACGCTCTCCCACGCGCCCTTGGCCGTGATGCCCATGGCCTTGTGGTCGTAGCCGATCGACCCACCGGAGGCGAACGCGTCGCCCAGCCAGAAGCCGTAGCTCTGCGACACACCGTTCGCGATGTCCGAGAACGTCGCGGTGCCCTTGTCCGCGGCCACGACCAGGTACGTGTCGTCGCCGTCGTAGCGCACGACCTGCGGTGCGGGCACGACCTCGTTGTTGATCAGGTTGTCGGTGAGGTCGAGCAGGCCCGAGATGAACATCTTGTAGCAGGCGATGCCCTCGGACATGAAGTTCTCGCGGTCGATGCCGGGGTCGCCGGTCGCCGGGATCGGGCGCTTGACGACGAAGCCGCCCTTGGCGCCGACCGGCACGATCACCGCGTTCTTGACCGCCTGCGCCTTGACCAGGCCGAGCACCTCCGTGCGGAAGTCCTCGCGGCGGTCCGACCAGCGCAGGCCACCACGCGCGACGCTGCCGAAGCGCAGGTGCACGCCCTCGACCCGCGGCGAATAGACGAAGATCTCGAACTTCGGCCGCGGAGCGGGCAGGTCCGGGATCGCCTGCGGGTCGAGCTTGACCGACAGGTACGGCCGGGCGTTGCCGTCGGCGTCGCGGAAGAAGTAGTTCGTCCGCAGCGTGGCGTTGATCAGCGTGAGCAGGCTGCGCAGGATCCGGTCCGCGTCGAGGCTCGTCACGTCGTCGATCAGCTTGCCGGTCTCGGTGACCATCGTCTCGGTGCGGTCGGCACGCGTGGCCTCGTCGAGGCGCGGGTCGAACCGGGCCTCGAACAACGCGACCAGCGCGATCGCCACGCTGGTGTGGCCGAGCACCGCGTCCTCGATGTAGTCCTGCGAGTACGGCGTGCCCGCCTGCCGCAGGTACTTCGCGTACGCGCGCAGCATCGCGGCCTGCTGCCAGGTGAGCCCGCCCTGCAGCACCAGCGAGTTGAAGCGGTCGATCTCGGCCTCACCGCGCCAGACGGCGGCGAACGCGTCCTGGAAACGCACGCGCACGTTCTCCAGGTCGGACTCCGACAGCTGGGAGAGCGACTTCTGGTCGATGCGCAGGCCGAAGTCGTAGATCCAGCACTTCACGCCGTCTTCGCGGGTGATCTCGTACGGCCGCTCGTCGACCACGATCACGCCCATGCGCTGCAGCATCGGCAGCACGTCGGACAGCGTGATGCCGTCGCCGGTCAGGAACAGCTTGAACCGCCGCTCCCCCGGTTCGGCGTCCTCGGGCACGTAGAAGACCATGTCGAGGTCGCCCTCGACCAGCGCCTCGATGCGCCGGTAGTCCTCGAGACCCGTGGCGGCGTGGAAGTCCTCCTTGTAGGCCTCGGGGAAGACCGCGGCGAACCGCTGACCCTGCTCCGTGGCCGACTCGGCACCGAGCTCGCCGAAGTCGCCGCCGACGGCCTCGACCATGCGGTCGTCCCAGCTGCGGACGGCCTCGGCGAGTTTCTGCTGGATGGCGTTGGTGTCCGGCACCAACGTGCGCGCCGGGTCCGTGTGGACCATGAAGTGCACACGAGCCAGCGCGGACTCACCGACGCGCGCGCTGTACTCGAGGTTCAGGCCGCCGAGCTCGGCGAGCAACACCTCCTGCATCGCGAGGCGGCTCGTCGTCGTGTAGCGGTCGCGCGGCAGGTAGACCAGGCACGAGAAGAAACGACCGTACGGGTCGCGGCGCAGGAACAGCCGCAGCCTGCGCCGTTCCGCGAGGGCGATGACACCCGTCGTTGTCTGGTACAGCGTGTCGCCGTCGACCGAGAACAGCTCGGTGCGCGGGTAGTTCTGGATCACCTCGAGCATCCGCTGCCCCGAGTAGGACTGCAGCGGGAAGCCGGCGCGGTGGATCACGTCGCGCACCCGGCGCTCGATCACGGGGATGTCGAGCACGTCCTCGTGCAGCGCCGTCGTGCTGAAGATGCCCAGGAACCGGTGCTCGCCGGAGACGTTGCCCTCGGCGTCGAACGTCTTCACGCCCACGTAGTAGGGGTAGACGCTGCGGTGCACGCTGCTCTGCGCGCTCGCCTGGGTGAGCACCAGCAGGTCGGGGCTGAGCGCCTGCGCGCCGTTGTCCGGCCCAGCGGTGAGGCTGCGCGCCGCGAGGCTGTCCTGGCGCAGCACGCCGAGACCACTCGCGAGCACGGCCCGCAGCGCGGGCTCGCCGTCCTCCTGCACCAGCTCGTACTGCCGGTAGCCCATGAACGTGAAGTGCCCGTCCGCGAGCCACTTGAGGAGCTTCGCGGCGTCCGTGGTGGCCTCGGACGAGTCCTTCTCGAGCTCCTCGGCGAGCTGAATCGCCGTGGTGGTCATGCGGTCGGTGTCCTCGACGACCTCGCGGACGTCGGTCAGCACCGTCTGCAGCCGGGTCTCCAACTCCCGCGCCCGATCGGCGTCGGTGATGAGGTCGACCTCGACGTTCATCCACGACTCGGCCAGCGCGTCGGCGGGCGGGTCGGCCGGGTCGGCGGTCGGCAGCACCTCGGTGCGCTCACCCGTCACCGGGTCACGCCGCACGACGACGATGGGGTGCACAACGCGTTGCACCTGCACGCCACCACGCGTGAGCTCGGACGCGACCGAGTCCACGAGGTACGGCATGTCGTCCGTCACGACCTGGACCACGGTGACCGGACACTGCCACCCATCGGTGGCCCGTGTCGGGTTCAGGATGCGCACCGCGGCGCGTCCGGGAACGCGGCTCTCGGCGAGCTGGTAGTTCGACCGCACCGCTCCGACCAGGTCCACCGGGTCGTCGTCGTTGACTTCCTCGGCGGGCACGTGCCGGTAGAAGAGGCGGATCAGATCGGCGAGTTCGGGGGCATTGGCGGCGGCCCGTTCGATCAGCTCGTCACGGACCTGCTCAGGACTGGCCGGTCGAGCGCCACCGTCCGCGGTCGGGGCCGCGGAGGCGTCGTCGGTACGGGTCGGGGCTCCAGTCGAGGTCATCTTCAGGCGACTCCACGCTATCCGGCACCTCTGTGTGCCGGGTCCGCCTCCACCCTAGATGGGGTGGCGGCCGTCACCGGCAACGGGAGGGGCACTGACGGACCACTGAATCGTGGGCTGAATCGAGTCACATCATCAGTGGCTCCAACACATTTCGCATCGTGGGCGCGCGAGGGACATCGCCCAGCTCCGCCCCCGCGTAAGACCTCGCGTCCGGCCGATTCCGCGCCATACCAGCGCTCACCGGCCCGACGTCGTTCCGGCCGCGGAACCACCGCCTCACCCGCGCTCGGGGCAGGTGCCCGCGCGGGTGGGTTGGGCAAGGCTTGAGGTGTGGCGCTGACCACCGTCACGCACCTGGCAACGTCCAGCCGGCGGGGCCGTCCGGCAGGACGGGACGGATCGGGCCGGTGGTCTCGCTGTCCGGCGCGGCGCCGACGGGAACGATCGGTCCGGTCTTCTCCTGCTCGGACTCCGGTGCGCTCGGCTGCCCGAAGCCGGGGTGGGCCGGCTCCGCAGAAGGCTGGGCTGGGGGCTGGGCGAAGGGCTGGTCCGGGAGGAAGTAGGACGCCGAGTGCTTCGCTTCCGAAGCGGGCTCGGTGGCGGGGCGGTCCGATCCGAACGACGGTCCGGTGGTGAAGGCCGAACTCGACTGGCTTTCCGGGAGCTGCGGCGAGCCGAAGGGCTGGCCTGGCCGGAACAGCGAGTCGGTGCCCGGCTGGGCTTCTCCTGCCGACGCACCTGGCTGGAACAGGGAGTCTGCTGGCTGCTGGCTGCTGGAGGGCTGGCTCGGCCCGAACAGGGAGTCAACGCCGGCCTGGGGCCCGGCAGCGGGCTGCTGGGAACCGAAAGCCTGCCCAGGCGCGAACAGCGAGTCCGCGCTGGGCTGGGCTTCCGCGGCTGACATCCCCTGAGAACCGAAGGACTCACCTGGCCGAAAGAGAGAGTCCGCGCCCGACTGGGTTTCGGCCGCCGCTGGCTGCGGCGAACCGAACGGCTGGCCGGGGGTGAGCTGCGAGTCCGGACTGGACGGCTGTTCGGCTTCGGTCGCCGACCATTCCGGGGTGGTCAGGTCGGCGGCTTCGAACTGCTCCTCATCTGAGCGGCGACCGGTTTCGTAGGCGACCAGTGCTTCCGCGAGCAGGTCGGCGAGGCTCAGGTCGCTCGGCTTGCGGCGGCTGCTCGGACGGCCGGTACGGGTGCCGGCCTCGTCCTTGGACTCGGTGGTCGCCGACTCGGTGGCTGCCGGCTCGGCATCGGTCGGCGTGACCAGGCCCGGCTCGGTCTCGGCGACGCCGAACTGCGCGGTGGATTCCGCTCGGGCCGCCGGCTCGGACTCGGTGGCGAAGAAGTCGTACTGCGGCGTCGACTCGGCCTGGGCGGCCGAGTCGGACCCCGCACCGGAGTCCGCCGACCCAGCCGAGTCGAAGCCAGCCGAATCGAAGCCCGTCGAGCCAACTCCAGGGACAACAGCCGTCGCTGAGTCGAGTCCGGCGTCCGGGGTGGGCTGGTCGGTGGTTGCCGGAGCCGTCGACATCCTCACGATGGGATCGACGTCGAAGTCCGGGCCGATCTCGAAGTTGGCCCAGCCGGCGGGATCTGGCCGGGTGGGCTGGTCGGTGTCGGCGGCCGGAGCAGAGTCCTCGGACGGGGCGGACTGGGTGCCGAAGCCCGTCTGGGCGCCGAAGGTGGGCTGGGTTCCGAAGTTCTGGGTTCCGAAGCTGGTCTGCGTTCCGAACGTCGGCTGAGTGCCGAAGCTCTGGGTGCCGAAACTCGGCTGGGCACTGGAGCCCTGCTCGGTCCCCGGACCGGTCGGCGTGCCGAATCCCGGCTGTCCGGTGGTGCTCTGGTCGATGCGGACCGGGCCGGTGGGGAGGTTCGCGATGTCGTCGTCCGGCTCCACGTCCGCGGAGCTCAAGAACGAGCTGGAGAGCAGGTCCGGTTCCTGGGGTTGCGGGATCTCGTCCGGGGTGGGCACCGACGGGACCGGGTCCGGGATCGGTGGGAGCGGCTTCTGCTCCGGGTCCGGTTCGGGAGCCGGGCGCTCCGGGGATGGGCGCTCTGGCACCGGGCGCTCTGGGGACGGAACTGACGCCGTGGACCACTGGGAGGCGTTGAAGTCGAAGGTCGTGTAATCGCGTTCGGGGAGAGAGCGCTCGTCGGTGCCGGCCGGGGTGGCCGGGAAGCCCTGGGCCGGTGTCTGGAGCGGGTAGGCCGGAGGCGGGTCGTCCAGGTGGGGGCCGAAGTCCGGGGCCGCCGGAGGGCGCGAGAACGCTGCTGCCAGGCCCGAGCGGGACGAGCCGTCCTGGGTGTTCGGGTCGGCGAAGTAGTTCGGGGCGTCCGGGTGGTCGCCGAGGAAGGTCCGGGGTTCCGGGGTGGGCTCGTCCTCGCGCGGGCGGGACGGGGGTTCCACCCGCCACGACGGGGTGTCGGCAGCGGCGTCCGGGGCTCGGCGGCGGCCGCCTGCTCTGAGGCCTTGGGCCTTGAGCATGTCCAGGACGCTTTCCGGCTGGGACGGGGAGGCGTCCTCGCGGGCTGCGGCTTCCCGACGGGCCGCTTCCTCGCGGGCCAGGGCTTCACGGGCCGCGGCTTCCTGGCGAGCGGCCTCCAGACGGACAGCCTCCTGACGAGCGGCTTCCTGGCGCTCGGCCTCTTGGCGGGCGGCCTCCTGGCGGGCCGCTTCCTGCCGTGCGACCTCCTGGCGTGCGGCTTCCTCGCGGGCTGCGGCCTGGCGGGCTGCCTCTTCGGCCGCTTCGCGTTCGGCTTGGGCGCGTTGATCTGCGCGGGCCTGGCGTTCCGCCTCGATCTGGCGGCGGGCCTCGCGCTGCAGCTCCATGAGCTGCTCTTCGACCTTGCGCTTGCGTTCCAGTTCCGGGCTCAGCGGCTCGCCTGGTGGCTGCTCGGGAGCGGGAGACTCCGCGAGCGGGGTCGGCTGGTCGTCGTCGATCTCGCCCGCGGCCACTCGGGCCGCGCGGCGGCGGCCGCTCACCATGGCGCCCGCGGAGGCGATCAGGCCCGAGGCCGGGACTGTGCGGTCGGAGGGAGAAGAAGGCACGGGAGGCGGTGGGGGTTCCAAGGGTTCCGGAGTCTTGTCATCGGGTTCGCCGAACGGCTGGACCGTGCGCCACCTCTCGGCGGCGTGCTGGCGTGCCGCGGACAAACCCTCCACGGTCATGTCTTCGGCAGCTCTGCGGACGCGCTTGACCTTCAGGCCATCGCCCTTGCGGACCTGGACCGGGCGCCACGTGCGGAGCTGTTGCTTCAAAGCGGCGGACAGGACGCCGTCGGTCACCATCTGCATGCCCTCGGCCGGGCGGAGCAGGCTCGCCAGCTGCTGGTGCAGGCCCGCGGGCTGGCGGTGGACGCCGGAGAACTCGGCCGCGAGCCTGGCGCGCACCGCGTAGACGGCGCGAGCGCGGCGGCGTTCGGCGGCGTGGGCGGAGCGCAGGTTCGTCAGCGCCTCGGCCAGCTCGCCGGACACCTCGTGCACGTGCGCCAGCGCCAGCAGGCTTTCGGCCAGCAACGTGTCGAGCTGGTGGCGTTCGGCGCTCGCCGCGGCCTCGCGCAGCATCTCGCGGGCCAGTGCGACCCGGCCCGCGGGAAGGTGGACGCGCGTAGCGAGAGCCACCCGCAGCCAACCCGAGGTGGAGGCCGACGGGGCGCGCACCGGGCGGTCGAGCATCGGGGTGCCGACCTCGCTCGCGTCGAGCAGGCGGTTGGCGTCCATCAACGCCAGCACCAGTTCCAGCGTGAGACGGCCCATGGCCTGGCCGCTGTCCGCCGACGGATCGGTGAACCGGCTGAGCAGGTCGAGGCCTTCGCGGGCGGCACCGATGGCGGCGGCGATGTCGCCCCAGCGGCGGTGCTGGGCCGCCTGCACCGCGCGGATCAGGCCGCGCAGCAGCAGGCGGGTGTCGTCGTCGAGGGTCGTGTCGGCGACGTAGAGCTGGTCCGCCTCGGCGAGAGCCTGGGTGGGCTCGTCGCCCCGGCCGACCGTGACGAGGCATTCACTGGCCTGCACCAGAGCCGAGGCTCGCAGTTCCGCGGGCACGTCCGGGGCTTCCAGCACGGGCGTCACCGCGGCGAAGCCCGTCAGCGGTGCGCCCACGGACCGCGCGCACGCCGCGAGCTCCACCCGCAGCAGCCACGCGGTCTCGTGCTCACCGGCGGTCTCGGCCGCCTTCAGCGCGTCGATCGCCCGGTCCGCGATGCGGACGCCGCGGCCCACGCGGTTGCCCGCGAAGACCACCAGCGACTCGGCGCGGAGCCGGTCGGCTTCGTCGCGGCGGGTGGAGGCGAGCGCGACCGCGCGCTCACCGAGCACCAGAGCAAGCTCCGGTGCCCGCCAACGCAGCCGCCAGGCGGGCACGACCAGCGTGCTCACCTCGACGTTCGCCTGCGTCTCGCCCCTCGCCGCCACGACGTCGCCGTTGCCCTCTCAGTCCCGTGTCAGCTTGCGGTACGTGACACGGTGCGGACGGGCCGCCTCGGCACCCAGGCGCTCGAGCTTGTTCTTCTCGTAGCCCTCGAAGTTGCCCTCGAACCAGTACCACTTCGACGGGTCCTCGTCCGTGCCTTCCCACGCGAGGATGTGCGTGGCGACGCGGTCGAGGAACCACCGGTCGTGGGAGATCACGACGGCACAGCCGGGGAACTGCTCGAGAGCGTTCTCCAGCGAGCCCAGGGTCTCGACGTCCAGGTCGTTGGTCGGCTCGTCCAGCAGGATCAGGTTGCCGCCGAGCTTGAGCGTGAGCGCGAGGTTCAGGCGGTTGCGCTCACCACCGGACAGCACGCCCGCGGGCTTCTGCTGGTCCGGGCCCTTGAAACCGAACGCGCTGACGTACGCGCGCGACGGCATCTCGACGTTGCCGACGTGGATGTAGTCGAGTCCGCCGGACACGACCTCCCACACGTTCTTCTTCGGGTCGATGCCACCGCGGTTCTGGTCGACGTACGACAGCAGGACCGTCTCGCCGACCTTCACACCACCGGCGTCCGGCTGCTCGAGACCGACGATGGTCTTGAACAACGTCGTCTTGCCGACGCCGTTCGGGCCGATGACGCCCACGATGCCGTTGCGCGGCAACGTGAACGACAGCCCGTCGATCAGCACGCGGTCGCCGAAGCCCTTCTTCAGCTTGTCGACCTCGACCACGACGCTGCCCAGACGCGGGCCCGGCGGGATCTGGATCTCCTCGAAGTCGAGCTTGCGGGTCTTCTCCGCCTCGGCCGCCATCTCCTCGTAGCGATCGAGACGCGCCTTGGACTTGGCCTGGCGGGCCTTGGCGCCGGAACGCACCCAGTCCAGCTCGTCCTTGAGGCGCTTCTGCAGCTTCTGGTCCTTCTTGCCCTGGACCGCGAGACGCTCGGCCTTCTTCTCCAGGTAGGTGGAGTAGTTGCCCTCGTACGGGTGGGTCCGGCCGCGGTCGATCTCGAGGATCCACTCGGCCAGGTTGTCCAGGAAGTACCTGTCGTGGGTCACGGCGAGCACGGCGCCGGTGTACTGCGCGAGGTGCTGCTCCAGCCACAGGACGCTCTCCGCGTCCAGGTGGTTGGTGGGCTCGTCGAGCAGCAGCAGGTCGGGCTTGCTCAGCAGCAGCTTGCACAGCGCGACGCGGCGGCGCTCACCACCGGAGAGCTTGGTGACGTCGGCGTCCGGCGGCGGGCAGCGCAGCGCGTCCATCGCCTGCTCCAGCTGGGAGTCGATGTCCCACGCGTTCGCGTGGTCCAGATCCTCCTGGAGCTTGCCCATCTCCTCCATCAGCTCGTCGGAGTAGTCGGTCGCCATCAGCTCGGCGATCTCGTTGAAGCGGTCGAGCTTCACCTTGATCTCGCCCAGGCCCTCCTGGACGTTGCCGAGGACGGTCTTCTCCTCGTTGAGCGGCGGCTCCTGCTGCAGGATGCCCACGGTGTAACCGGGAGACAGGTAGGCCTCACCGTTGTTGGGCGTGTCCAACCCCGCCATGATCTTGAGCACGCTCGACTTGCCGGCGCCGTTGGGACCGACCACACCGATCTTCGCGCCGGGGTAGAACATGATCGTGACGTCATCGAGGATGACCTTGTCACCGTGCGCCTTGCGCACCTTTTTCATGGTGTAGATGAACTCGGCCATGGCGGCGATCGTAGAGCGGCGCTCAGAGGCTCCTGACCTCGGTCGCCGACAAGCAGCCGTCCACCCCCGGATCGAGCGTCACGCGACTCGGTGACCAGCCCGTTCCGTTCGAACGTGAACGACTCTCGGCGACCGGGCCTCAGCGGCCCCGATCTACGAGCTTCCCTCCTTCGTGATTCGCAGTGCGTACATCTTCACCGGCGGCGCTGCCGGATCGGGTGGGTTCCCGAACTCCCGGGGCTCGTTTGCCCCGAACGGCGCAAGTCCGTGTCAGAACGGGGTAGTCAGAACGGGATCGCCTCTTCGGCGAGATCCTCACCGACCCGCGGTTCAACGACCGGGGACGAGCCGAGTGACTGCACACGACTCAGATCCAGTCCAACGTGCAGCGCGTCGACGTTGAACGCCGTCTTCTTCACGTCGTCCTTCTCGTAGTGCCGCATACGGAGCTTGCCCTGGACGATCACGGGATCACCTTTGGACAGCGTGGTCTTGACGCTGTCGGCGAGTTTTCGCCAGCACGACACGCCGAACCAGAGCGTCTCGCCGTCCTCCCAGTCGCCCATCGACGTGTTGTAGCGGCGCTCGGTCGACACGATGCGGAAGAACGCGTTCGTCTTGCCGTCCTCGCCGTGCTTGTACGTGATGTCGCCGGTAACAGTGCCAACAACGGTGATCACGGTGGAATTCCAGGACATCGGGCTCGCCTCCAGGTCGCGGGTGTGCTGGTCCAGGTTGCTCCGGGAGGCGGGGGTGGGAAGCGGGTCGCGGGGGATCTGTGGATTACTCGCGGGTTGTGGACAGGTCGCGATCTTGGAGCACCTCGGACCGCGGAATTGTCGGTGGCGTGTGCTAGTGCGGCGCTCGAGCCCGGACGAATGAGTGAGCGCCCACTCATTGACATGAGTGAGGACTCACTCATACAGTTGCGGACGTGTCAGAGGAACCACGCCGCCGCCGCGCCCCCGCGATGAGCCCGGAAGACCGCCGCGAAGCGATCGTCCAGGCCACGCTGCCGCTCGTCGTGAAGGACGGCGCGAACGTCACCACCAGCCAGATCGCCGCCGCGGCGGGGATCGCGGAAGGCACGGTGTTCCGCGTCTTCAAGGACAAGGCCGAGCTGCTCGGCGCGGTCATCCAGCGCGCGTTGCTCGCCGACGACGAGGTGGCCCGCATCGAAGCGGTGTCCACCGACCTGCCGATCGAGCAGCGGCTCGTGGAGGCGACCGGCACGGTGACCGGCTACCTCGACCGGATGTGGAGCGTCATGGGCGCCCTGCGCGAGTCCGGTTACCAGCCGAGCCAGGAGGACCACGAGAAGCACAAGGGCCCACCGGCGGGCATGCAGCGCGTTTCGAACGCGATCGCCGAGCTGTTCGGCGACGCGGACCTGCGCACCAGCCATGAGCACGCCGCCCGCCTGCTGCTCGGTTTCGTCTTCACCAACCGCCTGCAGGGCAAGGGTTTCGGCGAGACGACCGTCGAACCGGCACAGCTCGTCGAACTGTTCCTGCACGGAGCACTCAAATCAGGGGGAGCAGATGTCTGAGTTCATGATCGAAGCAACGAACGTGAGCAAGAAGTTCGGTGACGTGAACGCCCTCGACGGCGTGAGCGTCACCGCGAAGAAGGGTTCCGTTCTCGGCCTGCTGGGCCACAACGGCGCCGGCAAGACCACGCTGATCAACATCCTCACCACGATGCTGCCGCTGTCCGACGGCAGCGCGCGGATCGCCGGCTTCGACGTCTCGAAGCAGAGCCACGAGGTCCGCAGGCGCATCGGCCTGACCGGCCAGTTCGCCGCCGTCGACGAGCAGCTCAGCGGCCACGACAACCTCGTGCTCATCGCCCGCCTGCTGGGCGCCAGCCGCAAGCAGGCCCACCAGCGCGCGGACGACCTGCTCGAGCAGTTCGACCTCACCGACGCCGCCAAGCGCAACGCCAAGACCTACTCCGGCGGCATGCGGCGCCGGCTCGACCTGGCCGCGTCCCTGGTCGGCAATCCCGAGGTGCTGTTCCTGGACGAGCCGACCACCGGCCTCGACCCGGCCAGCCGCCTGGCGATGTGGGAGATCGTCGAGAAGCTCGCCGCGGACGGCACCACCGTCCTGCTCACGACGCAGTACCTGGACGAGGCCGACCGGCTCGCCGACACGATCACCGTGCTGTCCCACGGCAAGGTCGTCGCGTCCGGCACCAGCTCCGAGCTCAAGGCCCAGGTCGGCCAGCGCACGGTGACCGTCACCCTCGACACGGTGTCCGAAGTGGACATCGCGCTGAAGGCGATCGGCGCGGTGGGCCTCCACCCAGTCGCCGAGGGGCTCACGCTCACCACGCCCGTCAGCGCGTCACGCGACCTTGCGACGGTCGTGCGCGCGTTGGACGACAACGGCTTGGAGGCGCACGAAATCGGCCTCGCCGAGCCCACCTTGGACGACGTCTACCTCACTCTCGCCGCGAACTAGGGGGACAACCATGGCGACCTTGACCTGGAACGGCAGCAGCTACCCGACCCAAGTTCTGGTGCTGACCGGCCGTTCACTCAGAGCCTTGCTGCGCACGCCCGCACTCGTGTTCTTCAGCGTGCTGCAGCCGTTGATCATGCTGACGCTGTTCAGCCAGATCTTCGGCAGCATCACAGGCACGGCGAACTTCCCGCCGGGCATGAGCTACATCGACTACCTGCTGCCCGCGATCCTCGTGAACACCGCGATGCAGTCCTCTCTCGCGTCCGGCATCGGACTCGTGCAGGACATGTCGAACGGTGTGCTCGCACGGTTCCGTTCGCTGCCCATCAGGCCGAGCACGGTTCTGTTGGCACGCAACCTCTCCGACGCGGTGCGCACGGCGTTCCAGCTCGTGCTGATGATCGCGTTCGGCGTGCTGGTGTTCGGGTTCCGTCCCGACGGCGGCATGCTCGGCACGCTCGCCGCGCTCGGCCTCGCCCTGGTCGTCGGATGGGCGCTGAGCTGGGTGTTCATCGCGATCGCCGCCTGGGTGCGCAAGGCCGAGCTGATGCAGACCGTCGGCTTCCTGGCGATGTTCCCGCTGATGTTCGCGTCCAGCGCGTTCGTGCCGGTGGGCGGCCTGCCGGGCTGGCTGCAGACGATCGCGAAGATCAACCCGCTGACCTACGCGGTCGACGCCGCCCGCAGCCTGGCACTGGCCCACCCCGTCACCGGAGTGGCCGGCGCGCTGGTCACGAGCGGCGCGATCGCCGTCATCGGAGCGTTCTTCGCGGTCCGCGGATTCCGCCGCCCGCTGTCGATCTAGTCCTTACCGGCCATCTTCCGGAGCATCGCGTTGTAGGCCTCGAGGTCGGCGCCCCCATCGGCGTCGGCCTTGCGGTCGTACCGCTTCGCGTCACGGCCGTCCTGCCGCGCCCACTGCGTGAGCAGGGCGACCATGACCACCAGCAGCGGGATCTCCCCCGCCGCCCACGCGATGCCGCCGCCGAGTCGCTGGTCCTCCAGCAGGTTCTGCACCCACGGCAACGCGAGCCCGCGGTAGAACTGCTCGCCGATGACCGTCTGAGAGCTCATCAGCACGATGCCGAAGAACGCGTGGAACGGGATCGACGCGAACAACAGCCCCAACCGCCCGAGCGGCGGCAGCTTGTTCGGTGAGGGGTCGATGCCGATCACGGGCCAGTAGAAGACGTAGCCGGCGAGGATGAAGTGGGCGTTCATCGCGAGGTGCGCCCAGTGGAACGGCAGCGCGGCCTCGAACAGCCCCGAGAAGTACAGGGCGTAGAACGAACCGACGAACAACCCCAGCGCCACGAAGGGGTTCGTCAACACCCGCGCGACCGGTGAGTGCACGAAGGCCAGCACCCACTCTCGCGGCCCAGGCACTTCCTTGTTGACCGGCAACGCGCGCAACGCCAGCGTGACCGGTCCACCCAGGACGAACAGGATCGGCGTCAGCATCGAAAGCACCATGTGCGCTTCCATGTGGATGCTGAACATCGCCGGCGAGTACCGGCCCATGCCCGACGATGTGGCAAACAAGAGAGAGAAACACCCGCACAACCACGCGACCGTGCGACCGACCGGCCACTTGTCACCGCGCTTGACGAGCCTGCGCACACCCACCACGTAGAGCACGGCCAGAGCGAGTGCCGCAGTGCCGTAGATCAGGTCGAAGCGCCAGTCGAACAGGATGCGTGCGAACGTGGGCGGCCCGTCGAGGTCGTAGCCGATGGCGAGCTCCGTGCGGCTGGGCAGTTCGAAGCTGCCGCCGGGAGGAGGCGTGCGAGCCAGCGCCACGGCCAGGCCGATCGTGAACATCATCAGCAGCACTTCGAGGCCGGCGAGCTTGAGCAACGCGTGCGGCTTCCCGTCGGCCACGCCCTTCACGCCGCGTTCGCGCTGGAAGTAGCCGAACACGCCGAGCAGCAGCAGACAGGCCAGTTTGCCGAGCGTCAGCCAGCCGTAGGTCGACGTCACGAGGTCAGTCGGTGTGATGCGCACGAGCGCGTTGACCACACCTGAGACGGCCATCACGATCCAGCAGACCAGTGCCAGCTTCGAGAACCTCGTCGCGGCCAGCGGCAGATGTGCGCCACCACGCCTGCTGTGCGCGAGCAACGCGATGAGGCCACCCACCCACAACACAGCGGCGATGAGGTGGAACAACAGGCTGTTCGTCGCCATGTCGTGCGAGCCACCCGACGACGAGTGACCGGTGACCGCGACTGGCACCAACGCGAAGATGGCCAGGAACAGCAGGACAGTCGTCCATCCCCACGTCAGCACCAGACGGCAGCTCAACGCGAGCAACGCGACGATGATCGCCGTCAGCAGCCACGCCTTCGACTGCTCCACCACCATCGCCGTCGCGATCATCTGGCTGAAGCTGAACGAGCTGACCGGCCGGTCGATCGCGGCCGCTGTGGTGAACGGCACGGAGAGCACGGTGCCCGCGAGCCACACGAGCGCGAACCACCCGGCTGTGCGCATCGCGGCGTAACCGTCGGCTGCGAGGGTGCCGGACTTCTGCGGTGGCACGAGGAACGCCGCCAGCAGCAACGAGCCGATGGTCACCACTGCGCCTGTCTCGGTCAGCACGCGCACGATCTGCAGCCCCACCGGAGGATTGCGTGAAAGCGCGCTGAACGCGACGGCGACGAATGCCGCCACCGCGAACCCGATGACGACTAGGGGCACCAATCCCGTTCTGGTGGAGCGTTCGATTGCCACGTCCAGGAGCCTACGACCCTCTAGTGTTGCGCCGTGTGAGACGTTCTCTCCTCCTCCTGCTCGCCCTGTTGGCCGTGGCCGGCTGCTCGTACCGAATCCAGGGCGAACCCATCGCGGCACCACTGCCGCCGCTCGCCATCGCGACGCCGCGCAAGACCGCCGGCGTCGACCCGTGCGGGCTCATCACGGAGAAGGACCTCAAGCCGATCGGGACGCTCAAGTACAAGCCGGCGCCGCGTGCCGAAGTGCCGAACTCGTGCCTTTATCAGTTGAACGAGAAGGCGTACGCGGTCACGGCAGTCCCCTACCGGTCGTTCGAGGAGTCGAAGAACTCGCAGAAGAACGGCCGTGAGGTGCAGACCGCCAAGCACGCCACGTGGCTCAGCTGCGGACAGCAGGAACAGGACATGGTCTGCACGGCGACCATCGCCGTGACGCGCAGCGAATCAATGCTGGTCGCCCTCGGCATGACCGGCGGCACCGAGACGAAGACGCGTGACCTGCTCGAACCGGTCGCGCAGGAGGCGCTCAAACGGCTGCCGGCTGCCTAGCTCGTCTCGCCAGCCAGGTCATCGGGATGATCAGCGCGGTGACCAGCGCCACGAACCCGAGGGACACCACAAGAGAGCTCACGTGCGCCAGACCGCCCACGATCGGCGGGCCCGCGAGGAAGCCCGTGTAGGCGATCGTCGTCACGAGGCCGAGCTCACGTTCGCCGCCGCTGCCGTCCGCGCGTCTGCCGGTCTCGCTCGCCAGGTCCATGACGACCGGGAACGAGAACGCGAGCCCCAGTCCGGCCAGGCCGAACCCGAGGTAGCCGGTGGCGGGCACCGGTATGAGGACGGCCAGCGCCAGCCCCGTCGCGGCAAGTCCACCGCCCGCGGCGAGGAGGCGGTGCGGGCCGAGCCGGCGTTGGATGGGTTCGCCGAACCACCGTGCGAGTGCCATCGCGACGGAGAAGCCCGCGTAGGCGTACGCGCCCGCCGCGTCGCCCATGCCGCGCTCACGGACCATGAACAACGCCGACCAGTCCGCCGCCGCCCCTTCCGCGATGGCACTGCACAGCGCGACGCTCGCCAACAGCCAGAGGACCAGGCTCTTGAGCACGTTGGTGCGTTCGGTGACTTCTTCCCTATGGCGCTCCCCTACTCCTCCGGGGATGTTCTTCGCGATGAGAGCGGTCACCAGGAGACCGGCGACTGCTGCCAGGACGAAGTGCTTCATCGGCGTCCAGTGCGCCTGAGCGGCGGCGGCGCTGCCCAACGACCCGATGAGACCGCCGAAGCTGAAGCCCGCGTGGAACTGCGGCATCAACGGCCGTTGCAGATCGCGGACGACAACGACCGCAGCGATGTTCATCGACACGTCCATCGCCGCAACACTCGCGCCGAGTGCGATGAGCGTCAGTCCGAACTGCACCGGTGACTGCGAGAGCGCGAGCACGGGCAGAAGGAGCGGGCTGAGGAGACTGCTCGCTATCAGGACCTTGCGCGATCCGTGCACCGCGCAGATCCGTGCCGCCACCGGTGCCGTGAAGGCCAGGCCGGCGCTCGCCCCGAGCAGCGCCAGGCCGAGGCTGCCGGGTTCGGCGCCGATCTGCTCGGCGAGGGCGGGCACGCGGGAGGCCCAGGTGCCGAAGACGCCGCCGTTCAAGAGGAAGACGACGAACGTGGCGAGGCGTGGGGACATGCGCTCCAGCATGACTGAAGCGCTTCAGCCGCGCCAGCGATTGTGGTGCCGTCTGTCGCATACGATGCTTTCCGTGGACTCCGATCGCCGACGAAGGCCGACGCTGGACACCGTCGCCGCCGCGGTCGGGGTTTCCAGGGCAACGGTGTCGAACGCGTACAACCGGCCCGACCAGCTGTCGTCGTCGTTGCGCGAACGCATCTTCGAGACGGCGCGCTCTCTGGGATATGCGGGCCCAGATCCCGTTGCGCGCTCTCTGGCTACACGGTCGTCAGCGGCCGTGGGTTTCATGCTGCCGCAGGGGCTGTCCGGCGCGTTCTCCGATCCGGCCCTGTCGATCGTGCTGGACGGCCTCGCCTCGACCGTCGACGGCCACGACCACAGCCTCGTGCTGATGCCCGGCGACTCCACGGGCGGTCCTCGCCCCTCGATCGTGACGCGCGCGCAGGCGGACGTGATGGTGGCCTACTCACTACCGGACACCGCACCGGCGTTGGACGCGGTCGCCGCGCGCGGACTGCCTCTCGTGGTGATCGACCAGCCGGTGCTGCCCGGTTCGGCGCGGGTCGAGGTGCAGGACTACCTCGGCGCCTCACTCGCCGCTTCTCACCTGCTCGACCTGGGGCATTCCCGTTTCGGCGTGCTGACGTTCGCGCTACACCCGGACGGAGTATCCGGGCCCGTTTCCGCTGAGCGTCGTTCGGCCGTGCCGTTCCGCGTGAGCCGCGACCGGCTGGGCGGCTACCTCGACACTTTGGAAAAAGCCGGGGTGAAACCGGACAATGTTCCGGTGTGGGAGGCGCGCGGCAGTGATCGCGAACTCGGACGTCTCGGCGCGCGGTGGTTGCTCACCCGCACGCCACGGCCGAGCGCTGTGCTGTGCGCGTCGGACCAACTGGCCTTCGGCTGCCTGCAGGCCGCCCGCGACCTGGGCCTGACCGTTCCCGCGGACGTCTCCGTCGTCGGCTTCGACGACGTCCCCGAAGCGACCTACAGCGACCCACCGCTGACTACCGTGCGTCAACCCTTGGCAGACAAGGGCCGCCGCGCAGGCGAACTGGCGCTGAAGTTACTGGCCGGAGGCAGACCGCCGCGGCCGACGAGACTCGACGTTTCACTCGTGCAGAGAGCCTCGGCAGCCCCACGGACGTGATACACGTCACGTTTAGGCCGTTTTTATCACCCGTTTGGACGTAGGGCGGAAACGGTCGATCGACTCCGGACGATGTGTCCGGTGGGGGCACCGGCGACCACGGTTCGTGGCCGCGCGGACTCCTCAAGCCTCCGTAGCTCAGTGGAGAGAGCGAGGGACTTCTAATCCCGAGGTCGCAGGTTCGAATCCTGCCGGGGGCGCTCAAGCGCTGATGAGAGTGATGTGGGCCGATCTCCTTGGAGGTCGGCCCAGTGTTTGTCCAGTGGGTTCACTCGGTCGACTTCAGACCTTCGAGGGCGTCCGCCGCCCGCTGGTTACCGACTTGCGGTTCATGTGCTTGTCCTGGGTGATGCTGACCTGGGCGTGACCGAGGTAGTTGGCGATCTCTCTCACGGCAAGGCCTGCCGCGTCCAGTTTGGGTCGCGACGAAGTGTCGAAACGCGTGCGCGTGGAGCCCTTCCCCTTCGAGCCCTCCAGGACGCTGCGAAGGGCCTTGCGGGTGTTGCCCGGGTCCCGCGCAGCGTGTCAAACGAGGACGCGAACACCCGTCCGAAGGTCTCCGTCTCCCGCCGCTTGCAGAGGATCCAGAGTTTCTCTCTTCGTCAAAGCGGCCCCTGTGGGGCCGCTCGGTCGCCGCACGCACCCCGTTCGGCAGGAGCTTCACGGTCCTTCCCTTTTTCGCTCGGGCAAGCGGGCGGAGCCCGGCCTCCGGCCACCCACCCACAGCCGGCGACGGAGGCGGCCTACTCCGACCGAACGGGACAGCGACCGAGCGGCCCCACAGCCACCGCTAGTGGGTAGAGGTATGTCGGCCCAGCGCTTGCAGGTAACCGCGGGAGGCTCCACCGCCGCCCGGTCTCAGCCATCGTTTAGCTCCAGAAGACCCGCGTCGAGAGCGCTACGCGATGGCCTCCGACCACTCTCGACACGGGTCTCCTGGAGCTAAGCGCAGCAGGGACGAAGGGAGGAGCGGTCGTTGTTTCATGCGTGAGCGAACGAAGCGGTCGGACTAGCTGGTGCTCCTGTGGGCTTATCAGTAGTCGCATTCGAGGTTGCACCTTACGTGCACATCCTGATTCACCTGGACATATGGCACTTTTGGATCGGGCGGTTTGTGACGCTAATACGGCGATTGCGACGCAAATATGACGGCCACGCTAATGCCGCTATTCTGGCCCCAGGACCAAACGTGCAAATTGTGTGCGAGGATCTTCCAGCACCAGCCGCCTCAGCTGATCGGCTGGAGCACCGGCCGCCCAGGTCGATCACCACTAACTGGCCGGTATGGGACTGATAATGAAGAAGCGCAGGAAGAGGGAAACGACCACCGGTAACCGTCGCCAGAACATGCTGGCCCCGGCGCAGCTGGTCGTAAGTACCGCCAGGCTCGTGCTGGAGTTGTTGAAGGACTACTTTTGATCTTCGTTGTAACGGCATGAGACAGAGATGCGCGCCGCGCGCCTTGACCGCAACGACCTCTACGTCGACACCATGCTGGATCACTGCCGAGCTGGGCGAATATGGGGGGGAGATGTGACCCGCTCGTTGCTGGCAGTGTGATGATCACAGCTAGATGCAGCAGCGCGGCCGAAAAAAGACCATTTCCATTGGCTATCCAGGCCAAACGACGCCAGACACCCACGAACGATCGTCCACAGTGATGACTCAGACTCGCGATCCACGCAGCTCAGCGGCCACAACGGCAGACGCCCATGAGCACTGCGAGATGTGGATCTCTAATCCCGAGGTCGCGGGTTCGAATCCTGCCGGGCGCTCGTGACGAGCCCCCAGCCCCCAGCCAGACGGCTGCGCCACGGTGGGCTGAGCTGACGGGGACGACCGGGTGGCAGTGCTTAGCCTGGCATTCAGGCACCGAGTAGATCTATGTCGTGGTCTGGATCTGTCCTAAGTAGATAGCCTGCGGGTTGTGGACGAGGTTCGGGTTGGCGTTGGGCTTGTGGTCGGGGTTCTGGTTGTGCAGGTATTGGCCAGCGTGTTGTGGAGTGCTGATGCGGCGTTGACCGGGGTGGCGTTGGCGTTCAACGCGGTGGCTGCGGTGTCGACCTGGCTGTTCGTGCGGCGGGGTGGGCGGGGCGCTTGGGTGGTGGCCGGGTGGTGTGCCGGGTTTTTCGGGTGGCACGTTGTCGGGCTTGGGGCGTTGGCCGGGTGGTGGGCTACCGGGATGGATGCGGTGTTCGAGGTGGCTTCGCGGTATCAGGTTTCGGTCGTCTACCAGGCGGTGCTGGCTACGGCCGCCGGGTTTGCGGTGCACTTGTTGGTGCCGCGGCGTGAGCGCTAGCTGGTGCGGCGTGGCTGCGTTACGTCCAGGCAGCACTGGACGAAGTCGGCTACCGCTTCGCCTGCGTCGGGGAGCCAGGCGACGCCTACCTCGCTGGGGCTGAGGCCGGTGACCGGTATGTAGGCCACGCCTGGCCTTTCGTGCAGCAGCGCGGTGGAGGCCGGGACCAGGGCTATGCCGTGGCCGTTGGCGATGGCGGCCAGGAACTCGTCGGGCTGCTCGGTTACGGCGCCGATTCGCGGCTCGCGACCGTCCCTTTCGGACTTTGCCAGCCAGTGGTCGCGCCAGGTGCCCTTGAGGGCCGGGGTGACGACTACCGGGTCGTCCCACAGTTCAGGGAACGGGATTTCGTGTCGTTGGGCCAGCGGGTGGGTGGACGAGAGGGCCACGCAGCGAGGTTCGCTGAACAGCGATCGGACACCGAAGGATTCCTCGCCTGGGAAAGGCAGGCGCAGCAACGCTACCGGCACCTCGGCGTTCGCCAGGCCCGCGGTCGGGTCGGTCCACGGTGTTTGGCGCATGTCGACACGCCAGCCCGGCCTGCGTTTGCCGAACTCGGCGACGATGTCCTTGGTGGCGTCGTTCGCGGCGCCCGCCAGGGTACCGACGCGCAGCACGCGGGCCGTGCTTCTGGTGTCGCGCACGGCTGCGTCCCAGTCGGCTAGGACCGGTGGGACTCGGGCGGCGAGGGTGTGGCCGGCGTCGGTCAGCGTCATGCCGGTGCTGGACCTGATGAAGAGCCTTACGCCCAGTTGGGATTCCAGGTGCTTGAGCTGCTTTGTCAGCGATGGTTGTGACACGAAGAGCCGGTGAGCCGCGCGCGTGAGGTTGCCCTCGTCGGCGATGGCGGCGAAGTACCGCAGCAGTCTCGTGTCCACATCCATGCCGTCAGGTTATGGAGACGGGTATCAACCAGAAGTGAGCAGACGGGCGAGTTGGTGATCTACGAGCGCCTTAGCCGAAACTTCGTCCACCTGGCCGATCAGCATCTGCATCATCAGGCCGTCCACGAACGCCAGCAGCGCCATCGCGTCCCGTTCCGCGTCACCGCCGGGACGTACCTGGGTGATCAGGTGAGCTATGAACGCCACCATCTGCGGGGCGCCCTCGCGCAACGGTTCGGCGAGGCGTGGCTCGACGACCGCCTGGGCCAAGAACGCGGCCAGCACCGGGGCTTCGGCACGGGCCGCGGGGCTCAGCGGCAGGAGTTCCAGGAGCAGGTCCCGCAGGAACGTTCGCGGGTCGGGCGAGTGGACCGCGCCGATGCGGTCGGCGACGCGGGAGCTGATCTGCTGGAACGCGAACAGGAGCATCTCGTCCTTGGTCGCGAAGTAGTGCTGCACGCGGCCCATCGACACGCCTGCCTCCGCGGCCACGTGGCGCAGGCTCACGGCGTCCAGGCCCCGGGAAGCCATCACGCGGCACACCGCGTCGCCGATCTCGCGGCGGCGTTCGTCGTGGTCTACCTGCTTCGGCATGCGGGCATCTCCAATGCAATCGCATTGCATCCTACGCCCGAGCTGTTTTACGATGCGATCGCATTGCAAAACAGAAGAGGGGGATGTCATGCAGCTGTGGGACTTTGCCGCGCTCACCTACTACCGCGTGCTCGATCGGTTCGCGGGGACGCTGCACGAGCTCGTGATCAAGAAGCTCGAGCTGAAGCCGGGTGACGCGGTGCTCGACATCGGGTGCGGGACCGGGGCGTTGATCCCCGCACTCGTGAAAGCCGTTGGGCCGCAAGGACGTGTGGTCGCGACGGACTTCAGTCCGCGCATGGTCGCCATCGCCGGGAAGCGGAGCAGGAAGTGGCCGAACGTCGAGGTGCGCCACGCCGACGCGTGCGCCACCGATCACGGGACCGGGGAGTTCGACGCGGCGGTGGCGCTGGGGGCGTTCAGCGCGATGCCGGACGTGCCGGGAGCGATCGCCAACGCCGCCGATGCGCTCAGGGACGGCGGGCGGTTGTTCGTGTTCGACGTGCGACTGGCCAAGACGAACCGGACCACGAGGTTCCTCCGGGCCGCGTACAAGAAGATCGCCGGGTTCAGCGGAGCCGATGTCGTCACGGAGCTCCGGAAGGTTTTCGAGCAGGTGGAGCCGGTGTTCGGCGCGGAGGGTGAGACGACGACCGTGGTGATGGCCAGGAAGGTCACGGATACGGCCACGGATTCGGCGCGCACACCTTCCCGTCCTGCGGGATGACCACGCCCTGAGGTGCGCCGGCGGTGATGTGGACGATCTCGTCGTTCGAGACGCTGAACGTCTGCTGCATCATCACCGGAGCCGGGCCGCCTGCCGCGGGGCACGGGCGGTGGCCCTGGCCGAACGCGTGCCCCACCTCGTGGTTGACCATGTACTGCCGGTACGAGGTGAGGTCCGGCAGGTAGGCCACGGCGCCGCGGAACCAGCGGGCCCCGCTCAAGAACACCAAGTTGCCGTTGCGGCACGAGACGTCGACCGGGATCTCGAAACCGCAGACGGAACGCGCGGTCTGCTGTGACGTCAGCCTGATGCGCACCGACGCCGGGCCAGCCACGCGTTGTACCGAGCGCTCACCCTTGGCGGTCCAGCCGCGCGGGTCGGCGAGCGTGGAGTCCACGAACGCCGCGAAAGCCTGCTCGTCGACCGTGATGCCGTCCTCGATCTCGACGGCGTAGGTGCGCAGCGGGCCGGAGCCGACCGCCGGGCCGGAGCCGGGGACGACGTGAAAGGTGGCGGCCCCGGAGGCGGGAAAGGACGGGCCGTCCGGGAGATCCGAACTGGACGTGTACACCCGCGCGGGAGGAGGAGGCGGCGGCACCACGGACGAGGACGACACCGCAGACGACGACACGGAAGACGACGGCGGTGCAACGGCCGGAGCCGCCGCCGGGGCCGTTTCGCCTGCTAGTTGAGATGTCGTGAGCATCAGCGCGGTCATCGCCACAGCCCCCAGAACCAGATGCGCCTTCATGACGGCAACACTGGCCGGAACTCGTGAAGAACCTGTTTACGTCCCGCTTGACTGTCGTGAAGGACTGCATACTTCAGTGGTGTGTGCCCACATCCTCGTGGCCGAGGACAACGTTCACCAGGCCGAACTGGTGCGCCGCTACCTCGAGCACGACGGGCATTCCGTGGTGGTCGTGCACGACGGGCGCGCGGCGATCGACGAGACGCGGCGGCGGAACCCGGACCTGCTGGTGCTGGACGTGATGATGCCGTTGGTCGACGGCATCGACGTCGTGCGCGCCATCCGCACCGAGTCGGACGTGCCCATCGTGCTGCTGACGGCACGGTCCACCGAGGACGACGTGCTGCTCGGGTTCGACCTGGGCGCGGACGACTACATCACCAAACCGTTCAGGCCACGGCAGATGGTGGCTCGCGTGCGGACGATCCTGCGGCGCACCGGGCGGGCGCGCGAGACCAACGCGACGGTGCTCAAGGTCGGTGACCTGGTCATCGACCCGATCAGGCACGAGGTCCACCTCGACGACGAGCCGGTGAGCCTCACGCCCGCGGAGTTCCGGTTGCTGGCGAGGATGGCCGCGCAGCCGCAGCGGGTGTTCACGCGGGAACAACTGCTGGAGGACGGGTTCATCACGGCGCGCACGGTCGACGTGCACATGATGAAGCTGCGGCGGAAGATCGAGAAGGATCCGCGCAGGCCGGAAAGACTCCTCACCGTCTACGGCATCGGGTACAAGCTCGTATGAAGTCGCTGCTGGTCCGGTTCTTCCTGTTCTCCGTGGTGATCGCGGCCTGCTCGATCGCGGTCACGGCGTGGCTCGCGAGCCAGGCCACGACCGGCACGATCCGGCAGGAGCAAGGAGAAGCGCTCGCCACGGAGACGCAGATCTTCGACGACGTGCTGGGATACGCGGCCACGCACCAGAACTGGTCGCAGGCGAAGTCCGAAATGGACAAGATCGCGCGAAAGTACAGCCGCCGCATCGCGTTGACCGACCACAACGGCAAGAAGCTCGTGGACACCGGCGACGCGAGCTCGCCGCCGCTTCCCGTCACCCCCAAGGCGATCGTCGACCCGCTCAACGTCAACGGCAAGATCGATCCGAGGGCGGTCGGGCCGTTCAAGCTCACCCAGGACGAGTTCGACAAGCTGCACGCGTTCGCCGAAGAACTCAAGCACTGCAACCGTTCCATCCAGATCGTGGACGCCCCGAACGGCCGCCCGCGACTGTCCACCGACGAGCCCGGCAACCTTTCGACGTGGGAAAGCTGCGAGGTCGGCAACGCGCTCTACACCCTGACGAGGACCGAGACAGTCGCCTACCAGGAGCTGCAACGACTGTTCACGCAGTGCGTCGCCAAGATCCCCGGCAACGAGCAGCTCCTCTACAGGGACCCCGGTCGCGTCCAGTTCGACTGGGAGATCCTCACCGCCCGCTACGCCCCACCCGAGATCGCGGCCTGCATGGAGAGCGCGCGCCACACCCAGCTGCAGCCCTACGTCGCCGAGCAGGCGCAGTTGTACCTCACCTCACCGACCGGGCAGGAGCCGCAGTCGATCGACCTGTCGACGACGGGCGTCACGCGGATCACGGTGGTGGCACTGGGGATTCTCGCGCTGGCCGGGTTCGCGTCGTGGATCACCGCGACACAGCTCGTGCGGCCGATCCGCGCGCTCACCGCCGCCACCAAGCGCACCGCGGAGGGCGACCGGACGGCACGGGTCGACGGTGGCGCGGGTGAGATCGGCGAGCTGGCCAAGTCGTTCAACGCGATGTCCGAGAAGCTCGCCGACACCGAACGACAGCGGCAGGCGATGGTCAGCGACGTCGCACACGAACTGCGCACACCGCTGGGCAACATCACCGGCTGGCTGGAAGCGACGCAGGACGGGCTGGCCGAGCCGGACCCGCACCTGATCGACATGCTGCTGGAGGAGTCCCTTCTGCTGCAACGACTGGTGGACGACCTGCACGACCTCGCCCAGGCCGACGCGGGCACGCTGAGGCTGCATCCGGAACCGATCGCGCTCGACGACGTCGTCGACCAGGTCGTCAACGCGCAGCAGAACCGCGAGATCCTGCTGCGCGCCGAGACGGCACCGGTGCACGCGACGGCGGATCCGGTGCGGCTGCGGCAGGCTCTCGGCAACCTCGTCGCGAACGCCGTGCGCTACACACCGCCGGGCGGCGAGGTCGTCGTGAAACTGTTCCAGGAAGGCGACAACGCGATCCTCGAAGTGCGGGACACCGGTACCGGCATCGCACCGCAGGACGTGCCGCACGTGTTCGACCGGTTCTGGCGCGCGGACAAGTCCCGCAGCCGTCGCACGGGTGGCAGCGGGCTCGGGCTCGCGATCACCCGGCACCTGGTGGAGGCGCACGGCGGCACGGTGTCGGTGACCAGCGCGATCGGCCAGGGCTCCACGTTCAGCATCAGCCTTCCGATGAGCTTCCCGGACCACGACGGTCCAGCTGAACGAAGCCCTATGAGGCAGCGGTGATCAGATCCACGTTGATCATCCCGGCCGTCTGGGCACCCTGCGCGGCGGCGACGATCACGATGGCCGCCGGGTCCGTGACGTTGCCCGCCGCGTAGACACCCGGCACGCTCGTGCGTCCCTTGTCGTCCGTGCGCACGAACGGGCCCATTGGCGTTTCCGACGTCTCGGCGCCCAACGCCAGCAGGAACTCGTCGCGCGGTGTGAGCTGCGCGGAGTACACGAGCGCGTCGGCCGGGATGCGTTCGGAGCCGGAGATCACCGCGACCAGGCGGTCGTCCTCGACCTCGATGCCGTCCACCGACGGGACGTGGGTGACGTCGGCGGACCACTGCCGGACCAGCGCGACCTTCATCTCCTCGCCGAACACGGCCAGCTTCCGGTCGCGGAACTCGTAGCCGTGGCAGTACGGGCAGCTGAAGACGTCCTTGCCCCACCGCGAGCGCAGGATCTCGGGCACCTCGTCGACCAGGCCTGTCGCGAACAACAGCCGCTTGCCCGTGACGACACGGCCGGAGAGCTCGACCGCGAACCCGTCGCCGGTCTTCGTGACGCCGCGGACCGTGTCGTTGGCGATCTCTCCGCCGTAGCCCTCGACCTCGGCGCGACCGTGCTTGAGCAGGTCCAACGGCGATTGCCCGTCACGAGAGAGAAAGTTGTGCATGTGCGCGGCCGGCTTGTTGCGCGGCTCGGCACCGTCGACCACGAGCACGCTGCGGCGCGCCCTGGTCAGCATCAGAGCGGCACTCAGCCCGGCCGCTCCACCTCCGATGATCACCACTTCGTAGTTCATGGTTCGAGAGTGTGGTCGACAGTCCAGTTTTGGCAAAGTAAGTTGCTGTTATGGCAACTTCCGTGGGGCAACGGCTCGCCGCGCTGCGAGCCGAGCACGACCTGACGCTGGCCACGTTGTCCGAGATGACGGGCATCTCGAAGTCGACGCTGTCCCGGCTGGAGACCGACCAGCGCAAGCCGACGCTGGAGTTGCTGCTGCCGTTGTCGCGGACGTACCAGGTCTCGCTGGACGACCTGGTCGGCGCGCCCGAGGTGGGCGATCCGCGCGTCACGATGAAGCCGCGCGAGCTCGACCACGGCCGGGTCGGCGTCCCGCTGACCAGGTCGATCGGGCCGCTGCAGGCGTGGAAGATGATCCTCACCGAGGCGGAGCTGCACGAGCCGCGCGTGCACGAGGGCTACGAGTGGTTCTACGTGCTGAGCGGGCGGATCCGGCTGCGGCTCGGCGACAAGGAGGTCGTGCTGCGCGCCGGCGAGGTGGCCGAGTTCGACTGCCGGCAGCCGCACGCCCTGAGCAGCGCGGACGGCAACCCCGCCGAGATCATCAGCCTGTTCGGCAAGCAGGGAGAACGCATCCACACCCGCGCGGCGCCGCCGAACAGGTCATAGTGGAGCCATGTGCCGAAACATCCGGGTGCTCCACAACTTCGAACCGCCGGCGACGTCCAACGAGGTGCAGGCCGCGGCGCTGCAGTACGTGCGGAAGGTGAGCGGGGCGGCGAAACCGTCGGTGGCGAACCAGGCGGCGTTCGACAAGGCCGTCGCGGCGGTGGCGGCGGCCACCCAGGAACTGCTCGACGCGTTGGTGACGGCGGCGCCGCCCAAGGACCGCGAGATCGAGGCGGCCAAGGCGAAAGCACGCTCAGCGGAGCGCTACGGGCGTTAGTTGCGCACGCGGGTGTCGAGGTACATGCAGATGAGCTTGGCCGCGACGCCCGCCGAACCGACGATGAACGCCTGGTCGGGACCGAGCGTGAGGGCGATGGCCCAGAGCAGCAGGGCGATCAGCACCAGGATGACCGTCAGCTGCGCGGCGTGCGGCCACTGGGCGGGGTGGACGAGCCACCTCGTCGGCTGCCTGGGCTCCGGGACCTCCACGTCACCCGCACTATCGGGTGAACGCCCAGAGTCCCGAACCGCCTTGACCGACATCTCTCTCCCTCGCCGCGATTGCTCCTGCTGGACCTATTCTCCTGAGTTGATCTTCTACGGAGGGTGACTTCCGCCTGTCGTGCGGTGAGCGTTGCGTGAGGATCGCCGAACGGCAGACGAACGGTCATCAGCGTGATCAGTCGCCGGTCCGTCACCGTCCGTTTACCGAATGAGGTCCAGGCCACCACATTGAGTGGTGCTCATCTAGACCATCGTTCAACTCTACGTAGTCATTACACCGTTCGGAGCAACGCCGTTTTTGTCAGACCCCTCCGATAACGTCAGGTGAAGATCGCGGTACGAGGGGAGAAAACGTTGCCGGACAACAACGTCAGCGTCACCGCACTGTCGTTCACCGAGTACGTCATGAGCGGCCAGCGTGGACGCATCAACATCGTGTCGGAACAGCGGGGGATGTACCTGACCGACGACCCCAGGGTGTGCGGGTTCTACAACCCGATCCGCGACGCCATGCGACGAGCGGTCAACTCGACCGAACCTGAACTGGAGCTGAAGAAGGCGGTCCAGAACGCCAACCGGACGGGGCAGCCGCGGGCGTTCGAGGAGATCGCGGACGGGTTCCTGCCGTGGCTCGCGTCGTTCAAGGCCACCGGGGTGCAGGTGGAGGGCGCCACGTACCGCGTCGGTGACCTGACGCTGAAGGTCCGCCCGCACCTGGGGCTGCGCAAGAAGGACGGATCGGCGTACGCGGTGCTCGTGCACACCAAGGAGGTGCCGCTGACCAGGGAGGCGGCGAACGTCGGACTGCGGATCCTGCAGCACACGATCTCCGACACGTTGCCGGGGGCGACACCGATGGTGCTCGACGTGCGGCGGGGCAAGGCGTACCAGATGCCGGTGCGGACCAACCTCGGGAAGCTCGACGTGCTGATCGCGGCCGAGGCCATGGGGTACGTCACGCACTGGCAGCTGTCCGGGCTGTTCGAGTCGGTGCGCGCGATCTAGCGGGGATGGGCGACGCGGCCCGTCCGGGGGGTCGGGCCGTGTCGTCCCAACACAGTCAGCAGGCCTTGAGCATCACGGCCAGCGCGTCGTGCTCCGCCTGGTCGACCGTGAGCTTGTAGGTGATCTTCACCGCGATCCAGTGCTGCGCATAGGTGCACCAGTACGACTCGACCGGCGGCTTCCACTTCGCCGGGTCCTGGTCGCCCTTGGAGCGGTTGGACTTCGCGGTCACCGCCACCAGCTGGATGCCGCCGAGGTCGTTGGCGAACGCCTTGCGGTCGTCGTCGGTCCACTTGTCGGCGCCGGAACGCCAGGCTTCGGCCAGCGGCACGGTGTGGTCGATGTCGACCTCGCCCGCGTCCTTGATCACCACGCCGTCGTAGGCGCTGTTCCAGGTGCCGGAGACCGCCTTGCAGTCCTTGTCCTGCTTGACGTCGGTGCCCTGCCGCTGCAGCACGATCTCCCTGGTGTCGCAGGAGTTTCCCTGCGAGGCCCAGTGCGGGAACCGGTCGCGGCTGTAGCCGGTCATCTTGCTCTCGGGCGCGATCTGCAGGGCGCCGAGATCGGACGAACCGGCCGGAGCGGACCCGGTGGGCACCGGGGTCGACGGCGGATTCTCCTTGCGGGACTGGACCTCCGTGAGGTACCAGCCCAGTGCCACGAGCAGCACGAAGACCACCAGTGACGTCACCGCCGCGCGATTCATGCGCTAATGATCGACCATGCCGATCACGGTTCGATCAACCGGCCGTTGATCGGCATGTCACAACTGGGGACGCGAGGTGAGGTAGCCGCCCATGTGCTTGAAGTACTCGTGCGCCTTGAGCTCCACGCCGTCGGCGGTGCGAACCTTCTTGACCAGCAACGCCTTGCTGCGGCCACGACGGGCCTCGGCGCCCGCGACGACCGTTACGCCGTCGCCCTCGCGGTAGAAGATCCGGCCTGGAGTGCCGCCGTAGACCTCGGCGGACACGTCCGCCTCGATGATCTCCAGCCGCTGGCCGCGGTGGAAGCAGAACGCGCTCGGGTACGGCGAACACTGCGCGCGCACCAGGCGGTCCAGCTCCTCGGCGGTCCACGTCCAATCAATCCGCAGGTCTTCCTCGGCGCGCTTGTGGAAGAACGAGGCCTGCGAACGGTCCTGCTTCACGAAGTCCGTGCGGCCGGAGGCGATCTCGGCGAGCCCGTCGACGGTGATCGGGCCGAACAACTCGAGGGTCTTCTCGAACAGGTCCGCCGTCGTGTCGCGCGGGCCGACCGGAACCGAGCGCTGCAGCACGATGTCGCCGGCGTCGAGCGTGTCGTCCATCATGTGCGCCGTCACGCCGACTTCCTTCTCGTCGTTGAGAAGCGCCCAGATCAACGGCGAGAAGCCCGCGTACTTCGGCAGCAGGGAATCGTGCACGTTCAGCGTGCCGCGCTTGGGCAGTGCGAAGACCTGCGGCGGGATCCAGGTGCGCCAGTTGCAGGCGACGATCACGTCCGGGTCGGCGGCCTTGAGCTCGTCGAGCAGCTCCTGGTCCTCCGGGCGCTCGCGGACGACGACCTCGATGCCGTTCTCGAAGGCCAGGTCCTCGACCGAATCGCTCCAGATCTTCTCGTACGCGCCCTCACCCCGTGGATGGGTCACCACCAGGACGACCTCGTGCTCGGACGCCAAAAGTGCCTGCAGGGTGCGATGACCCCAGGTCTGGAACCCGAACATGACGACCCTCATGGGGGTGTCCTCCTTCACTTCGGTGAGATATGGTCAGGCTAACCTAACTCGAGCTTGCCAAGTAAGCTTAGGCTGCCCTAAATTTGATCCTCATGCATCCGATCTACGACATCGTCGGCATCGGGTTCGGCCCCTCGAACCTGGCGCTCGCCATCGCTCTCACCGAGCACAACGAGCAGGCCGAAACCCCTGTCACCGCGGTGTTCCTCGAACGTCAGCAGGCGTTCGGATGGCATCGGGGCATGCTGCTCGACGACGCCACCATGCAGGTCTCGTTCCTCAAGGACCTGGTCACGATGCGGAACCCGACCAGCCGCTTCTCGTTCCTCTGCTACCTGAACGACCGCGGCCGGCTCATCGACTTCGTGAACCACAAGAACCTGTTCCCGCTGCGCGTCGAGTTCCACGACTACTTCGAGTGGGCCGCCGCGCAGGTCGACGACCTGGTCTCCTACGACACCGAAGCCGTTGGCGTGGAAGCGATCCACGACGACCTGTTCGAGGTGACGACAGCCACTGGTGACGTGTACCACGCGCGGAACCTGGTCTTCGCCACCGGACTGCGGCCGACCGTGCCGGCCGGCATCGAACTGTCGGACCGCGTGTGGCACAACAGCCAGTTCCTGCACCGCGTCGGCGAACTCGGCAACCCGCGGCGCTGCGTCGTCGTGGGCGCCGGGCAGAGCGCCGCGGAGGCCGTGGCGTACCTGCACCGCGAGTTCCCGGACGCCGAGGTGTGCTCGGTGTTCTCGCGCTACGGCTACTCCCCCGCCGACGACAGCTCGTTCGCGAACCGCATCTTCGACCCCGAGGCCGTCGACCACTACTACGACGCACCGGACGCCGTGAAGCAGCGGTTGATGGACTACCACCGCAACACCAACTACTCGGTGGTCGACGTCGACCTCATCTCGCAGCTCTACCGCACCGTGTACCAGGAGAAGGTCCTCGGCACCGAGCGGCTCAAGATGATGAAGATGACCAGGCTCGTGGCGGTCGAGGAGTCGGCGGGCAAAGCACGTGCGGTGATCCAGTCGCTCGTCACCGGCGAACAGGAGCTCGTCGAGGCCGACCTCGTGCTGCTCGCGACCGGCTACGACGAGGCTTCACCGGTACTCGGCTCGCTCGACGGCAGCTGCGCACGTGACAAGGAAGGCCGACTGGTCGTGGGCCGGGACTACCGCGTGCAGTCGTCGTTGCGCGGTGGCATCTACCTGCAGGGCGGCACCGAGCACTCGCACGGCATCACGTCGTCGCTGCTGTCCAACGTCGCGGTCCGGTCAGGTGAGATCCTGGCGTCCGTGCTGACCAACACTCCTGTGCCGGTCCTCGCGACCGCGTGAGACTCGACCTCAAACTGACGGGCTGCCGGGCCGTCACGATGGACCCGGCACGCCCCGCCGCGCACACGATCGGCATCTGGCAGGGCCGCATCGCCGGGCTGGACGAACAGGTCGAGCACCTGCCCGCCGCCGAGACCGTCGACCTCGGCAACGCCGTGGTGCTGCCGGGGTTCATCGACGCCCACACCCACCTCGCGTGGAACGGCCGCCGCACCATCGACGTGACGGGGCTGGCCACCGTCACCCAGGTCGTCGAACGACTGGCCGGCGCGCCCGGTGAGGGCTGGATCGAGGCGTCCGGCTACGACCGGCGGATCATGGACCGTCCGCTGACGGCCGCCGACCTGGACCCCGTCACGGGTGAACGACTCCTCTACATCGCGGACATCTCCGGGCACGCTTGCGTGGTGAACTCCGTGGTGCTGCGGCAACTTCCGGGCATCACGAGCGACGGCTGGCTGACCGAGAACGAGCAGCTGGCCGCGAGGTCGCTGCGGCTGCCGTACTCGCTCGAGGAGATCGTCGCCGAGCTGCACAGGAGCGCTCGGCAGGTGCTGTCCGAGGGCGTCACGATGTGCGCCGAGGCGGGCATCGGCGCAGGGCTGATCGCGAGCAGCCCGCTGGAAGCCGCCGCGTACCAACGGGCCGAGCTTCCGATCCGCGTGCAGCTCATGGTCTCGGCGTACGTGCTGCACGACGTCGCCGCGGAGCCGGCGGACGGGATTTCGCGGGCGATCGACCTCGGGCTGCACACCGGGTTCGGCGGCGACATGCTGTCGCTGGGCGCGATGAAGCTGTGGACCGACGGCGGCATGATCGCGCGCACGGCCGCGTTGTCCGAGCCCTACATCGGCACCACGAACTCCGGTCAGCTCGCAGAGTCCGACGAGTTCATGCGGGCGGCGATCGTCGACGGGCACCACGCGGGATGGCAGCTCGCGATCCACGCCATCGGCGACCGCGCGATCGACTTCACGCTGGACGCCGTAGCGGAGGCGCAACGGCGACGACCACGCGAGGACGCGCGGCACCGCATCGAGCACTGCGGCCTGGTCCGGCCTCATCAGCTCGAACGGATCGCGACCCTCGGGCTGATCCCCGTCGTCCAGCCGACGTTCCTCTGGTCCTACGGCGACGACTACAGCGAGATCATGGGCGAGAAACGGGCACCCTGGATGTACCGCGGCCGGTCGTTCCTCGACCACGGGATCACCGTCGCGGGCAGCTCGGACCGGCCGGTCGCGGACGGATCACCGTTGCGCGCCATCGAGTTCATGGTGCGGCGGCGCTCCCGCGGCGGCCGGGCGGTCGGACCGGACGAGGCGATCACCGTCGAGGAGGCGATCCGTGCGTACACGCTCGGCAGCGCCTACGCGTGCCGCAAGGAGCACGTGCTGGGCAGCCTCACGCCCGGCAAGCTCGCGGACCTCGTCGTGCTCGGCGACGACCCGCGCACGAGCGACGCGATCGCGGACATCCCGGTGCTGGCCACCATCGTCGGCGGCACCCTCATGCCTCAGCGATCTTCTTGATCGCGGCCAGGCGCCTGTCCCACTGGGAAGCGAGCGAGGCCATCCACGTGGCGGTGGCGTCCAGCGCGCCGGACCGGACCGAGAAGTTGTTCTCCCGGCCGGCCCGCTCGGACGCCACCAGCTCCGCCTTCTCCAGCACGGACAGGTGCTTCACGATCGCCTGACGGCTGACCGGCAGCTCGGTGGCGAGCGCGGAGGCCGAGACCGGCCCCTTCGCCGCCACGAGATCGAGCACCCGGCGCCGCATCGGATCGGCGAGCGCGGCCAGGACGTCGTCGACCTGACTCACGCGGTGATCACCACGTCACGTTCGATCCGGTCCATCGAGCCCTCCTGCAACCGAGCGGTTGCAGAAAGACTACTGCAGGTGGAACGTGGCGGCCAGCGTCGTGAGCCGGTCGCTGACGTCCGCGTAGACGTTCGTCCGCCGGACCCAGTTCTCACACCCGCTCTTGGCCGACGGCGGCGTGCCGAGCGGCGTGACCGCGTCCGTGACCCCGTACTCCAGCCGGTACGCGAGCACGGCGATGGCCGACTCCAGCCAGAACGACGGGTCGGGCGTCGGAATCTCGCCGAGTCCCACCCGGAACCACACCGGCATGCGCGCGTACTGCCCGAGCGCCTCCGAGATGCGCCTCGCGGCCGCGTCCTTGATCTCCCCGCGAGCCTTGTCCCCCGCGAGCACCGCCTCGGTGCGCCACTCCTCACCGGCGGCGTCCTCGTCGGCCTCCAACCGCTCGGCGGCCCGCTTCGCGCTCGCCTCGTTCGCGTTTATCAGCCACTCCATCTGGCGAACCTCGTGCGACAGCGCGTCCCGTTCGAACCTGGGCACCCGCCCGCCGTCCAGTTTGGACTTCGCGTCGTCGCGGCGAGCCTTGAGCCCGTCGAACTCGAGCACCTCCTGCTTGAGCTCCATCCGCGCGGGCGCGGCGAGGATCTCCTGCTCGGCGTCCCACGCCTTGCGCAACGCCTCGACGAGCGGCGCGACATCTCCCGTCACCGCGTCGAGGTCGACCAGAGGTCCGTCACCGGCCCCCGACAACCGCCGTTCCAGCACTGTCAGCCGGGCGGTGACGCGTTCGAGCTCCGCCGAGAGCTGACCGACATGACTGATCAACGTGGCGACCTGCGGCTCGACAACTTCAAGCCGTTCCTTCTCCGTGGGCACCCGACCAGCGAACCGGACACTTCGAACGCGGCCAAGGCGATCACCACCAGTTACACGCATTCGAGGTCGGGATTCCGCCCGGCCGAGGCAACCACCACTCACGCACCGTCACCACAGTGGGTGAACTGCGACGAAACGAGGTATTACTAGTAAATGGCGACCTCAGTTACTGAGACCGAACGCAAGTACGAGGCCCCATCGGACGCGAGTCTGCCGGACCTCACCGCCATCACCGGTGTGGCGACCGGCCCGGAGGAGTTCGACCTCGAAGCCACGTACTTCGACACGGACGACTACCGCCTGGCCCGAGCCGGCGTGACCCTGCGCCGCCGGGTGGGCGGCGACGACGAGGGCTGGCACCTCAAACTCCCGGCAGACCAAGCAGACTCCCGCCAGGAAGTCCGAGTCCCACTGGGCCGCGCGGTGAAGAACCCGCCCAAGGACCTCTCCTCCCTGGTCCGCGCCCACACCCGAGGCTCGGGCTTGGGCCCGATCGCCGAAATCCGCACCAACCGCCGCCGCTGGCAACTCACCAACGGCAACGGCGAACTCCTCGCCGAGGTGGTCGACGACGTAGTCACCGCCCAGACCATGGGTTCCTCGACCACCACCACCTCGTGGCGCGAGATCGAGGTAGAACTCGGCTCCGGCGGCGACCGCAAGCTCCTCGACACCGTCGAGCAACACCTGGGCGAAGCAGGCATCCACCCTTCCGCCTCGAAATCCAAGCTCTCCCAGGTGATCGGCGTGAAACGAGACGTCATCCCCTCAATCGGCAAGAAGTCCACCGCAGGCGAAGTAGTCCTCGCCTACCTCTACGAACAGCGCGCGGCCCTCCAGAACCAGGACCCCCGAGTCCGCCGCAACGAGGACGACGCCATCCACCAGATGCGAGTGGCCACCCGCCGCATGCGCTCGGCCCTCCAAGCTTTCGGCAAGATCGTCGACCGCGAAGCCACCCGCTCCCTGACCGACGAACTCAAGTGGCTGGCCTCGGTCCTGGGCACCTCCCGCGACCTGGAAGTGCTCCGCATGCGCTTCGAAGACGCCCTCCACGCCCTCCCCCCAGAACTGGCCCTGGGCGACGTGGCCGCCCGCATGACACGCCACTTCGCCCCGCTGGAAGCCAAGGCCCACAAGGACTCCGTGGCCGCACTGGACGACAAGCGCTACTTCTCCTTGCTGAACGCGATCGACTCCCTACTGGCCTCGCCTCCCCTCACCACCCTTGCCTCCGGCAAGGCCAAGGACGTCCTCCCCCGCCTGGTGGAAAAGGCCCGCCACCGCCTGGACGTCCGCGTAGAAACAGCCCTGGGCGCCCGCGACACCGACGAACCACTGCACGAGGCCCGCAAGGCAGCCAAACGCCTCCGCTACTCCGCCGAGGTAGCCGAACCGGCCCTGGGCAAGCACGCCACGGACCTCCGCAAGCGAGCCAAGGACGTCCAAACACTCCTGGGCGAACACCAAGACTCGGTGGTGGCCCGCCCCGTCCTCCTGGAACTCGGCCGTGGCGACGAGAACGGCTTCACCTTCGGCCTCCTGTACGGCCAAGAAGTAGAACTGGCCCACAAAACCGAAGCCGAACTCCCCAAGCTGTGGCACAAACTGAGCAAGGAACACCTCTAGTCGCCCAATAGCCCCGATGCCGAAGGCGAGGCGACCCAAAGGCAAAGCCGAGGCAATGGCGACGCCGAAGGCGAGCTGCATTTCCCGTGCGCTTCGGGTGGGGTCCCGTCACGAGTCGTGCCTGATCGTCTGCCGCACGCGAGGAGGGTGTCAACTCGACACGCTTTTCGTCGAGTTGACACCCCTGCCCTGGCGCGGCTCGCTCTGGCTCGGCTTGGGACGGGATCCCACCCGGACCGCACCACCTACGCAACGCGCAGCCGCCGAACGCACCAGGCGTGCCATCAACCCGCAAGCGGCGCTGGCTGGTCCTTGATCAGATTGGCGGGGTCCGGGGCGGAGCCCCGCGCCCTAAACAGGACACGCCCAAAGCAAGGCGACCACCCACGAAGCCGCGGATCGCACGGAACGCGACACGCTCAACGCAACGCGCCCCACCCACAAAGCCGCGGATCACACCCACGCACCCCCATTGGTCTAAACCTTGACATCCCAACACACCGCCTGAAACCGTGAGCCCTTCGCCGCCACCACAAGGTCCCCCCTTGCCCTGGAGGATTGGCGTGAAATCCAAAAGAGTGCTCACAGCACTCACAGCGCTGGTGATCGCCGGATCAGGAGTCCTAGTGACCACCCCATCCGCAACCGCCGCAACCCCGCTGCAGGAACTGGTCCCCCAGCCAGTCCAAATCCAGCCCCACACAGACATAACCTTCACCCTCACCACAGACGCCAAGATCCAAATCGCCACAGATTCGGCCCGCAAACCGGCCGAACTACTGGCGTCGATCCTGCGCCCGTCCACGGGCTTCCCACTCACCATCGCAGACGGCGTGACCAGCGAAGGCATAGTCCTGCTGAACAACGCAGACCCAAAGGTCGGCCAAGACGGCTACCAACTGGACGTGACCCCGAAACAGGTCATCATCCGAGCCAACACCACAGCAGGCCACTTCAACGGCATCTCAACCCTCCGCCAACTACTCCCACCCAAGGCAGAGGCGAAGACGAAGCAGGCAGGCCCGTGGCAAGTCCCCGGCGCCAGCATCCTCGACTACCCGCGCTACCAGCACCGCGGCGCCATGCTCGACGTGGCAAGGCACTTCTTCACCCCGGACCAGGTCAAGCGCTACATCGACCAGATCGCAGCCTTCAAGATCAACTACTTCCACCTCCACCTGAGCGACGACCAGGGCTGGCGACTGGAGATCAAGAGCTGGCCGGAGCTGACCAAAATCGGCGGCAGCACCGAGGTAGGCGGCCGCAAGGGCAACCTCTACTACACCCAGGACCAGTACAAGGACCTGGTCGCCTACGCACAGACGCGCGGCATCACCGTGATCCCCGAGTTCGACATGCCGGGCCACACCAACGCGGCGCTCGCGAGCTACGCCGAACTGAACTGCGACGGCAAGAAGCGACCGCTCTACACCGGCACGGACGTCGGCTTCTCGAGCCTCTGCATCAGCAAGGACATCACGTACAAGTTCATCGAAGACGTCGTGAAGGAGGTCTCGGCGATCACGCCGGGCCAGTACTTCCACATCGGCGGTGACGAGGCCCTGAGCACGCCGGACGCGGACTTCGTGAAGTTCATGAACCGGGTGCTGCCGATCGTGAAGAAGTACGGCAAGACCACCACCGGCTGGCACGAGTTCATCAAGACCACCAAGGACACCTCGCTCGTCCCGCAGTTCTGGGGCACGGAGACGTCCGACGCCAACGTGGCCGCGGCCGCCCAACGCGGCAACAAGATCCTCATGTCGCCGGCCAACCGGATCTACCTCGACATGAAGTACAACAAGAACACCAAGCTGGGCCAGGACTGGGCCGGGCTGGTCGAGGTCAAGACGGCTTACGGCTGGAACCCCGGCGCGTACCTCAACGGCGTGGGCGAGAACAGCATCCGCGGCGTCGAGGCTCCACTGTGGACGGAGACCCTCAAGACCTCCGCCGACATCGAGTACATGGCGTTCCCGAGGCTCCCGGTGGCCGCCGAGCTCGGCTGGTCGACGGCCGCGAGCCACAACTGGGACAAGTTCGCCCCGCGCCTGGGCGCGCAGGGCCCGCGCTGGAAGGTCCAGGGCATCAGCTACTACGCCTCAACCCAGGTGCCCTGGAAGAAATGACCGTCAGAAATATCCCTGCGCGCGGTCGGAGTAGCTGACCAGCAGGTGCTTCACGCGCCGGTACTCGGCGAGCACCGCGGTGTTCGCCGGGTACGCGTAGTAGTTGTTGACCCACACCCGCTCGGCGGTGAGCTCCTGGCCGACGTTGTGCGCCCGCGCGACGTCGCGGCACCAGACGCCGGCGCCGAGCTGGGCGGTGACCTCGTTCGCGATCTTCACCGCGTCGTCGCGGTCGTCGAACCTGGTCACCGAGACGATCGGGCCGAGCACGTCGTCGGAGAACACGGCGGAGCGGTGATCACCCTCGAAGATCGTGGGCTGGACGTAGTGACCGGAGGCCTCGCCGCCGGTCACCAGTCGCGCGCCCTCGGCCTTGCCGCGCTCGACGTAGGCGAGCACGCGGTCGCGTTGCGCCAGCGACACCACGGCGCCGACCATCGTGTCGGTGTCGAGGGGGTCGCCCAGGCGGAGCTGCTGCGTGCGAACGGTCGCCAGGTGCAGCAGTTCCTCGTAGATCGCGGTCTGGATCAACGCCCGCGACGGAGCCGTGGAGACCTCGCCCTGGTTGGCCGCGAACATCGCGAAGCCTTCGAGGGCCTTGTCCAGGAAATCGTCGCGCTGGGCGGTGACGTCGGCGAAGAAGATGTTGGGGCAGCGGCCGGAGAGGACCTTGTGGTCAGCGGATCCGGTGACGACGTTCACCACACCGGGCGGCAGCAGGTCGGCGATCACGCCGAGCAGCACGTGGATCGACGCCGGCGTCTGCAGCGCGGGCTCCAGCACGACCGCGTTGCCGGCGGCCAGCGCGGGTGCCAGCACCCGGCCCGCGTTCATCAGCGGGAACGTCCACGGCAGCCGTTCGTGCACCACGCCGAGCGGCTGGAACGTGCGGTAGTCGCAGGTGTTGCGGCCGAGCTGCTCGACCTGGCCCACCTCGGTGCGGATGACGGCGGCGAACTGGCGGAACTGCTCGATCAGCAGCGGGATGTCGGCGACCAGGGCCTCGCGGACCGGCTTGCCGTTGTCCCACGTCTCGGCGACCGCGAGCTCGGTCGCGTGCTCCTCCACCCGGTCCGCGATCTCGCCCAGGACCGTGGCGCGCTCTCGTGGCGTGGTGTTCCCCCACGCGCGCGCGGCACTACTGGCCGCGTGCAGGGCACGGGCACGGTCGGCGTCGGTGCCGCGGGCGACCTCCGTGAAGACCTCGCCGGTCACCGGCGTGACGTTCTCGACGTACTCACCGGAGACGGGCGGCACGTAGTCGCCGCCGATGAAGTGGTCGTACCTCGGCCGGTACGCGACCACGCTTCCGGGCTGACCCGGTGCCGCGTACTGCGTCATTCTCACTCCACGGGTTTCGATGGCCTGCTGCAAGTCATGGGTGGGGGAAATGAGAAAGTAGGCCGCAGAACGTTGCATGCTCGTTGCAAGCCGTGGATGGATCAGTGACCCACGACCCCGGGCAACACGCACTGTTGCTGAGTCGAGTCAGAGATGCCGTGTTGAGTGGTACTCGCACGGTGGATTCGCCACGCTCGGTGATTTCCGCGTCGTGGCAACGGTCACTTGCCGCCAACGTGAACCCGGACCTGCACACCGCGCCGACGGTGTTCGCCGCGGACGAGCTTCCCGACCTGCGTGAACGGCATCCGCTGCACCCGAGCCTGCCGCTGCTGCGAGAAACGCTGCTGGGCTTCGCGCAGGAGGCGAAGCACATCATGATCGTCGCGGACGCCCAGGGCCACATCCTGTGGTGCGAGGGCTCCCACGACACCCGCACCAGCGCCGAGGACGTCGGCCTGGCGGAGGGAACGCGCTGGTCGGAGGACGCGGCGGGCACGAACGGGATGGGCACCGCGCTCGCGGTGAACTCCCCCGTCACGGTCCACTCGGCCGAGCACCTCGTGCGCACCTACCACCACTGGACGTGCGCGGCGAGCCCGATCCGCGACCCCGACTCGGGCTCCACGATCGGTGTCGTCGACCTGAGTGGCCCGATCGAGACCGTCCATCCCTCGATGGTGGCGTTGGTGTCCGCGTCGGCCCGGCTCGCCGAGGCGGAGATGCTCGCCAGGATGCACGCGCAGGACGAGGAGCTGCGGGCGCGCAACATGCGGCACCTGATCGCGCTCAGAGGCGAACCGGGCGCGCTGCTCAGCCCCACCGGCCGGGTCGTCGCCGTCGAGCCGTACGGGCTGCTGCCGTCGCGCGTCGACGTCTCCAGCGACCGGGTGCTGCTGCCGGACGGCCGTGAAGCGGTGCTGGAAACGCTTGCCCAGGGCTACCTTCTCCGCGTCCCGAAGCAGCGGCACGTGCGCAGATCCGTGCTGTCGCTGTCGTTCCTGCTGCCCGAACCCAAGGTCGTGCTCGACGGCCGCGAGGTGCCGATCTCGCTCAGGCACGCGGAGATCCTGTTCGCGCTGGCGTTGCACGGCAGGCTGTCCGCCGATCAGCTGGCACTGCGCCTCTACGGCGAGCGCGGCAACCCCACGACCGTGCGCGCCGAGCTGCACCGGCTGCGCGCCCAGCTCGGCACCGACGTGCTGTCGACCAGGCCCTACCGGCTCACCGCCGACGTCGAAGCCGACTTCCTGGCGGTGCGCGCCGCGCTCAAGGACGGCGACGTGCCGCTGGCCGCGTGCAGGTACCGCGGCTCCCTGCTGCGCCGCTCCGAGGCACCTGTGGTGCTGGCCGAACGGGACGACCTCGCGACCGGCGTGCGCAAGGCCGTCCTGTCGCGCGGGGACGCGAACGCGATCTGGACGTTCACCCAGACCGACTCCGGCGAACACGACGTCGAGGCGCTGGAACAGCTGGTCAGGCTGCTTCCCGTGGACGACGTGCGCCGTGCGATCGGCTCGGCGCGCTTGAGGAGACTCAACCAAGACGATTGACAAGAGTCTCGCGAACTGAATATCTTCTCAACTAAGAGACTTAGTTGAGGGGGATTCATGCGCGTACTCATCATCGGAGCGGGGACCGGTGGCCTGTGCCTGGCGCACGGGCTCAAGAAGGCCGGCGTGGACGTGGCGTTGTTCGAACGCGACCGCACGCCGCGCAGCATGCTGATCGGCTACCGGGTCGGAATCAGCCCGGACGGCAGCAAGGCGCTGCACAGCTGCTTACCCCCAGACGTGTTCGCCGAGTTCGTCCGCACCACCGCCAGGCCGCCGCGCTACATCAACATGCGCACCGAGAAGTACAAGGAGCTGCTGGTCGGCGAGTTCTCGCCGGGCACCGACGAGGCCCGCAGCGAGAAGTCGGTCAGCCGCATCGCGATGCGCACGGCGTTGCTCAACGGCCTGGAGGACGTCGTCCAGTTCGGCAAGACGTTCACCCGCTTCAGCCGCAACGACGACGGTTCGGTCACCGCGTTCTTCGACGACGGCACGTCCGAGACCGGCGACGTGCTGGTCGGCGCGGACGGCGCGCAGTCCAGGGTGCGCAGGCAGTACCTGCCGCACGCCAAGATCGCGGACACCGGCATCACCACGATCGCGGGCAAGCTGCCGCTCACGCCGGAGAACGTGAAGCTGCTGCCGCCCAATGCCGACGGCGGGGTCACGCTGCTGTACGGGCCCAAGGGCGCGTTCGTGATCATCCACGTGATGCGGTTCGACGGCGAGGGCGTCGAGGACGACTACATCATGTGGGGTTACGCGGCCTCGCACGACAAGTTCCCGGACATGAAGGGCATGAGCCAGGAGCAGCTCAAGCAGGTCGTGCTCGACATGACCCCGAAGTTCCACCCGAACCTGCGCGAGCTCTTCCGGCTGGCCGACCCGAAGACGGTGTTCGAGATCAAGGTCCGCACCTCGGAGCCGGTGGAGGGGTGGGAGCCGAGCAACGTCACGCTGATCGGCGACTCGGTGCACCTCATGACGCCGGGCCGCGGCATCGGCGCGAACACGGCGCTGCGGGACGCGGAACTGCTCACCCGCAAGCTGACCGAGGCCAATCAGGGCAAGGACCCAGTGCAGGCGATCTCCGAGTACGAGCAGGAGATGGTCAAGTACGGCTTCGAGGCCGTGCTGGCGTCGCGCGAGCAGATGGACGGCAACGGCGCGATCCACAAGCCGGTGATCGGACGGGTGGTGCTCGCGTTCCTGCGGACGTTCCTGCGCGTCACCAACGCCGTGCCCGCGTTCAAGCGGAAGATGCTGGCCGACGAAGCCTCCCACCGCGATCACGTAAATTCTGACCATGAGGTTGTTCACGCCGGGTGAGGTGGTCGTGCGGCGTGAGGTGCTGCACGGCAAGGTCTGGTCGGAGATGCCGACGAGGGTGGTCGCGGACGAGCCAGGACTGCTCGCGGTGTTCGTGGAGCCGGGCACCCGGCTCACCTACCCCGACCACCACCACCCGCATCCGTGGGACAAGCCCGAACGCGGGTTCTGGCGCGGGCACGGGAAGCTCATGCTGCACCGGCCGGACGACGCGTACTCGGTCGACCTGTTCTGGCACGGCGACGACCGGGTGTTCGGCAACTACTACCTGAACCTGCAGGCTCCCTACCGCCGCACCGACGACGGTTTCGACACGCTCGACCACGCGCTGGACTACACGATGCGCGCGGACGGGACGTGGGAGCAGCGCGACCTCGACGAGTTCGAGGAGCAGGTCGCGTCCGGCAAGTACTCCGCCGAGGAGGCCGAAGCGATCCGGGCGGAGGGCGTCAAGATCGAGAAGATGCTCGCGTCCGGTGACATCTGGTGGGACACGGCCTGGGCGGACTGGCACCCGTGAAGGTTCGTCCGCTCACGTTCGACGCGCTCGTCGCCGAGATCGTCGACCGGGTTTCGGCACAGCAGGGCCGGGTGCGGGTGCTGATCGACGGCGCACCCGCCGCCGAACCGGGGAGGCTCGCGGACGCGGTAGTGGAACCGTTGCGCGCCTTGGGTCGTGCGGTCCAGCGGGTGTCCACTGAGGACTTCCTGCGTCCTGCGTCGGTGCGGCTGGAACACGGCCGCACCGACACGTACTCGTACCGGCACGACTGGTTCGATCTCCACGGCCTGCAACGCGAGGTCCTCGACCCGGCGCTCGACGGCAAGGTGCTGCCGTCGTTGTGGAACGCCGCCACGGACCGGGCCAGCCGCGCCGAGTACGTCGACGTGCCGGAGAACGGCGTGGTGATCGTGGACGGCACGCTGCTTCTGGACCGCTGGCTGCCGGCCGAGCTCACGGTCCACCTGTGGCTCTCCCCCGGCGCTTTGAAACGCAAGACCACCGAGCAGTGGACGCTGCCCGCGTTCGACGACTACGAGCCGGTGGCCGACCTCTTCGTCCGTTACGACCACCCGGAACGGCCAGGTCTGGTCGAGTCGTGAACCACCCCTGCGCCTGCGGACATAGACGGGGCAGAGAGGAGGGTCCGTGACCGACGAAGAACTCTGGGGGCAGGTCCGGGCCGGCGATGGCGAGGCTTTCGGGCAGCTGTTCGAACGCCACGCCCAAGCCGTGTTCGCCTACTGCCTGCGCCGCACCGGCGCGTGGGCGGCGGCCGAGGACCTGATGTCCGTTGTGTTCATGGAGACGTGGCGCAAGCGCATGTCGGTGGCGGTTGAGGGGTCGCTGCTGCCATGGCTGTACACGGTCGCGCTCGGTGTCACCCGCAACCACCAACGCTCCCGGTCGCGGTACCGGGCCGCGCTGGGAAAGGTGCCGCTGCCCGACCCGGACGACGACCACGCCGACGACGTGGCACGGCGGGTGGACGCGGAAGCCAGGACCAAGGCGGTGATCGCGGAGCTGGAGAAGCTGCCCGCGGGAGATCGGGAGGTGCTCGAGATGTCCGCGTGGTCCGGCCTGAGCCAGGCGCAGATCGCCCAGGTGCTCGGCATCCCGGTCGGCACGGTGAAGTCCCGCCTCGCTCGCGCGCAACGAACAGTTCGTGGCGCTCTGGTGGAGGAGGCACTGTGAGCATCAATCCTGGGAACATCACCCCTGAAATCCCGCAGCTCGACCCTGGGCGCGTGCAGGTCCGCAAGCACGCGCTGCTCAACGCGCTCGAGGAGAAGCCGCGCCGCCGGTGGTGGCGGGTCGTCGTGCCCGCGAGTGCGCTGGCCGCGGCGGCCGTCGTCACGACCGTGCTGTGGACGCCGGCCAACCCGTCCGCCTACGCGTCCTGGACCGCCGAGCCACGCGCTCCCGGTCCCGCCGCGGACGCCGTCGTCGCGCAATGCAGGCAGATGATCACTCAGAACAGCGGCTTTCACGGGAACGACCCCACCTGGCCGGATCCGCCGACGGACCTGACGATCGTCGACCAGCGCGGCGACCTGACGCTGGTGCTCTTCACCGGCCCGGAGATGCAGGAGTCGTGTCTGGGTACGCCGAAGGGCATCGAGACGGCGGGAGGTGGCGGCGATCCCCGCGGACGGCCCCCGCTCGGCTCGGACCTGTTCCGCCTGCAGAGCCTGGTGTCGAGCAATCCCGATCCCGGCGAGGGCGAGCCGCGCCGGACGCTGGTAGCGGAGGTCGGCTCCGCGGTGGCGAAAGCACGCGTCAGCACCGAGGACGGCAAGCAGGTCACCGCCACGATCGCCAACGGGTGGATGGTCGCCTGGTGGCCGACCGCCGCGAAGCCGCTCTCGGTCACGCTGTACGACGGCGGAGGCGACGTTATCGGGACGGAGAGTGCGGAAATCAAGTAACCTCGACGGCATGTGGCGGCCGGAGACCAGGAACCGAGCGATGCTGGTGCTCGCGGTCTTCCTGCCTGCCCTCTACGCCTTCACGCTGTTCTCGTCTCCGACCGAGGTCGTCGCGGCCGTGACCGCGCTCGCCCTCGCGCTGGTCGTCGTGGTCGCGCTGGTGCCGCTCTCCGTGGCGCCGGCGCGCTCGCTGTCGATCAGGGAACGCGCACAACGATCAGCCCAACTGCGGCTGCGAAACCCTGACGCCGCTGGTCGGCCCCGTCCTCGAGCACCGGGATGCCGGACGTTCTGACACGTCCGCAAGATCCCCAACTCGATACGGAGAAACAACCCTTGTTCGCTGACCTGGGCGCTGCCCTGGCGAGCCTCGGCGCACCCGCGCTCGCCATCGTTCTGTTCACCATGGCGGTGCGGCTGATGCTGCACCCGCTGGCCCGCGCGGCCGTCAAGGGCGAGAAGGCCAAGGCCAAGCTCGCCCCGGAGATCCAGAAGCTGCAGAAGAAGTACGGCAAGGACGTCATGCGGCTCACGGAGGAGTCGCAGAAGGTCTACAAGGCGAACGGCGTCTCGATGTTCGCGGGCATGCTGCCGATGCTCGCGACGATGCCGTTCTTCATGGTCATGTACCAGGTCGCCACGACCCCCAGTCCTCTCCTGGAGGGGTCGATCTTCGGGATCTCACTGAGTGCTCATTTCGTGAGCACTTTCGCGTGGGTGTTCTTCGTGCTGTTCGGCCTGATGGCGGTGGTCGCGTATCTGACCGTGCGCTGGCAGCAGTCGCGAATGGCGGCCAACCCGTCGCCGACTCCCACCCCCGGCTTCATGACCGGCCTGATGAAGGTGCTGCCGTTCATGACGATCCTGGTCGCGGCCTACCTGCCGCTGGCCGCCGGTCTGTACCTGCTCACCACGTCGACGTGGACGATCGCGGAACGGGCGCTGCTCTACCGCATCCTGAGCTGAAGCTGGGCGATCAGCCGGACGAGCGGATCGTCCAGGTCGAGGTCGCCACCACTCTCTCTGGCACGCTTCAGCCGGTACCGCAACGTGTTCGGGTGGACGTGCAGCCGGTCGGCAGCCGCGCGCACGTCCCCCAGCGCGTCCAGGTAGGCCAGCAACGACTTCGCGAGCTCCGGGTCGAGCGCCTCGATGCGGGGATCGCGGATCCGGGGATTGTCCTGCAGCAGAGCCAGAATCTCGCTCACCAGCACCTGGGAGCGGACGTCGGCCAGGGTCGCCACCTCGTCGTCGAGGTCGCGGGCCATCGCGTCGAGCACTCGTTCGGCCTCCTGCCGGGAGACCTGCACCTCGTCCAATGTGGACACGGTCGAGCCGACCGCGGCCTGGACGGACGTGTGCAGGTGCCGTCGTGCGGTCGTGACGATTTCCCTTGTCAGGTTCAGAAGTTGGGCGTTCGGGGCGAGGTCCGGGAGCAGCACGTAGGTGCGTCCGCCGGACTCGCTGACCAGCGCGCTGCGCCGGTACGCCGCCGCGTGCACGGAGATCAGGCCGGTCATCTCGGCGCGCCGGAGCTCGTGCTCGCTGCGGTCGCCCTCGCCGCCTCGGAGCGCGAAACCCACTACCGCGGCGGGCTTTTTCGGGTCGGCGCCGATCTGGCCCGCGACGGTGGCGGCGTCCATCCGGCCGGTGAGCAGCGCGGCGAGGAGGTTCTCGCGGAACCTCGACGTGGGCTGGTTGCGCTGCTGGATCAGGTGCGGGGCGGTGACGCGGGCGGCGCCGAGCAACGCCCGTTCCGCCTGCTCGGTCAACGGCTGGTCGCCCTCCTGCACCCAGATCGCGCCCAACGGCTGAGCCCCCGCGTGGATGCCGACGGCGATGCGCTTGCGGATGCCCAGCTCGGGGCGTTCGTCGATGCGGACGACTTCCTCTGACGACCTGAGGAGGTTGTAGACGCCCCACTCGCGCAGCATCTTCAGGTACGGCTCGGGGCCCTGACGGCCGAGGATCGACAGCCGGCGCAGCTCGTCGACCTCGTCGGACGAGCGCGAATAGGCCAGCACGCGGCTCGCGGTGTCCTCGATGCTGACGATGCCGCCGGTCAGCGTCGCAATCGTTTGCGCCAACGCGAACAGGTCACCGAGAACCTCACCGTCGTCGGTCGTGGTCGTCAGCACCCCCTTGGCCAGCGACTCCAGATGTCCCCAGCGGACCTCGGGCCGGACTTCGAGCAACGCCACGCCCGCGTCGGTCGCGGCCTGTTCGAGGGCCTGGGAACTCTCCTTGACGGCCACCGCCGCGGCTTTCGCCCGTCCGGCGGCCCTGATCAGCGGCAATGCGGCCCGGCCACGAGCACCGATCAGCAGCGCGAGGTCACCGGCGGCCACATCCGGCGGGTCGTCCGGATCCATGATCACGACATCGCGCACGTCGACCTCCAGGCCGTTGGGCGCGACCTGCAGTTCGACGAGTGGATCACCCAAAGCGATCAGGATGTGGCGAAGACTCATAACTGTTCGATCGTACATCTGAACTGGTGAATCTTGGCCGTTTGCACAATGGCCGGACCGTGCCCCGGACTTACGGTTTGGGCACCCAGATCTCGAAGAGGAGTTGCCGAGTGGACGCTGTCACCCAGGTTCCCGCCCCGGTCAACGAGCCGGTGCTGCAGTACGCCCCCGGTACCCCGGAGCGCGCGGAACTGCAGGCCAAGCTGGCCGAGCTGCAGAAGGAGCCGCTCGAGCTGACGATGACCATCGGTGGCGAGCAGCGCATGGGTGGCGGCGAGCGGTTCGACGTCGTCCAGCCGCACAACCACCGCTCGGTCCTCGGCACGCTCGCCGGCGCGACCCAGCAGGACACGCACGACGCCCTGCGCGCGGCCCGCGAGGCTGCCCCGGCGTGGCGCGCGATGTCGTTCGACGACCGCGCGGCGATCATCCTGCGCGCGGCCGACCTGCTCGCCGGTCCGTGGCGGCAGACGCTCAACGCCGCGACGATGCTCGGCCAGTCGAAGACCGCGATCCAGGCCGAGATCGACTCCGCGTGCGAGCTGATCGACTTCTGGCGCTTCAACGTGCAGTTCGCCCGCACCCTGCTGGCCGAGCAGCCGATCTCCTCCCCCGGCGTGTGGAACCGCACCGACCACCGCCCGCTCGAGGGCTTCGTCTACGCGATCACGCCGTTCAACTTCACCGCCATCGCCGGCAACCTGCCGACCGCGCCCGCGCTGATGGGCAACGTCGTGCTGTGGAAGCCGTCGCCGACCCAGTCTTTCGCCGCGCACCTCACCATGCGGCTGCTGGAAGAGGCGGGCATGCCGCCCGGCGTGATCAACCTGCTGCCCGGTGACGGTCTGGCCGTGTCCGAGGTGGCGCTGAACTCCCCCGATCTCGCGGGCATCCACTTCACCGGCTCCACCGCGACGTTCCAGAAGCTGTGGGCGCAGGTCGGCTCGAACATCGCGAACTACCGCTCGTACCCGCGGATCGTCGGCGAGACCGGTGGCAAGGACTTCATCCTGGCGCACCCGTCGGCCGACCCGGACGTGCTGCGCGTGGCCATGATCCGCGGTGCTTTCGAGTACCAGGGCCAGAAGTGCTCGGCCGCGTCGCGCGCCTACGTGCCGCGCTCGGTGTGGAACAAGATCAAGGACCAGTTCCTGGCCGAGGTCGAGGCGCTGACCTACGGCGACGTCACCGACTTCTCGAACTTCGGTGGCGCGGTGATCGACCGCCGCTCGTTCGACAAGCTGTCGGGCGTGCTGCAGGCCGCTCGCAGCGACTCCTCGCTGGAGATCGCCGCCGGTGGTACCGCGGACGACTCGGACGGCTTCTTCGTGCGGCCGACCGTGCTCGTCGGCTCGGACCCGTCGAACTCCGTGTTCACCACCGAGTTCTTCGGCCCGGTGCTCGCCGTCCACGTGTTCGAGGACGCCGACTACCTCACCGTTCTCAAGCAGATGGAGAGCGCGGCGCCGTACGGTCTGACCGGCTCGATCATCTCTCGTGACCGTGCTGCCGTGGCGCACGCGCAGGAAGAGCTGCGGTTCGCCGCCGGCAACTTCTACGTCAACGACAAGCCGACCGGTGCGGTCGTGGGCCAGCAGCCGTTCGGCGGCGGGCGCGCGTCCGGCACGAACGACAAGGCGGGGTCGGTCCACAACCTGCTCCGCTGGGTCAGCCCGCGCTCCATCAAGGAGACCTTCGCGGCGCCCACCACCCACCTCCACCCGCACCAGGGGGCGTGATGCTGCGCAGCACCCTTCTCGCCGCCGCTCGCAACCGGAGCGCGCGCAAGCTCGTCGAGTCGACGCCGCTGACCCGGCCCGTCGTCGAGCGGTTCGTGGCCGGTGACGACGTCTCGGCGGCGATTCGCGCGACCGCCGAGGTCGTCGGCGACGGTCGTCTGGTCACGCTGGACCACCTCGGTGAGGACACGGTCGAGGAGTCGCAGGCCAACGACACCGTCGAGGCCTACCTGACGCTGCTGGGGCGGCTGGAGGCGCACGGTCTGACCGAGGGCGCCGAGGTGTCGGTCAAGCTGTCCGCCGTCGGCCAGTCGCTGGCGGTCGACGGCGAGAAGATCGCGCTGGAGAACGCCCGGCGCATCTGCGCGGCCGCCGCTGTCGTCGGCACGACCGTGACGCTGGACATGGAAGACCACACCACCACGGACTCCACGCTGGGCATCCTGCGTGAGCTCCGGGTGGACTTCCCGTGGGTCGGCGCGGTGCTGCAGGCGTACCTTCGCCGGACCGAGCAGGACTGCCGCGACCTGGCGTACGCCGGTTCGCGCGTGCGGCTGTGCAAGGGCGCGTACCAGGAGCCCGCTTCCGTTGCGTACCAGGACAAGCACGACGTCGACCTGTCGTACGTGCGCTGCCTGAAGGTGCTCATGGAGGGCGACGGCTACCCGATGGTGGCCTCGCACGACCCGCGCCTGATCGCGATCGCGGCCGACCTGGCCTGGGCGCGTTCGAAGGACTCCTACGAGTTCCAGATGCTGTACGGCATCCGGCCCGAGGAGCAGCGTCGTATTGCCGCTGAAGGCAACCGCATGCGCGTGTACGTCCCGTACGGCGACGAGTGGTACGGCTACTTCATGCGTCGTCTGGCGGAGCGTCCGGCCAACGTGGCGTTCTTCGTGCGGTCGCTGCTCACGAAGAGCTGAGCGCCTCGACCGTTTCGAGGGCGAACTCCAGCTTCACCGGCTCACCCACCTCGCGCATGATCTCCACGGCGCGGTGGGTGAGCCGGAGTGCTTTCCGCAGCTCGTACTCGGTCTCCGCGCAGAGCCGCGCGTAGACGGTGAGCGCGTCGGCGTATCCGGGTTCCTTCTCCAGATCGCCGGCGGTCATGTGCCACAACACGACGGCCATGTGGGCGGTGTTCCTGGCCTCCACACGTCGTTCCGCGCCGCGGAGCTTGCACGCGTGCTGCTGCACGGCCGCGAGATAGGCGCCCGGCGACTTGTCCTTGTGCGCCCGCCAGATGTCGACCATCAGCTCGGACGACTCCAGCGCGTGCGCGTGATACTCCATTTCGGACAGTGTGGACGTCATGGGCTGCATGGCGACCGCGAGCTCGGCGCCGAAGAAGTCGACGAGCTGGGAAGGCAGCCGCCGGGCGATGTCGAACACCTCCGTCGCACTGGTCAGTGCCCGGTCGACCTCGTCCTGGACGAGCAGCTGCTCGGTCAGCGCGGCCAGGGCGATCGCGAGGTCGACCTGGTGGCCGACGGTGTTCTCGGCGGCCAGTTCCCGGTACACCTCAACGGCTTCCTGCGCCGCGACCAGTTCGGCGTCGAAGTCCTGGGCGACCTTGACGACGTTGAGCAGCGCGGTGCCGAGCCCCTTGCGATCGTCGGTCTCCCGCCACAGCATCACGGCTTCCTGCGCGGTGAGCTTGGCGTCCGGGTCCTGGCACACGTCGCGCAACGCCTGGCTGTGCCGCATCAACGCGTCAGCCAGCTCGGGCCGGAACGTCTGCGGGTTCACCACGGCGAGCCTGCGGAAGACCTCGACGGCCTCCTTGAGGGTCTCGTTCGCGGCTTCGGCGCGGCGCAACTCGACGAGCATCGAGCCCGCCGCGGCCAGGTTGCGGGCCAGTTCCGGCTCGTAGCGCGGGTCCTCCTGGGAGAGGATGCGCCAGTTCGCGATCGAGAGCTGCATGGAGTCGGCGGCGTAGGTGTTCTCGCCCTCCGCGTGGTAGCGGCGCGCCACCGTGGCCGCGACCCTCGCGAAGTCGCCGCGGAACAGCGCGGGGTGCGTCTTCGCGAGCTCCTGGTACATCTGGGCCGCGCGGCTGATGGCGTCCATCGAGGCCTCGTGCATGCCGAGCGTCTGGTAGCGGTAGCTGATCTGCTCGAGGGCGGAGGCCAGCTGCGGGACGGTCTCCGGGTCGTCGATCGCGATCTCGTGCCAGAGCCGGATCGCCTCTTCGGAGACCTGGAGGACCTCTTCGGTGCGGTGCACGGCGATGAGCCGCAGGCCCAGATCTCCCAGCGAGTCGGCGAGCAGCGGGCGGTTCTCGCGGTCCTGGCCGACGAGCTCGCGGTAGCACTCGACCTCGGCCAGGGACGCTTCGACGGCTTCCTCGCGCAGCCCGCAGAGTGCCGTGCGGGCGCTGAGCATCCCGTACATCTCGGCGCGTTCGAGGGTGCTCTGGGCGCGGTCGACGAGGCGTTTCGTGAGGACGGCGGGAATCGAGTCGGTGGCGAACCGCTCGTCGCGGAACACCTGGCGGGCGATGTGGTCGACGGTGGCGGACGAGCCGATCTCGGCGGCGATGCTCAGGCTGTCGCGCTGCATCTCGAGCACGATCTCCGGGTTGGCGTCGATCAGCTCGTCGAGCTTGGTGTGCAGGTGCGGCCAGCGTTGGGCGGCACGGGCGAGCAGGTCCGGGTCAGGCGTGTCCGGGGTGTCCACGGCGAGATGGTCTTCGGCGAGACGGCCCGTTCTGGGACCGTTGTCGTGCTTGAGGAGCTGGCGGACGAGCTGGGTGCGGTTCACGTCGCACGGGTCGCCGCGGACCGCGGTCAACGCGGCCAGGTGCAGGTCGAGGACCGTTTCCTGGGCGATGTTCGGTGGCGGCTCGTCCGGTGCCGTGACGGTGAACTGCTTGGCGAAGTGCTGGCAGGCGAGGGTGAACGACTCCGCCCGGTCGTGGAGCGTCGGTTCGAGCTCGAGGTCGGTGACCTCGTGGTCGAAGTCCGCGATGCGCTGGCGGGTCGAGGACCACCACCAGCCCGTGGTCCTCGCCGCCAGCAGCACCCGCGTGCGCTCCGGGCCGTGCCGGAGCGTGTCCTGCAGCCTCAGGAAGATGTCGTTCCAGGTGAGGCGGTCGGCGTCGTCGATCAGCAGCAGCCTGCCGTGCGTCTGGTCGAACTCCTCCTCGAACCGCTGGAGGAGCCTGGTCTTGCCCGCGCCCGCCGGTGCGTGCAGCAGCAGAGACGCCAGGGGCGCGGGGCTGTCGCGCCACTGCGTCAGTACGTGCAGTTCGGATTCTCTGCCGTGAAAGGGGACCACCTGATGGGTGGGGTCCAGCAGTGCGGCGACGCTGAGTGCTCGGTCCACTGCCTCATAGTCGGCCGCTGGTCAGGCCAGGGGTAGGAAGACCACACCATCGTGGAGTCTTCCCGTTTCTCCTTCACTCCTTTGCTGACTGGCTTGGAGATCCTCCAACGGTTACACGCGCCGTGCGAGGTGGTGGCGGTAGCTCTCGTACTCGCCGACGAACTTCGGGCGGACACGGGCAAGTTCGAGGACGCGCGAGAGAGTGTCGCGGTGGCCGATGAAGTCCGCGCCGGCGTAGTGCGCGCCGCCGAGCCCGCCGATGATCCGTGCCCGCAACGGCATCTGCTTGCGGGCGTACTCCTTGCGGAAGAAGCTGCCCGGTGCCATGCGCTGGCGGATCGAGCTCTTCACGTTCTCCGTGACGTCGCGCTCGTGGATCCACGCGAAGTCGTCGATCTCCTCCTGGAGTGTGCTGAACCGCGCGGAGGACCGGGGATCGAACACGTCGATGATCGAGAAGTGGCCGCCCGGCTTGAGCACGCGGGCGACCTCGTGGAAGAACCGGTCGACGTCCGGGTAGTTGTGCGAGCTCTCGACGTTGATGACGAGGTCGAACTCGCCGTCCTCGAACGGCAGCCGCTCCGCGTCGCCCTCGACGTAGGTGAGCCGCTCGCCGCGCGCGAGCAGCGCGCTGGCCCGGCGGACGGCGGCTCCCGAGATGTCCAGCCCGACCGCTCGGGCAGGGTCGACGAGCCGGGTGAGGAAGTTCAGGCCCTCGCCCATGCCGCACCCGACCTCGAGCACGCTGAGGCTCTTGAAGTCGTTTTTGCTGTACGGCAGCCCGCGCAGAGTTTGGAAGTAGAGCTGCTCGGAGAAACCGTCACTCACGCCCGCGTTGAAGTTCGAGCAAATATCGGTCAGTTCATTCAGCAGTTCCGGGCAGTGCATGCCCCAGTTCCAGAAGTCGCCGGTCCGCGACCACGACGCCACGTCGTCGTAGACCGCCGAGACGGCACCTTTGATCTGGTCAGCGCCGGGGACGCCGGCGTTGAGGTCGCGCAGGCCGGTAGCCGCGTTGCCGTTGGTCATGAGGCTTCTCCCAAGGTGAGCGTTCCTTTGTTTCGCACTGTGGCAGCGCTCCCACCAGGAGATGCCCCTTCGTACATCCATTCCGGGAGAATCCATAGAATTCGAACGGGAATGGCGATAGTTGTAAAGGTTTCCAAATTGTCCCGGTCCATTTCCCGGTACAACTCGGTTCAGTCTGGACTGAAACTGTCAGACCTGGGAGGCACAATCTGAGGCGTGCTGGTCGCCCTCGTCCCGGAAGCGGACGGTGCGGGCCGGTGGCAGAAGCTGCACGACGACGGGACCCCTGCCGGTCCCGCGATGGCGGCCTCGTCGCTGGCCTCCGCCGTCGCGTCGCTGGAGCGCGCCCACAGACCGCGGTGGGTGTGGGCGGACACCGCCGAGGTCTACCCGGCACTGCTGGCCGCGGACGTGCGGGTCGACCGGTGCTGGGACCTGCACCTGACCGAGACGTTGCTGCTCGGCGCCGAGGGCAGGCACCGCGAGCCGAAAGAACTGCCGGCGGCCGTCGCGCGTGAGTTGAAGCTGCCCGCGCCCGCGGACCTGGGGCCGCGCAAGCACCACGTCGAGCTGACGTTGTTCGAGCCGGAGGCGGTCCGGCTGCCGGGCGACACCGACGAACTGGCGGCGCTGTCGCTGGTTTACCGGGCGCAGCAACGGAATCCGGGACTGGGACTGCTGATCGCGGCGGAGTCGGCGTCAGCGCTGGTGGCGGCGGAGATGACGTTCCACGGGCTGCCGTGGCGGGAGGACGTGCACAACCGGATCCTCGAGGAGGTCCTCGGGCCGCGACCGGCTCCGGGCACGCGGCCGAAGTTGTTGCAGGACCTGGTGGACCGGATCCAGGAGGCGTTCGGCGGCAGGGAGATCAACCCGGACGCGCCCGCCAGCATCGTGCGGGCGTTCGCGCGTGCGGGCATCGAGGTGCCGTCCGCGCGGCGGTGGGTGTTGAAGAACGTCGACCATCCGGCCGTGGAACCGTTGCTGGACTACAAGGAGCGCGCACGGCTGTGGGTGGCGCACGGCTGGACGTGGCTCGACGCGTGGGTGCGCGACGGGCGGTTCCGGCCGGACTACGTCGTCGGTGGCGTGGTGTCGGGGCGGTGGGCGTCGCGGGGCGGTGCGGCGTTGCAGATTCCGCGGCTGATGCGGCAGGCCGTGATCGCGGACGACGGCTGGTGCCTCGTGGCGGCCGACGCCTCGCAGCTCGAACCGCGGATTCTCGCTGCCCTGTCAGGAGATCAGCGGCTGATCGAGGTGTGCACGGACGACGATCTGTACTCGGCGCTGGCCGACGACTCGTTCAAGGGCGAGCGGCCGCGCGCGAAGATCGCGATGTTGTCGGCGATGTACGGCGGCACGTCCGGCGAGGCCGGGCCGCTGCTCGCCGTGCTGCGCAAGAGGTTTCCCGTCGCCGTGGGCTACGTGGAAGCGGCGGCGCAGGCCGGTGAGCAGGGCCGGATGGTGCGCACCCGGCTGGGCCGCACCTCGCCCACGCCTTCGGCGGCGTGGCAGGAGCTGACCGGCGGCGCCGACGACTCCGGCGAGGTGTCGAGCTCGTCGCGGCAGGCGGCGCGCAACTGGGGCCGGTTCACGCGCAACTTCGTCGTGCAGGGCAGCGCGGCGGACTGGACGGCGGCGCTGCTGGGCGTGCTGCGCACCAAGCTCCCGGCCGAGGCGCACCTGGTGTTCTTCCAGCACGACGAGGTGCTCGTGCACTGCCCGCTCGCGGACGCCGACGCGGTGATCGAGGCGATCGCCGTGGCCGGACGTGAGGCGACGCGGCTGCTCTTCGGGGAGACGGCGGTGCGGTTCCCGATGAACGCCGTGCCCGTCAAGTGCTACGCCGACGCGAAATAAGTCCAAACGAGACGCTGCACGACCTGCGCCGTTCGACGTCGTTGCTCCGATTGGCCGCTTGCCCTCACCCCCGTGAGAGCGCTCTCATAAATGGACTGCACCCGTGACAAGGAGGTCACTCGCGCATGAAGCCACGCCGCCGCATCCTCGCGGCCACGACAGCTCTTCTTGCCGCGGTACCCCTGGCGATAGCCGCCATGTCTGCCAACGCTTCGATCCCACCCCCTGCAGCGGGATGGACGCAGGTGTGGGGTGACGACTTCAACGGCCCGAACGGATCGCTGCCGTCGAGCTCCAACTGGATCTTCGATCTCGGCCACGCCTACCCAGGCGGCCCCGCGAACTGGGGCACCGGCGAGGTCCAGAACTACACGAACAACACTCAGAACATCAAACTCGACGGGTCCGGCAACCTGCGGATCACCGCGTTGAAGGACGGCTCGGGCAACTGGACGTCGTCGCGCATCGAGACCCAGCGCGCGAACTTCAAGCCCGCTCCCGGCGGCAAGCTCGCCATCGAGGGCCGCATCCAGATGCCGAACGTCACCGGCCAGTCCGCACTGGGCTACTGGCCGGCGTTCTGGGCGCTCGGCTCGCCGTACCGCGGCAACTACTGGAACTGGCCGGGCATCGGCGAGTTCGACATCATGGAGAACGTCAACGGCATCAACTCCGTGTGGGGCGTGCTGCACTGCGACGTCGCCCCCGGCGGCGCCTGCGGCGAGTTCACCGGCATCGGCAACTCGCGGGCGTGCCCCGGCGCGTCCTGCCAGTCGGCCTTCCACACGTACCGCTTCGAGTGGGACGACGCCGCGAAGACGTTCACGTGGTTCGTCGACGGCCAGTCGTTCCACCAGGTCACCCAGGCGCGTGTCGGCACGGCCGTCTGGAACCAGATGACGTCGCACGCGGGGTACTTCATCCTGCTGAACCTCGCGATCGGCGGCGCGTTCCCCGACGCGCTGAACAACGGTCAGCCGACCCCTGTCGCGGCCACCCAGTCCGGACACTCGCTCGTGGTGGACTACGTGGCCGTCTACTCGGCTGGCGGCGGTACCACTCCCCCGACCACCACGACCACGACGTCGAACCCCGGCGGTGGGGGTTCCGCGTACAGCGAGCTGCAGGCGGAGAACGCCTCGGAGCGATCCGGTGGCTCGGTGGGGGTGGGTGACGGCGGTTCGGCCGTCAACCAGATCGCGAACGGCGGCTACCTGAAGTTCTCCGGCGTGAACTTCGGTTCCGGTCCGGCCCGGCAGTTCTACGCCCGCGTGGCGTCGGGTGCCGGTGGCGGGGTGAGCGGACTGGTCGAGGTGCGACTGGACTCGCGAACGGCGGCTCCGATCGGCACGTTCGCGGTCGGCAACACCGGCGGGTGGGACGCGTGGAAGACCATTCCCGCCAACATCTCGAACGTCTCCGGTACCCACGACGTGTACGTGACGTTCACGAGTGGACAGCCGGCGCCGTACGTGAGCGTGAACTGGGTGAAGTTCGGAACCTGACCCCGGGGTGAGCGGCCCGGCTCGGCCTTGAGCTAGAATCTCGTCCTGCAAGTCGCGGACGATTAGCTCAGCGGGAGAGCACTACCTTGACACGGTAGGGGTCACTGGTTCAATCCCAGTATCGTCCACTGCACTCGGGGCGAGTTGTGTTCGCGGAAAGCGCGAACCGGCTCGCTCCGTTGTGTTTTCTGGGGGCGCAGCCCCCAGACCCCACCCGGTGGGCTCCGCCCCCGGACCCCCGACTGGCCCGTCAGCACTGAGCTGACGGGCCGTTTTCGCTTCTAGGCCGGGTTGTCGCCGTGGGTCAGCGTCTCCCACGACACGAACAGGTTGTTCGTGCCGAGCGGCCGGCGCTGGGTCGTCCACGTCTCGGTGTTGGGCATCGGGTTGCCGAGCCGGTTGTGCATGGCGTTGTAGCCGACCTCGGTGATCGGTCCGAGGCCGCGCTTGACCGTCCCGCCGCACAGCCACGACGGCGGCCCGGTCAGCTCGTAGGTGGTCTGGAAGCCCAGCGCTTCCTTGAGTCGCGTGCCCACCTCCGGGTAGAGGTCGACGCCCTGGATACGGGACGTCTCTGCCACGTGCGAGATGCTGGACAGTCCGTATCCCGTGTGGACGAAGTCGCGGCAGGTCTCCTGGGTGAGGCCGTTCACGAACGTCGACTGGTTGTGCCAGAAGCCGATGATCTTCTCTCGGGTGTTGAGGTTGTTGCTGGGCACCGTTTTGGGCAACGCGCCGTCGGACGTGAGGTAGATGAACGCGGGAACCCTCGCGCGGTACAAGGAGATACCGCGGTCGTAGATGGCCTTGTCGTCCAGGAACACGCCGATGCCGACGATCGCCTCGGCGATGCTGAGCTCCCAGTTGCCCGTGCGCGGGTCACTGCCCTGGATCTCGTTGTAGTAGACGTTGCGCAGCATCGTGCCGAACCGGCCGGAGTTGGGCCAGTTCCCGTAGACGTGCTTGATGATCTCCGCCGCGCGTGGCCAGCTCGACGCGGACCACGCGGTCTGCAGGTGCGCGTTGTCGTTGGTGTGGTCGCGGATCGTGGCCGACCAGGCGTCCATGATCTGGATGGACTTGGTGGCGTACCTGGCGTCCCGCGTCACGTACCACGCGAGGGCGTGGGTGTAGGCGGCGATCGCGTCCTCGCGTTCGTCGGTGCAGCCGAGGTTCGGGTTGGACACAGGCCCGCACTCGACGACGGCGCGGGGATGTGGGGTGTACGAGAGAGATGCGTACCGGGAACCCATCATCGCGTCGTATGCGCGCTTCTGCGGTTGGGTTCCGGCGTTGACGCGGGTGCGCACGACGTCGAGCTGGGCCTCGTTGACGAGCACACCGGGGTGGGTGAACGCCGGCGGGGCGGCGTTCGCAGGGGCCTGGGCTTGACCCGTTTTGACGGACACCTGAGATCAGGGGTTTTGCCCCTGGAAGGATGTCCTTATGAAGACCACGGGCTCGAACAAGCCCCGGC
>NZ_JBEXVQ010000029.1:0-127145 GCF_040629405.1 Lentzea sp. NPDC005914 | reverse complement strand
GTCAGGTCAAGCCGACGAAAAGCGTGTCGGCTTGACCTGACCCCTCTGGCGCGGCAAACGATCAGGCACGACTCGTGACGGGACCACCCCACCGGAACCACACGAGAAGAGCGCCTCGCCTTCGGCATCGCCTCGATCCGTCTCGCCCAGCCTCGCGTCGACCCATCTCGCGTTGCCTGCCCGTGTCCCGCCCTGCCTCGCCGCGTACTGCCCATCCCCGCTTCACCTCGCGCCACCCCGCCTGGCGCCGCCTCGCCTCGCTCTGCCCTGCCCAGCTTCGCCTCGCGTCCTGCCCCCGCCTCACCGCGTCCTGCCCCGCTCCGCTTCCCCGCCCTGCCCCCGCTTCGTCTCGCCTTGCCCTCTTTGCTCTCCCCGGCTCCTTGCGTGCGGCTGCCTGCTGTTGCTGCGGGGGCATCCTCCGTGTGGCGCTTGACGGAAAACGGTTTCCCGGCCAGTGTCGATCTCGCGCACTCGCCGCTGCGCTGCCGGAGTCGGTTGCGGGCGGGAGGCTTTCATGCTGCGCGGGGTGGCGATTGGTGCTGCGGTTGTTGTGGTGGCCGGGGGGATGCTGGTTCCTTCGGCGGGCGCTGAGCGACTGCCTTCCAGCGGATCGCATTTGGTTGCGGCGGCTCCTCGGATGGTCACGCTTGTTTCTGGGGATCGTGTTGCTGTGCAAGGGGATCAGGTCACGGTGATGCCTGGTGTCGGGCGTGATCGGGTGGTGTTTCATCAGCGGCGTACGGCTGCTGGGCATGTTTTGGTGGTGCCGCAGGATGCTGTGCCGTTGGTTCGCAGCGGCAAGGTCGACAAGCGGTTGTTCGACGTCACCGGGCTCATCGAGCAGGGGCGGGATGACGGTAGCCGGGACACGTTGCCGTTGATCGTCGATCGGGATGTGCGGGCGCTTGCCAAGAGTGCGCTCAAGGAGACCTGGGAAGGGATCAAGAGCGACCCTGGCGTTCGGAAGGTGTGGTTGGACGGGCGGGTTCGGTTGTTGGACGCTGAGAGTTTTGCGCAGGTCGGGGCGCCTGCGGCGTGGGAGTTGGGGTTTACCGGGCGTGGGGTCACCGTTGCCGTGCTGGATGGCGGGTATGACGCCGGGCATCCGGATTTGCAGGGGAAGGTGTTGGAGGCCAAGGACTTCACCGGTACTGGGGTGAAGGACACGTACGGGCACGGGACGCACGTTGCGGCGACTGTGGCTGGGGACGGGGTTTTTGGAGGGGTTGCCAAGGACGCTCGGTTGCTCGTCGGGAAGGTGTGTGCTGCGGACACCTGTGACGAGTCGGCGATCTTGGCGGCCATGGAGTGGGCTGCGCCGCGGGCTGGGGTGGTCAACCTCAGTTTGGGCGGTGGGGCGACTGACGGCACGGATCCCCTGTCCCTTGCCGTCAACCGCCTTTCCGAGCAGTTCGGGACGTTGTTCGTGGTCGCGGCGGGCAATGACGGGGAGGACGGGGTCAGTTCGCCTGCGGCTGCTGATGAGGCGCTGGCGGTGGGGAGTGTCAGCAAGGCTGATCGGGTTAGCCGGTTTTCCAGTCGTGGGCCGCGGGTGGGGGATTTTGCGGTCAAGCCTGATGTTGTGGCGCCTGGGGAGGACATCGGGGCGGCGCGGGCGGCTGGGACGAGCATGGGTGAGCCGATTGACGCGTTGCACACGCGGGCCGATGGGACTTCGATGGCCGCGCCGCACGTGGCTGGGGCGGCTGCGTTGGTTCGGCAGGCGCATCCCGAGTGGTCTGGGCGGGAGGTGAAGGCGGCGCTCACGGGGGCGGCTCGGTCGGTGGGGCGTGGGGTTTACGAAGAGGGGAGTGGGAGGCTTGATGTTGCTGCTGCGGTTGCCAATCCTGTTGTGGCGACGGTGTCGAGCCTCAGCTTCGGGCTCTTGAAGTTTCCGCACGTGCAGTTGCCGCCGATCACCAAGAAGCTCACTTACCGGAACTCGTCGGCGCAGGCGGTGACCTTGCCGGTTGTGGCCGATCATGCGGCGATCACGGTGGGTGCCAAGGAGGTCGTGGTTCCTGGCAACGGAACGGCGGAGGTCGACGTGACGCTGGATCCGGCGAAGGTCGCGGTGGGGGCCGGCGGGGCTCGGATCCGGGCCGGGAACAGTGTGGTCGTGGCCGGGTTCACGGCTGAGGCCGAGATGTACGAGATGACGGTGACGACGGTGGGGCGGGACGGGAAGCCGTCGGATGCCGAGGTCAGTGCGTTGGAGTTGGACAGCGGGGAGAGTGTGGACTTCGCGCAGCCGGTCGACGGGGTGACCACGTTGCGGCTGTTGAAGGGCAGTTACTCGGTCGACGCGCTGGTGCACGGGGACGCGGAGCACACCTGGGCCAGCACCGGGAAGATCGTCGTGGACAAGCCGACGGCTGTCGTGATTGATGCGCGGCAAGGGAAAGAGGTCGGGGCGCGGTTCGATCGGGCGGCGGGGCGGAAGTTCGTGGCGGTGGACGCGGTCTACCAGGCCGGGGGGAGCCGGGTGCAGACCGGGGTGTCGTCGCGGACATCGGACGCGTTCTTCGCGGTGCCGGTGAAGGCGGATGCCTCGTACTTCAACTTCGGGACGTTCCAGATCTGGGGCGGCGGTGGGCACGAGTACTTCGTGGCGGCGCCGTATGCCGGTGGGATTCCCGGGGAGTTGAGGCCTCGGGTGCGGGATCGGGAGATGTACGGGGAGAAGGCGCGGTATCGGGCCCAGGGCACGCCGGCGATCGGGTCGCGGTCGTCCACGCCGTTCTACGTGAAGGGGCAGGCGGTTGCCTTCGGCGTGGCGCTGGACCTGGCGATTCCGCAGCGGCGGGTGGAGCACTTCACCGGGCGGCCGGACGTCAAGTGGATCATGGACTTCTTCCAGCGGCCCGTGTCGCAGCCGAGTGTCGGGTTCGACGGGCACATCAGTGCCGGGCGCCTGGTGTTTCCGGGTGGCAAGACGGCTTCGCGGTCGTGGAACAGCGTGGTGGCGTCCACGGATCTGAACCTGCGCGGGTTCCACGGGCTCGTGCGGTACGGGAACAACGGGTACGTGCAGCACTGGCCGTTCGCGCCTGGCGAGCCGGACGCGTCGGACGAGTTCGTGTTCGGGGCGCCGTACGTGCAGGCTCGGACTCGGTTGTCCACTGTGGACGGCAAGGTGCTCGCGGAGAGCGGTGGGGTGTTCGCGAACTTCTCCGGGTTGCCCGAGGCGCAGGCGCGGTACGTGCTGGACGTCGAGGCGACGCGCAGCCCCAAGTGGACGCCGTTCGCGCCGAAGGTGTCGGCGCGGTTCGAGTTCGCTTCGGCCAAGACGGACGGGAACGTGTACCTGCCGGTGCCGACCGTGCGGATCTCCGGGGCGTTCGACGACCTGAACCGGGCGCCTGCCGGGTGCCGGGTGTTCCCGGTGGACGTGAGCGTGGTGCCGCAGGCCGGGTCGGTCGGCGCGGCCGAGGTGAAGAGCGTGTCGGTGCAGGCGTCGGTGGACGACGGAGTCACGTGGCGGACCGTGCCGGTGGTCGGGGCCGGGGCGCGCTGGAAGGCGTTGGTGGCGCATCCGGCCGGGGCCGAGTTCGTGTCGCTCAAAGTGAAGGCGGTGGATGCGGCGGGTTACTCCGTCGAGCAGACGACCATACGCGCCTACGGCATAAATCGCCCTCTGGGGTGAGATGTCGGCTGACAGCTTTCGTCACGGCGCAGGACGGCAATGATCTCACGGTGGATGTGGACTCCCACCTCGCCGCGGTGGAGCAGGGGCTGATCGCGATGCGGCGCAGCCAGTCACGCCGAGCACTCGCTGACCTGGCCGTACCGGCCTTTGACGTGCTCGATGTCGTGGAGACGGCCGAGCGGACAGGTACACAGGCGACGGTGTCCAGTGTGGCCTCGGCGTTGCACGTGGATCAGCCGCGTGCCAGCAAGCTCGTCACGAGCGCGGTCGACTCCGGGCTGGTGTCGCGGATCGCGGACAAGGCGGACGGGCGGCGCGTGCTGCTCGTCCGGACACCGCGAGGGCGTGCGACCTCGGCCGAGCTGCACCGCGCGCGGCAGGCTGCGTGTGCGATGGCGATGGCCGACTGGAGTGACGAGGAGCGGGCGGTGTTCGCGGAGCTGCTCACGCGTTTCGTCTCGGTCTTCGGCGCGCGATAATCCTGTTGTGACACTGGACGAGATGATCGCCTACTGCGCCGGGAAGCCGGGCGCGGAGGAGACGTATCCGTGGGGCGACGCCGAACTGGTGTGCAAGGTGGGCGGTAAGGCGTTCGCCTTCATCGGCCTCGACGCGCACACCGTCGGGCTCAAGTGCGGGGCCGACGCCGAGGCCGCCGCGCCGTGGCGGGAGCGCTTCCCCGGCGACGTCACGATCAGCGGGTACGTGGGGCGCTACGGCTGGAACACCATCGCGCTCAAGGGATCGGTGCCCGACGACGACCTGCTGGAGCTGGTCGACGGCTCCTACGAGGCCGTCGTCGCGCGGTTGCCGAAACGGAAGAGGCCCTAGCGCTCTTCCGGCTGCAGGATGCCGAAGATGTTGCCCTCGGTGTCCTTGTAGTAGGCGAGCAGGCCGACGCCGGGCATCTTGTCCTTCGGCAGCGCCACCGTGCCGCCGTTGACCTCGATGGCCGCGATGGTGGCGTCGATGTCGATCACGCTGATCGTCATGACGTACCCGTGCACGGGCGCGTCGGGTGCGGGGTCGGGGCCTCGGCGCGGCAGCAGTCCGCCGTTGACGCCGGGCTGGTCGTCGTCGCCGGTGGCGATGGTCCAGTAGGGGATGTCGCCCCACTGTTCGATCTTCCAGCCGAAGACGGAGGAGTAGAAGTTCCGCGCTCGCTCGGGATCTGCGGCGTGGATCTCGAAGTGCACAGGACGTGACATGAGACGGCACGCTACTCCGGACACTGGTTGTCCGCATTGGTCTCTACCGTGGCCGCATGGCTACCGATTTCCAGGTCTCGTTCGACGCGAACAATCCGCCCAAGCTCGCCGACTTCTGGGCGCAGGCACTCGGTTACGTGACGCAGCCGCCGCCTCCCGGATTCGCGACGTGGGAGGAGTTCGCGGTCAAGAACAACATCCCGTTCGACTCGGTCGACGACTACGCGGCGCTGATCGACCCGGACGGCAAGGGACCGCGATTCCTGTTCCAGCGCGTGCCCGAGGGCAAGACGGCGAAGAACCGCCTGCACCTCGACATCAGGGCCGGGCTCGACTCGGTGGACCGCCTGGTCGCGCTGGGTGCCACGCGCGTGCGTGAGCACAACGACCAGATGGGCCACTGGGTCGTGATGCTCGACCCCGAGGGCAACGAGTTCTGCGTCAGCTAGTGATGTCCTTCGTCTTGAACCTGCGTGCCGCGAGCAACGTGAAGATGCCGCCGTAGACGAGCGCGGAGAACGTTCCGCGCGTCATCTCCGACCAGTCCACATCGGTCGAGAGCAGGTCGGCCCACGCCATCGCGTAGTGCGTCGGCAGGTAGTTGCGCAGGTCCTCGAGCGGCTGAATCTGGTCGAGGATCTGCGACAGGATCGACACGAGAACCGTGCCACCGACGGCACCGAGCGGTGCGTCGGTGGACACGGACAGGAACAGCGCCAGGCCCGCGACCCAGAACAGGTTGATCGCGATGTAGCAGACCGCGAGCCCCATCCCGAGCACGCCGTCCGCGAACGGCGCCGCCTCGCCGGTCGGGCTCACGACCTCGCCCGCGCCGTACCAGAGGACGCCCACGCCGAGGGCGACCGCCGGGAGGAGTGCGAGGGCGAAGAAGCTGAGGATGCCGCTGCTGAGCGCTTTCTGGCGGAGCAGGCGGTGGCGCGGGATCGGTGCGGCCAGCAGGTACTTGAGGCTGGACCACGACGCTTCGGACGCGATCGTGTCGCCGAAGAACAGCGCCACGATCATCGGCAGCAGGAAGCTGCCGCTCACGAACAGCGTGAGCACCACGAAGTTGATGCCGGACGCGGTGGCCAGGTCGACGAAGCCGCCACTGCGCCTGTTCGGGTCTGACGAACCGATCTCGAAGCTCAGGGCGAGGATGAACGGCAGCAGCACGAGGAAGCCCAGCACGAGCTGGGTCCTGCGCCTGCGGATCTGCCGCCGCAGCTCGACGCCGATTCCCAGCGTTCTCCGGGCCTTGTAACCGATTGCCGAACCGTCCGGGGCCACCTCGGTGTGCTGGTGGGCGGCGGCGTCGGTCAGCTCGGTGATCGCGCCGGGGTCGGTGTGGACGTCGTGCTCGTTCACCTGTCCACCCCCTGGCCCGGTGCCTTGGTGCGGTTCGGGTTCGCCGTGAGGACCGTCTTGATCACCGGACGAGCGTCGGCGGGCTCCGCGGTCGTGGCGTCACCGGTGTGCGGCGTGTGATCGTTCACCGGTCGGTCTCCGCTCCGAAATTGTCAGACCCGGCTGGGATAATTGAGTCAAGGGGACCCCCTTCGCGCGCGAGCAACGCCTGCTCGCTCGACGAGGGGACCTCTGCCTCGGCCTGGGCGTCCGTTGTCGCGGACGCCGCTGCCATCAGGAAGTCATTCACCGACCAGCTCCAAGAACGCGTCTTCCAGCCTGCGTCGCGGACCCGCCTGGTCCACCGCCACACCCGCGGCGACCAACGCCGAGAGAGCGGCGGCGCGCGGGACGCCGTTCATCGACGCGTGCACGGCACCCTCGTCCTCGTGCACGTCGTGCACGCCTTCGAGGCCCCGCAGGACATCGGCCGCCTTCGAGGGGGAGTCGACGCGGAACGTCGCCTCGCCGCCTCCCGCCGCGATGTCGGCCACCTCGCCCGCGGCGACGAGCTTGCCCTTGTGCATCACGACCACGTGCGAACAGGTCTGCTCGACCTCGGCCAGCAGGTGCGACGACACCAGCACGGTGCGGCCGGCCGCGGCGTAGCGGCGCAGGACCTCGCGCATCTGGTGGATCTGGGGCGGGTCGAGGCCGTTGGTCGGCTCGTCCAGGATCAGCAGGTCCGGGAGGCCGAGCATCGCCTGGGCGATCGCCAGGCGCTGGCGCATGCCCTGGCTGTACGTGCGCACGCGGCGGTTCACGGCGTCGCCGAGGCCCGCGATCTCCAGCGCCTCCTCGATGTGAGCTTCCTCGAGAGGCCGGCCCGTTGCCGCCCAGTACAACTTCAAATTGGCCGCGCCGGACAGGTGCGGCAGGAAGCCGGAACCCTCGACGAACGAACCGATGCGCGACAGCACGGGCGCGCCGGGCGTCACCTTGTGGCCGAAGACCCGGATGTGGCCCTCGGACGGGTGAATCAGGCCCATCACCATGCGCAGCGTGGTCGTCTTGCCGGCGCCGTTGGGACCCAGGAGCCCCAGCACCTGGCCGTGCTCCACGCGGAACGACAGGTCCTTCACCGCGGTGAGGCCACCTGGGTACGACTTGGTCAGGTTCGAGATGACCAGTGGCACCTCGGACAGTTCGGGGTCCGAGTCGTGCGCCAGACGACGGCGGAACAGCGCGATGACACCGGCGCCGATGAGCACCAGCAGCGCGACCACGATTCCCCACAGGGCTTCCACAGGGAAGCCCTCCGTCACGTTGCGGCCGGGCACGACGGGCACCGAGAGCTCGTCGGAGGCCAGCGAGATCCGGTACGCGGCAGGCTGTTCGGCGTTCGCGAACGCCTGGTCCGTCGTCGACACGGCCAGCAGCAGCTTGTGCTCACTCTCGACGGGACGCACGGCCGGAGGCAGCGTCACAGTTACCTCGGCGGCGGAACCGTCCGGAGGCAGCGCCACGCGGAACGGTGCGACCGACGAGCCGGGAAGGACGCGAGTGCCGTCCTTCGAGACGTCGTAGAGCTTCGCGAACAGGATCGCCTCGCCCGAGGTCTGGTCACCACGGGCAACGCGCAGACGCACCGTGGACGAACCGGTCACCAGCAGCTGTGAGTCCAGCGCGGAGGAGGTGAACACCGCCGCCTGACCCGGCATGTCGAGCGACAGCCGTGACGAGATCGCGGACGAGCGCGACAAAGCCGAACCCAGGCCGGGCAGGTTGCTGATCGCCGCCGGGTTGCCGCCCGCCGGGTTCACCGCGACCTGCTCGCGCCCGCTGAGCTTCACGGTCTTGCGCTCAACCGCACCACCGGAAAGTCCGGGGTACGAAGGCGCGACGACGGTCCTCAACGACGGGGTGCCGGACGAGCGGAACGCGCCCTGCACCGTGTACTCGAAGCCGGTGCCGGGGTCGGTTCCCTTGCCCTGCAGGTGGAACGCCATCCAGTCGGCGATCTCGCCGCGCAGCGCGGTACCGGGGTTGCCGCCGTCGTGGCCGCCCGCGTACCAGACCATCTTCACCTTGCCGCCGGCCTCGGTGATCTGGCGCGCGGTCGCGTCGGACTGGTCGAGGCCGAACAGCGTGTCCGCCTCGCCCTGCACGAGCATCGTCGGCTGCTTGATCTGGTCGGTCACGGCGACGGGGGACGACTTGCGCAGCAGTTCCAGTGTTTTCTGCGACGCGCGGCCCGTCGTGGCGACCTCCGTGTAGGCGGCGCACACCTCTGGAGTGAAGCGGCCGCACGCACCCATGGACGGCGTGGGCGGCTGTCCCGCGGCGCCCGAGCTGCCGCCGGGCTGTTGAGCGGGCTGCTGAGACTCGGTCTGGCCCATCTCGGGCGCCTCACCCGTCGGCGACGACAGGTCGATCGACGTCATGCCCGCCGAGAAGAAGATGCCCGCCCACGAGCGCTTGAAGACGCCGTCCTCGCTGAACGCGGTGGCGGCCGGGGTGGCGTCCGAACGCGGTGTGGCGAGCGAGGAGTTCGGCAGCAGCGCCTGCGCGAGGTCGTTGTACGTGATGACCGGGACGATCGTGTCGACGCGCTTGTCGACGCCGGCGAGCAGCAACGAGAGAGCGCCGCCGTACGAAGCGCCCGTCACGCCGACGCGGGGGTCGCCGGCGCTGTCCTTCTGCACCTCGTCACGCGTGCCGAGGAAGTCGAGCAGCTTCTGCGCGTCGCGGACCTCGCGGTCGAGCGAGTTCAGCGCGATCTGGCCGGTGCTGCGGCCGAAACCGCGCGCGGACCACGTCAGCACGACGAAGCCGCGCCGGGCGAACTCCTCGGCCTGGGTGTGCACGCTGCGGAGGCTGCCGCCGAAGCCGTGCGCGAGCATGATCGCGGGCGCGGGCGTCTGCTGGGGGAGGTAAAGACGCGTCTCGATCGTCACCGTCTGAGCGCTGTCGGGGCTCTCAGGTGCGTCGATGTTCGCTTCTTTGAAGACGACGGCCGCGGGGGCGTCCCCGGATCGAGTGAAGTACACGCCACCTGCGACAACGGCGAGAACCACGATCAAAGCGGGGATCGTCCACCGGCCGCGAAGGCGGGAGAGGCGGGACACCCCATGACGATATGCGAGTTTTGCTGAGAGTCACCTGCCGGGATCCGGTGCCGGTCTCAGCATGAGTCGATCTTCAGCGCGGCTTCAGGAAGCGGCGGTTCCGAACCGAACGACACGCTGTGTATTCCCGTTGCACCTGGTTGCGTGGGTCTGCTCACCCTGTGTGGCGCTAACCGCCCTCCGTGGAGCACAATATTCACGCAGCATGGAGGGGAGTACTCCCTAAGCGGCGGTGTCGTCAGTACGGAGCTCGGCGTGGAGCTTCCGGTGCCGTCGGTCGACTGAGAGATCATCTCAGCGGCGGAGGAGACCTCCGGGTTTATTTGGCGTGCGCCCGAGAATCCCGGAGGTTGGGTTGTGAACGTCCCCGCATGGATGTGGATCGCGACGATCGTAGGTCTGCTCGTTCTGCTCGCTGTCGACCTCGTCATCGTCGATCGAAAACCCCATGAGGTGACGATCGGAGAAGCAGCCCGCTGGGTCGTCTTCTACGTGGCGATGGCAGCGCTGTTCGGCCTCGGCATCTGGTACTTCTCCGGAGGGCAGTACGCCACGGAGTTCTTCGCCGGGTACATCACCGAGTACTCGCTGAGCGTCGACAACCTGTTCATCTTCTTGATCATCATGACGACGTTCAAGGTGCCCGCGATCCACCAGCACAAGGTGTTGCTGATCGGCATCCTGCTCGCGCTCGTCATGCGCGGCATCTTCATCGCGGCCGGCGCGGCGCTCATCAGCCAGTTCAGCTGGGTCTTCTTCATCTTCGGCGCGTTCCTCATCTACACCGGCTACCAGCTGGCGCGGGAGAACCACGACGACGACGAGGAGTTCAAGGAGAACCTGATGCTGCGCATGGTGCGCAAGGTTTTCCCGGTGACCGACGACTTCCACGACGCCAAGTCGTTCATCAAGATCGAGGGCAAGCGTTATGTGACCCCGATGTTCATCGTGATGGTCGCGATCGGCTCCACCGACCTGCTCTTCGCGCTCGACTCGATCCCCGCGATCTTCGGCCTCACCAAGGAGCCGTTCCTGGTGTTCACGGCCAACGCGTTCGCGCTGATGGGCCTGCGCCAGCTGTACTTCCTGCTCGGTGGCCTGCTCGCGAAGCTGGTCTACCTCTCGATCGGCCTGTCGGTGATCCTCGGCTTCATCGGTGTGAAGCTGATCCTCGAGGCGTTGCACACCAACACCCTGCCGTTCCTCAACGGCGGCGAGCCGTTCCACGTGCCGACGATCGGCATCGAGGTCTCGCTGTCGGTGATCATCGGCGTGCTGGCGATCACGACGATCGCCAGCCTCCTCAAGGTGAAGCGCGACCCCGACGCCGCGAAGCACGTCGGCGCCAACCACTAGATCACGGAGACGCCGTTCTGGTAGACGGCGCGGATGGCCTGCTTCAGCGTTCCGGCCTTCACGTGCTGCTCGGCGTCACCCTCCACGAGAACGAGATCGGCGAGCTTGCCCGGGGCGAGCTCGCCGAGTTCGTTTCCGAGCCGCATCAGGTCGGCGGCGGACGTGGTGGTCGCGTAGAGCGCCTCGGCGGGCGACATGCCGTACTCGACCATCAGCGTGAGTTCGTTGAGGTTGTCGCCGTGCGGCCCGACGCCGGAGTCCGTGCCCATCGCGATCTTCACGCCCGCCTGGTGGGCCTTCTGGAACGCCTGGAAGTGCTGCGAGACAACGGCTTTCGCCTTGTCCAGGATGACGTCCGAGATCGCCACGCCCGCCGCGGCCTGGTCGAGCACCATGCGCGGCGCCATCAGCGTCGGCACGAGCCACGTGCCGTTCTTGAGCATCTCCTCGACGCCCTCGTCGGTGAGGAACACGCCGTGCTCGATCGACCGGACGCCGTTGCGCACGGCGGTGAGGATGCCGTCGCCGCTCATCGCGTGCGACATGACCGCGATGCCCGCCGCGTTCGCCTCCTGCACGATCATCGCGATCTCCTCGTCGCGGAAGTGCGCGTGACGGGGGTTGCTGCGCGGTGACATCACGCCGCCGCTGCTGGCGATCTTGATGATGTCGGCGCCGTGGCGGACGAGCGTGCGGACGACCTTGCGCAGCTCCTCGGGACCATCGGCGACGGTGTCGGGCAGGCCGGGGTGCAGCGGCGGCGAGATGTGCGCGCCGCACTGCATCCAGTCGTCGTTGTGGCCGCCGGTCTGCGAGACCATGTTGACCGCGATCTGCATGCGCGGCCCCTGGATCAGGCCGCGCCGGACCGCCTCCGCGACACCGAGGTCGGCGCCGAGTGCGTCGCGCACGGTCGTGATGCCGCAGCCGAGCGTGGCTTTCATGTTCCCGATCGCCTCGTAGAACGGCAGCGAGAACGGCGTGTTCAGCGACCGCACCAGGTCGGCGCCGCTGAACATGAAGTGCACGTGGCAGTCGAACAGCCCCGGCAGGACCGTGTGGCCGGTCGCGTCGATGACGGTGTCGCCGTCGAGTCCGATGCCCACGTCGACGATGCGGTCACCCTCGACCACCACGTCGCCGGGCTCGGACGCCCGGCCGGTGAAGACCCTGCCCCCAGAGAACACGATGCGCGTCATAAGCGAAAATCTAAGCGGCGAGTCAATTTCTGTGATCCGTCAACAAACAGTTATGAGCTTTGCTAACAAGCTCTGTTAGCGTCCTGCTCGTGCGCCCCGAAGACCTCGAGCTGCTCACCACACCCGGCACCGTCGCCGTGTCCGGGGACCTGGTGTTGGTCAGCATCGCCACGCCCGATCTCGACTCGAACACCTACCGGGGTGGTCTGCACCGGGTCTTCCCGGACGGCACGACATCGCCGTGGACACACGGTGATCGTGACAATGCGCAGCGCATTTCCCCGGACGGTCGTCTGGTCGCGTTCTTGCGCGTTTCCGGCAAGTCCAAGCCGCAGCTCTACGTCGTTCCGGTGGACGGCGGCGAGCCCCGCCGGGTGACCGACCTGCCGCTGGGCGCCGGTGCCCCGGTGTGGTCGCCGGACTCCTCGCGCCTCGCGTTCGTCGCTCGGGTGCCCGAGGAAGGGCGCTACGGCACGACCGACGCCGGTCCCGAGGCCGAGGCACCGCGCCGCATCACGCGCCTGGACTACCGCGTCGACGACGTCGGCTTCCTCGCCGACCGTCGTCCGCGGCTGCACGTCGTGGATCTCGACGGTGAGGTCTCCTCGCTGACCGACGGGTCTTTCGACGTGTCCGACCCCGCCTGGATCGACGACTCGACGCTGGTGTTCGTCGCGCCGCGCGATCTCGGCGCGGTCGAGACGCTGCACTCCTCGCTCTACACGGTGCCCGCTGCCGGTGGGTCCGTGTCCTTGCTGGTGGGTGGTGCCGGCGAGGCCTCGATGCCGTTCGTGGTGGGGTCGTCGGTGTACTACCTGGGGACCGAGTTCACCGGGATCGAGGCGGTGGCGCGCAACCACGGGCTGTGGAAGGCGCCGCTGGACGGTTCTTCCGATCCCGTGCGGCTGACCGACGTCGAAACCGTTGACGTGGAACGGCTTTCCGGTCAGCCGGTGGCGGATTCAACCGGTGTGCTGCTGGTCGTGCGCAACCGCGGTGCGTTGGAGCTGCAGCGGATTCCGTTCGACGGTGGGCCTGGCGAGGTGCTCGTCGGCGGATCTGTGGCGGTCAAGTCGTTCGCCACGGACGGTTCCTCCGTCGTCGCTGTGGTGTCCACTCCGGACAGTCCCGGTCAGGTTCTCTTCGTCGAGTCCGGTGTGCGCACGGCGTTTTCGTCGGTTGAGGCGCGTCGGGTCGTGGAGCTTTCCGGGTCCGCGTCCGACGGCTATCCGGTGCACGGCTGGCTCGTGCTGCCCGACGGCGAGGGTCCGCATCCGGTCGTCCTGGCCGTGCACGGCGGCCCGTTCATGTACCACAGCTGGGGTTTCTTCGACGAGGCCCAGGTCTACGCCTCGGCCGGATACGCCGTCGTGCTGCCGAACCCGCGCGGCTCGGCGGGCTACGGCCAGTCGCACGGCCAGGCGGTCATCGGCAAGTTCGGCACGGTCGACGTCGACGACGTTCTGTCCCTTTTGGACGTCGCGCTCGCCCGTGAGGACACCGATTCCGAGCGCGTCGGCGTGATGGGCGGCTCCTACGGCGGCTTCATGACGTCGTGGCTGTCCGCGCACCACGGCGAACGCTTCCGCGCGGCCTGGAGCGAGCGCGCCGTCAACGCCTGGGACTCGTTCTCGGGCTCGTCGGACATCGGCTACTTCTTCGCCGACGCCTACTGCGGTCCCGATCCCGAGGCCCAGCGCGCGATGTCGCCGCTGACCTACGCCGAGAAGATCAACCTTCCGTTCGCCGTCGTGCACTCCGAGCAGGACTGGCGCTGCCCGCTGGAACAGGCGCAGCGCATGTTCGTCGCGTTGAAGCGGCGTGGCGTGGAGACGGAGATGCTGATCTTCCCGGGCGAGGGGCACGAGCTGACCCGCTCGGGCCAGCCGCGGCACCGCAAGCAGCGCTTCGACGCGGTGCTGGAGTGGTGGGGCCGCTACCTCAAGGGCTGATGACGCGCAGGAGCTCGTCGCGAGGTGGTCCGGCCGGCGTGCGGGTGAGCTGTGGCCAGATGCGTTCGATGCGGCCGTGCAGGTCGTCGTCGGTGTCGAAGACCGAGACCCGGTCCAGCAGCCCGACACGGCCGACGGTCCGGCGCAGCACGTGGTCGTCGTGCGGCGCCGTGGCCAGCGCCGCCGCGAAGGCGAACAGGGGATAGCAACCGTCGCGCCGGCTGAGGTCGACCGGCGTACCGCTCCAGGCGGCGTTGCGCGCGGCGTCGAACTCCAGCGCGAAGGTGTAGCGCTCGCGGGCTTCCGGGCCGACGTCGGCGAAGTAGGCCTCGGTGAGGTCTCCTGGTGCGGTGTGCGCGGCGCTGGCCCGTCCCAAGGCCTGCGCGTGCACCAAGGAGAACGACAGCCCGTAGGCGAACATGGGATTGGTGTGGCACAACGCATCGCCGACCGGGACCAGCCCAGGTATACCGGAACCTTCCGTGCGGTCGATGTTGGCCAGACCGCCCATCGGCATCACGTCGGTGATGGGCCGCGCGTGGTCCGGTGAGGTCATCACGTCCAGCGGCGTGCAGGCTCTGGCGGCGGCCATCCACGCGTCGTTGTCCTTCAACACCCGCAGCTCGCGGTCCGCGGTGGGCACGATGAAGATCACCGCGAACGTCCGGTTGTCGCCGCGGAAGGTGTTGAACCCCATGTACCCGAGGTCGCCGCGCGGGTTGAGCAGCCACGGCCCCGCGAGGTGCTCGGCTCGTGGCGCGAGCTCGAAGTAGCGGCAGTAGTAGATCGAGCCGCACTCACTGGGCTCAGCCTGCGCGCGCGGCCAGCCCGGCGGGCACCGGTAACGGCCGAGCGCGTCGACCACCACGTCCGCGCAGATCTCCTCGCCGTTGTCGAGGTGGAACCCGCTCGCGCCGGGGACCAGACAGGTGATCTGCCTGCCGGAGACCAGCCTGACGCCGGGCTCGGCGTTCGCGGCGCGGCGCAACGCCCATTCGACCATCGGCCGCCGCACCCAGAGATAGACCAGATCCTCGTCGCCCGGCTGCCGCGGACCCGACAGCCTGGCCGCCAGGTCCTGCTCCTCGGCGCCGGCGTCGAGCAGCGTGTCGATGACGTCCGGCGCGAGCTCTCGCAGCACCTTGCGGCCCCTCGGCAGGAACGTGTGCGGCTGCTGGAAGTGCGGGATGCCCTTGCGCACCACGTCGAACGCGCCCTCCGGCCCGTCCTGCGCGGTCACGTCGTCGCGCTCCACGACGACCGCGGAATGCCCGGCGCGCGCCACCGCCAGGCCGGCGGCCAGCCCGGCCACACCACCCCCGGCGATCGCGAAGCGCATCCGTTCAGGCTAGGCATGCGGCCGATCGGCGTACAGGGTCGTCAGTCTCTAGTGGACTGCGGCTCGGCCGCCGGGAGGCCTGACCCGTTCGGCCGCTGGTTCCGCGCTGTCCACGGCGTGATGGTGTTGCGGTGGAGAGCACGGAGTCGAGGGCAGTGGTGCGGGCCAGCTGGCGGGGCTCCCTACCGGCTGTCCCGTCGGTTGTGCCTCGTCAGCTGCCTGCGGTGGTCGCCACCTTCAGCGGGCGACGCGACGAGCTGGCTCTGCTCGACTCCGCGCTCAGCTCGGGCGCCGTCGTGATCTCGGCGGTCAACGGCACAGCCGGGGTGGGCAAGACCGCGCTGGCGCTGCATTGGGCCCATCAGGTCGCCGATCGGTTCCCGGACGGCCAGCTCTACGTGAACATGCGCGGGTTCGAGCCGGACCGTGAACCGATGCCGGTCGCGGAGGCGGTACGGGGGTTCCTCGATGCGTTCAGCGTGCCGAGCGATGCCATCCCGGTCAGCCTGGACGCGCAAACCGCGTTGTTCCGCAGCAAGATCGCAAACCGTCGGGTCCTGCTGGTGCTGGACAACGTGAACAACGCTGCCCAGGTCCGGCCCTTGCTACCGGGTAGCTCCACCTGCTTCGCGTTGATCACCAGCCGCAACAGTCTGGCTGGTCTGGTGGCCGAGCACCATGCACGGCCATTGCGCCTGGACCTGCTGACCGATGAGGAAGCCGCAGCGCTGTTGTGGCACCGGCTCGGCGATCTGGACACTGACGCGCTGGTCGAGCTGTGTGCTGGTCTGCCGCTAGCGCTTTCGATCGTGGCCGCACGTGTCGCACTGCAGCCGAACATCCCCGTGGCCGAGCTGGTCGACGAGCTGCGCGCCGAACGGCTCGAGGCGCTCGATCTCGGTGAGCAGGACGTCAGCGCTCGGTCGGTGTTCTCCTGGTCGCTGAGGGCATTGCGGGAGCCTGCGGCGAGGCTGTTCCGCTTGTTGGGTCTGCACCCTGGCCCGGACATCGACACGCATGCTGCCGCAGCACTGGCCGGCCTTCCTCTGGCCGTGTGCAAGAAGTTGCTGCGGGAGCTGGTCAGCGCTTCACTGCTGGACGAGTACCTCCCCGGCCGGTTCCGCTTCCACGACCTGTTGCGGTTGTTCGCGCGAGAGTTGGCCGGGGCTGACGACGACGCGCAACGCCGGATGCTCGGCTTCTACGTCCACACTGCGTGGGCGGGCGATCAAGTGTTGGTGCCACATCGGATCGGGGTAGATCTGCCGCCGCTAGATCCTGCTGTCGCTCCTCTCACCTTCGCCGATCGGGCTGCTGCCTGGCAGTGGTTCGCCGCTGAGCAACCAGTGCTGACGGGCCTGGTCGATTACGCGGCGACCAGCGGATTCGATCAGCACACGTGGCAGCTCGCGCTGTCAATGCGCAGCTATCTCGACGCCCAGGGCTACTTGCGCGACTGTGCGTCGGTGTACACGGCGGCGATCGACTCGGTGAGTCGGCTCGGCGACCCGATCGCGCAAGCTCGTGTCTACAGAGGATTGGGCAGAGCGCTGTACAAGTTGTCGCGGGAGGACGAGGCAGAACGCGTGCTGACGCTCGCACGGGAGTTCGCCGACCGAACTGATGATCGCAGACAGCAGTCGCATTGCCAGGATGCGCTGTCGGTGTTGTACCTGAGGAAAGGGATGCCCAGCCGTGCCGCTGAGCACGCGGCGGAGTCTGTGCGGTTGCATCCTCACGACGACCATGCTTGGTTGGCCTCGTCCTATGTGCTGAAAGGTCGTTGTCTCGCCGAGTTGTCCCAGTTCGACGCGGCGCTGGAGGCCATCGGGCAGGGCTTGCGGATGCATCGACACCTCGTGCCCCCGGACGAGCAGGGAGAAGCTGAGGGCTTGATCAGTGCGGCTCGCATCTACCTCCACCTGCGCAGGTTCGTTCTCGCTCAAGAACATGCGCAGAAAGCGCTCACTCGCTACCGGTACCTCGGCAACCTCCTGGACACGGCAGAGGCGTTGGAGTGCTTGGGAGAGGTACACCGAGCTGTGGGGCACTACGACGAGGCTGACGCTGCCGCCGAGGAGGCGCAGGCGATCTTGACTGAGTTAAGGCGCATCGGCCTCGGCTGACGTGAAGGTCTGGAAGCGGGCGAGTAGTTCCTTTGCGGGCACGGAGTTCGGGTCGAACGGCACGAGCTGCCGACGTTGTCCCGCCTTCTTCACGCCCACCCAGTTGCACCGGTAGCAGAACTTCAGGTCGAACAGCAGCTCGTCGTCGGCCGCGTATGCCCGGATCGCGTAGCCGGGGGTGAAGCAGCGCATGCCTTGCCCTGGAGGGAAGGTGGCAATGAGGTCCAGGACTGCCGTCGCCTCCGTGTCTTCCCAGGTGCCGAGCAGGTCGCCGGCGATGGTCCGCGCTTCGAGGCGGCGGGCTCTCGAAGCGCTCTTGGGCATTCGCACGTGATCACCCCAGAAGTGTGTAGTTGAGCTCCTCGCACACCCGCGCCAGCGGCAGGTCCAGCCCCGGATGGTCCAGCGGTAGCAACACGTCCGGCGCCGCGGGCAGTCCCGAAGCCCCCGGCGGGTCCCACAGGCAGATGGCAGGGTCGCCGGAGTCCATCGAAGACCGGTACCAGAGGCCGTCCAGCTCCGGATACGCCGCCCGAATAGCTCGCGACCAGGCCTGCGTCACCAGCTTCGGGCCCGTGGAGATCTCCTGCGAGGCACCGACGCGGGTGGGCCACAGGCCGCCCAGGTCCAGCAACCTCAAGGTGCGTCGTGGGCGCAGGACGACGAGGAACGGTGAGCGGGTGCGGCGGTCGACGATCGAGGTGGCCTGGAAGACCTCGGCGATCGAGGTGCGGACGGAGAGTCCGAAGTAGAGGACGCCGTTCTCGTGGTCCTGGACCGGGCTGCCGTCGTCGGCCGGTTGTTGCGCGTCGAAGCGGGCGTGGGGGAGCGGGCCCGTGTAGCGGAACGTGTTCCAGCGCTGCGGGTGGGAGCCCTTGGCCGTGAAGACGCGGACCAGGCGGGTGGCGCGGTGGACGGCCACCACGTCCTCGGTGCGGCGCAGGTGCGCTTGCAGCACGGCAGGGGCAGGCGGCTGTGGAAGCCGTGACATTCGGGTCCTGTCGGGTGTTCGGGAGCGCTCAGGCGGGGGTGCCGAGCACGGAGGCCAGGTCGGCTACGCGGCGCGGGTCTCCTCCTGCTAGTAGCCAGTCGCGCGGGGTGGCGGGCTCGCCGTCGACGGGCAGGTCCTCCTGGAGGGTGGTCATGAACGCGGCGACCACGAGCGCTGGTTGGTCTGACGGGATCGCCGCCAGCACGGTCTCCAGGCCGGGCAGGACGCCGGTGCCCGCGAACTGCCACGCGGGCAGGCGCCAGCTGCCGCGGTCCTTCCAGCCCACCAGCCTGCCGACGCCGAGACGGTGCCGGATGCGGCTCGTGTCGACCTGGAGTTGGCGCGCGGCCTCGTTGACGGTCACGGCCGAGTCGCGCAGCACGGCGTGGGCGACGACGGTGCGGGCGCGGGGCCTGGCGTCCCTCGGGCCCGCCGGGGACAGGTCCAGGCCCACGTCGGCCAGCGCCGTCTGCTGGTCCGGGGTGAAGTACGTGGCCGGTTCCGGGTGTGGCGGGGCGAGCCTGCGTGCCGCGTCGGTCACGAGGTCCAGGAACTCGTCGGGGCTCACCTGCAGGCCGGCCTTGGCCAGCACCGTCTCCAGCGCGGGGCTCATGCGCACAGAATATCCCGCGCGTGCGCATTTGTGCGCCTTATGAACGCATTGACCCTAAACGTTCGACGTTGTGCGCTCACGCAACGACGCTACGTGAGATTTCCCGGTCCGGAGCGGTGACGTGGGCCTCATCTGGCACATCGCTACCATTTCCCGATGCAGCTGGACCGGGGCGCCAAGCGGGTCGTCATCGCGTGGGCCGTCGTCATGGTCGCCACGCTCGCGTACGTGATGATCCGGCCGCTGGGCTGGTCGCTCGACCTGCGGGTCTACCGCAACGGTGGCGACGCGCTGCTGCGGGGGCTGCCGCTCTACGTCGAGGGCTTCGCGAAGCCGCTCGGTGGGCCCGATCTGCCGTTCACCTACCCGCCGATCGCCGCGGCGCTGTTCAGCCTGCTGGCGCTCGTGCCGCTGGTCGTCGCGATCTTCGTGGTGGCGGCGGCGAACCTGGCGATGCTCACGGCGCTGTGCCTGATCGCGGCGCAGCGGGTGGTCGGCTGGGGACCAGAGGCCGTGAAGTGGGGGCTGGGCGCGGCGGCGGTGTCGTCGATCTTCGACCCGTTGCGCGAGACGTTGTGGTTCGGGCAGATCAACCTGCTGCTCGGCGTGCTCGTGATGGCCGACTGCTTGCTGGAGCGCACGCGGTGGTGGCCTCGTGGTGCGCTCATCGGGCTGGCGGCGGCTATCAAGCTGACGCCGGCGTTCTTCGTGTTGTACTTCGTGGCGCGTCGGCAGTGGAAGCCCGTGTTCGTGTCGATCGCGTCGTTCTTCGTGTTCGGGCTGTTGGGGTTCGTGATCGCGTTCGGCGACGCGAAGGAGTACTGGACGCACGCGCTGCTCGACCCGAGCCGCGTCGGACGTCTCACCTACGCGTCGAACCAGGCTCTGCGCGGCGTGCTGGCGCGGTTCGGGCTGGAGAACGGCGCCCAGGTCGCGGTGTGGGTCGTGCTGTCGCTGCTGGTCGTGGCGACGGTGTGGTGGCTGGCCTCGCGTCTGGGGGACGTCGAGGCGTTCTTCGTCGTGGCGATCGGCGGGCTGCTGATCTCGCCGGTGTCGTGGGGACACCACTGGATCTGGATCGCGCCCGCGCTCGTGCTGCTGTCGCGTGATTCGCTGCGCCGCCACTGGGCGCCTTGGGTGGTCGTGGCGGTGTTCGCCGTGGGGCCGCACTGGCTCTTCCCGCGCGACAACGACGTCGAGCAGCACTGGGCGTGGTGGCAGCAGGTGATCGGCGACCTCTACGTGTTCGTCGGGGTCGCCGTGCTGGTCACGCTCGCGGTGCGGGTGGTGCGAGACCGGCGCCGAGCCGCTTCAACCGCAGGCTGAACAGCACCAGCACCACGCCCCACAGGATCGCGAACACGCCGATGGTGATCACGAACGCCAGCGCGCCCGCGGCCGGGTTCGCGACCAGGATGATGCCGAGCAGCACCGTCAGCGCACCGGTGACGATGTAGAACCACTCGTTGGTCATCACCTTGCGCAGGCGGATCGCGTTGACGATCTGCAGCACGCCGGTGACCAGCGCCCAGGCCGCGATGAGCAGCAGCAGCGCCGTCGCCGTGATGCCCGGCCAGAACAACGCGATCAGGCCCGTGACCAGGCCCAGCGCGCCGATCAGGCCGAGTGCCCAGCGGGCGGGCCACTCCTTGTGGGTCAGCGTCAGGTACAGCGTCATCGCGCCGTCGACGAACGCGTAGGCGCCCCACATGATGATCAGGACGAGCAGTGTGAGGCCGGGCCAGATCAGGGCGGCCAGGCCGAACAGGACAGCGAACACTCCGCGCACCGTGAAGAGCCACCAGCGTTGCATGGGCAGGATCGTCTCGGCTGTCGGAGCGCTCGGCAACCTGAGACCCTCGTTCGGTGCTGATCCGAGTGGCTGACTGGGAGCGGATTCGTTCCGGCGAGGTCACGCTGCAGTTCCGGCGGTGGAAGCGGCCTACTGTGCGCGCGGGCGGGACTTTGCGGACGTCGTTGGGCGTGCTGGCGATCGACGCTGTGGACGTCGTGTCGCGGGTGTCGCGTGCGGAGGCGGTGGCGGCCGGGTTTCCGTCGGTGCGCGAGCTCATGTCCTCTGTGGAGGGACGCGAGGGCTCGCTTTACCGGATCCGCCTGCGTTTCGTGGGTGAGGATCCGCGGATCGCGCTGCGGTCATCGTCCTCTGTGGACGGAGTATCGCTGAACGACGCCGCGGTGGCGTTGCTGCGGCTGGTCGCGGCGAACCCCGGTGTGCGGGCGGCGGATCTTGCCGCCTCGGTGGGCCGCGAGAAGCTGCCGTTCAAGGCGGACGTCCGCAAGCTCAAGGCTCAGGGCCTCACGGAGTCGCTGGAAGTGGGGTATCGCCTCTCCCCGAGAGGAGAGGCGTACCTGCGTTCACTCGACGACTAGTTCTGGCCCGTGATGATCGAGACCGCGCGGTCCTGCGTCTGGTCGGTGACCTCGCCGATCTGGAAACCGCGCGCCACCACGTGCGCGACGAGCTCCGGCTCCGGCGGGAGGCCGTACTTGCGCAGGTAGTGCGGCACGGCGCCGGCCCAGATCCAGGTGCCGTCGGTGCGGAAGTTGAGCGGCACGTCCTGCTCGCCGCTCTGCGAGAACTCGTCGAGGTCGTAGCTGCGCGCGGCCAGCACGACCGGCGCCGACTCGAGGTAGGTCAGCAGGTTGTCGAGCAGCTGCGGGTCGATCGGCTGGCGGTTGACGACGATGCGGCCGTCGTCGTTCTTGCCGTCGTACACGCGGGCGGTCCGCAGCTCGCCGCTCTGGGGCTGCTGCTCCGGCGGCGGAACCTGGTACTCCTGCTGCGGCTGGGGTTCCGGCTCGGGAGCGGGCAGCGGCGGCAGGCCGACGCGCTGGCGCCACCAGTCCGGGATCATCCGGTCGGGGCGCGGGAACGTCTGCAGCTCGTCGCGGAAACCGATGGGCGGCGGAGCGTTGCGCCAGCGCGGCTCGTCCTCGGCGTTGAAGTCCACCGTGAACGCCGCCGGCGCCTCGATCTCGTACGTCGCGCTCAGCCAGGTGCCGCGCTCCGGGTGGTACATGCCCCCGCGCAGGTGGCCGAACATCTGCACCACGTCCATCGGCGGACGCACCGGCCGCAGCTGGCCGTCGGGACCCGCGAACGCCAGGTCGACCTCGATGTGCCTGCCCGCCGCGCGGTACTCGGCCCGGATGCGCTGCCAGCCCTGCGGTACGGCCGGCAGCATGGCACGGCCGATCTGCCGCACGAGCTGCTGCTGGTCCTGGTCGCTCAGCGGTGTCGCCGGCTGGCTCATGTGGTTCTCGCCCCTCTCCCCGTCAGACCCGCTGATCTTATCGGGCGGTCGTCACGCGCGCGGGCCGGTCGGCCGACCTCGGCGCGTTCACCCACTTTGAGTGGGTGCGGGGCGTCGCGGTTCCGTCAGAGCGCGGACTCGCGGTAGACGTTGAGCAGGTTCGTCCGGTTCTCGCGCCAGATGTCGTACAGCTCCTCGGCGTCGGCTTCCTCGACGAAGTCCGCTTCGGCCGCGGTCACCGGGATGAGGGTGATGATCTGCAACGACGGCTGGCCGTTGTCGTCGCGGTACAGGTCGAACTCACTGCCGAAGAACGGGCTCGGCGACGCGAGGATGCCCTGCATCTGGGTGTCCGCAATGATCGGCTGCTCGTTCTTGACGACCTGTTCGTACTCGAGGCCGCGACCGCTGCTGATCGCCAGGCCCGCCACCGTGTCGACCAGGTAGCGCGCGAAGCGTTCCTGGTCCTCCTGCAGTGAGCAGGTGAACTCCTCCGGCAGGATCGAGGTGATCTGCTGGAACCGCACGCCGTTCGTCGTCACCGTGGCCACGCCCGGATCGGGGAGGTGGCTGAAGATGAGTGCGTAGCCCCGGTTGCCGCCGTTCACCTCAGGGCCCTCGACGTGCTTGATGCCGCCGACCTTGCTCTCGAGGTGCTCGAGGAACCTGCCGTACCCACCAGGCGAACTCATGTCTCTCCGTTCATCGGGAACGGCCCAACCCTACTTGCCGGGCTTCGGCCGGCCCTTGTAGATGTCGTCCGAGTCGGGCGCGTTGGGCAGCGGCGGGAACTTCGGTTCGTCGGGCCGGTCGGGGTGCGGCATGTCGACGAACTTGTCGTAGTAGCCGTAGCCGTGGCTCTCCGACTCGTGCGCGTGACTTTCGTTGGCAGCCTTCGACTCCAGCCGGTAGTGGTCCGGGTGGTCGTAGATCTTCTTGAACTCTTCCGCGCTGATGTCGTGGTAGATCCCGAACTGGACCTGACGCCAGTACTCGGCCTCGTCGACGTGGCCCATGTGGGCGGCGTTCGACTCGGGCTTCGGGAACTTGTCGTGCGGTGGCTGCAGGTCCGCGGGGGAAGGCTCGATGCCTTCCTTCTTCCACTTGTCGTACCACTCCGGCGGATCCGTCTTGTACGCACGGGGCGGGTCGCCGCGCATCTCGTAGAACTGCGGCGTGCCGTCGGCCTTCGTCTTCACCGGGATCGGGTCGCCCGACGTCGAGCAGACGAACTGGCCTTCCTTGGTCATCTCCGTGCGCGAGTAGACGGTGTGCTTCGTCTCGGCGCTGAAGCTCGGCCTGCCGCCGTCGTAGATCCAGGCGGTGAGCTTCTTGTCGTTGTCGACGTGGTCGGGACGTTCGTCGGGGGCGTCCGTGTCTGCGTCGGCGTCCGTGTCATCGGCCGCGCGGTCCTTCGCGCCGTTCGGGTCGTTCGGGTCGAGGTCCTTGTCCTTGTCGTGCGTGCCGGGCGCGAAGCCGTCGTCGCTCGCCTTGGACCTGGAGCCGTCCGGGTGGTGGGTCTCCCACTCGCCGTTCGGCGGGATCTTGGGCTGGCGCGTGCCGTCGGGACGGATCTCGGCGTCGCTGGTGAAGACGCGGCCGTGGCTGTCGGTCCAGGCCGGCTTCGTCGGGGCGAGGACCGGGGCGTCGAGGTGCTTGGACAGCTGCTTGGCGAAGTCGTTGCTGCCGGCGTCGCAGCCGATCAGGCGGACGGGCCTGCTGCCGTCGTAGCCGGAGCGGCGCAGCATGTCGGCGTACTCGGCGGGGGTGTAGTCGTGACCGCCGACGCGGGCCCGGCCGTCCGGGGTGATGTGGACGTCCGCGGTGAAGAAGCGCAGGTCGTTGGGCACCCGGTGCGGCAGGTCGCCCATGTCCGCGTCGCCGCCGTGGTGGCTCACGCCGGCCGGGGTGGTCTCGGCGTGGCGGGCGTGAGCCTCTGCCGGGGAGGGGCGGTCGGCGGGCGGGGCGTCCGGGTCGTGGCTGTTCGGGCCGTCCGGGTCGTGGGGCTTGTCCGGGTCGTGCGGCTTGTCGGTGTCGTGCGGCTTGTCGGGGGTGCCGTCGTGGGGCTTGTCGGCGTCCGGGCCGTGGTGGGGCGCGTCGGCGTCGGGGTGGTGCGGGGTGTTCGCGTCCGGCCGGTGCGGGGTCGCGGCTTCCGGGTGGGTGGAGTCCGGGGCGCGGTGCGGGGCTTCGGCGGTGTCGGTGCCGCGCGAACGGGGGCCGTCGGGCCGGGCGCCTTCCGGGCTGTGCGGCCGCGAACCGTCCGGGCGAGTGCCGTCCGGGCGAGTGCCGTCAGGGCGAGTGCCGTCAGGGCGGTTGCCGTCAGGGCGGTTGCCGGGGCCGCTGCCGTCCGGGCGGGACGGGCTGTCGGGCCGGTGCGGCGCGTCCGGACGGTTGGGCGTGTCGGGCCGGTTGGGGCCGCCGTGGGGCGCGTCGGGACGGTGGGGAGCGTTCGGGCCGTGCGGAGCGTCCGGGCGGTGAGGAGCGTTCGGAGCGTCGGGGCGGTGGGGAGCGTTCGGGCCGCCGAGGGGTGAGTTCGGGCGGGAGGTGGGTGCGTTGGGCCCGCCGTGCGGAGCGTTGGGCGAGTGGGGCGCATTCGGTGCGTGGGGAGCGTTCGGCGCGTCAGGACGCGACGGTGCGGACGGGCCGCTGTGTGGCGCGTCGGGACGGGACGGCGTGTTCGGGCCGTGTGGTGCGTCGGTCCGCGCGGACGGCGTGGTGCTGCCGTGCGGTGCGTCCGGGCGTGAGGGTGCGTTGGGCGCGTCTGGGCGTGACGGGCCGCCGTGTGGCGCATCGGGACGTGAGGGCGCGTCGGGACGTGACGGGCCGCCGTGCGGTGCGTCGGGACGTGAGGGTGCGTTGGGCGCGTCAGGACGCGACGGACCGCCGTGTGGTGCGTCCGGGCGTGACGGTGCGTTGGGGGTGTCCGGACGCGAGGGTCCGCCATGAGGCGTGTTGGGACGCGCGGGGGCGTCGGGGCGTGACGGGCCGCTGTGCGGTGCGTCGGGACGTGAGGGTGCGTTGGGCGCGTCCGGGCGTGACGGGCCACCGTGCGGTGCGTCTGGACGTGACGGTGCGGAGGGGCCGCCGTGAGGTGCGTCGGGTCGTGACGGCGCGCTTGGGCCGTGGGATGGGGCGGACGGGCCGCCCTGCGGGGTGGTTGGGCGCGACGGGGCGTCGGTTCGGGCCGAGGGGGAGTTCGGGGTGTGTGGTGCGGCTGGGGCCGAGGGCTGCTGGCGCATCGGGGCGCCGGATGACGGGGCGGCCGACGACGGGCTGTGTGGGGCTCCTGCTGAGGGAGCGGTTGGGGCACCCATCGAAGGGGCGTGTTGCGGGCCCGCCGGCGGCATGTTCGGAGTGGACGGTGCCGTTGGGGCGTGTGGGGCCGCTGCGGACGGGGTTGTGGCGCGGCTTGGGGGAGTTGCGTCTGGGCGGCCGGCGTTGGGCGAGCCTGCTGAAGGAGCGCCTGCCGACGGGGCGTGCGGGGCGCTGCTCGAAGGCGCGCCGCCGGATGGGGCGCCTGCGGAAGGAGCGTGTGGGGTGCCGCCGGATGGGGCGCCTGCAGATGGAGCGTGCGGGGCGCTGCTCGAGGGCATGCCGCCGCCGGATGGGGCGCCTGCGGACGGGGCGTGTGGGGTGCCGCTGGAGGGCATACCGCTGGAGGGCATGCCGGTGGACGGGGCGCTGGGGGTCGAAGGCATCGACGGGGGCGCCGGGCGGGACGGGGCGTCTGCTCGGGAGGCCGAGGTGGACATGTCCGGGGAGCGGGGGGCGGGGGCGCTGGAGCCCAGGTCGCCTCGGCTGCCCGGGGTGCCGGTCCAGCCCTGGCCGCCGGTGGACGGGCGGGCCGCCGCGGGGGCCGACGGGGCGTTGGCGCCGGAAGGGGCGTTGCCGCCGCCCACGGGGGCCGCTTGGGACGGGGTGCTGGGGGAGTTGTCCGGGGTGCGGGACGGGGCGTGCGGGGCGTCCGCTCGGGTCGGGGCCTCCAGGGGAGGTGCCACCGAGGACTGGACGGTTGAACCCGTGCTGCGGGCCGGGGACGGGGAGTCCGGGGCCGTGTGCGGGGTGCTCGGGCTCGACGGGGAGCTGTCCGGGGCGCGGGACGGGGTCGGGGCCGACGCGGTGTCCGGGGTGCGGGACGGGGCGTCAGGGGCCGAGTGGTCAGGGGTTCGCGACGGGGTGTCGGGTGTGGACGGGCTGTCCGGGGTTCGCGAGGGAGAAGGCGCGGACGACGGGGACGAGCTGTCCGGGGCTCGCGACGGGGCGTCGGGCGTTGAGGAAGGCGACGACGGCGAAGAAGGCGACGACGGCGAAGAAGGCGACGACGGCGAAGAAGGCGACGACGGCGAGGAAGGCGAAGAGTCCGGTGAGGACGAAGAGGACGGAGAGCCGTGGCCGCCGGAAGGCGAGAGGTCCGGAGCGTCGGTGTGGTGGAACAGGCCACCCGGCTTGATGGACTTCGTGGAGATCACGTCGAGCCCGGTCACCTTGCCGACCAGCTTGCCGACGACCTTCATGATCTTGGTGAAGATCTCGACCAGACGGCCGAGCAGCGGCGAGACCTTCTTGATGGTCTTGATGAGCTTCTGGATCAGCTCGCCGATGCGGGTGGCCCACTTGGAGATCGCGGTCACGGCCTGCGCCACGATCACCGGCGTGCCGAAGCCCAGGGTGAACACGGCTTCGAGCACCCACGTGATCAGCTTGGCCACGAGGTCGGCGATCAGGTCGCGCACCATCTCGCGCACGAACCCGACGACCATGCCCATGACGCCGACGACGGTGCCGACCGAGCCGGCCGTGGAAGCCGCGCCGGACAACGCGTCCAGCTGTTCGCCGGCGGCCTTGCGGTAGGCGTCACCGGCGGCGCCGGTCCACGACGCGGTCTGGTCGACGGCGGCCTTGTAGTCGGCCGCGATCTTGCCCATCTCGGCGGAGACGTTGCCCCACGTCGTCGAGTACGACTGGATCACCGGCGGGTCGCCCGCCAGCCAGTCGAGCGCTTCTTTCAAGGGCTGCATGTGTTCCATCAGGAACGAGGCAGCGGAGGAGAGCAGAGTGCCGAACGGGTCGATGGCCATCGAGGCGGCGTCGGCGACCAGGCCGACCACGCCGAGGCCGCCCTCGATCCAGCTGCCCTCGGAGATGCCCTTGTACGCGTCGACCGCGGAGTCGGCGATCGAGAAACCGGTCGCCCAGCCGTTGTCACCGGTGCCGGCGTTGAAGAAGCCGGACGGCTCCGCAGGCGCCTTCGCCACCAACGGGTTCGGTGTGGACATCAGAGACCCTTCATCGTCTGAAGGATCTGGTCCTCGACGGCCTGGTAGTGCTTGGCGGTCTCGGCGACGCGCTTGCCGGTCGCGTCCATCGCCTCAGCGGCACCCTTGAGCGCCTGGAGACCCCAGTTCTCGACGGGGTCGAGCAGCATGCGGAACGGCTGGCAGATGATCCCGTACGCGTCGGTCGGCATCGACACGGTGTTCGCCGCGTCCACTGCCCCCTGCAACCGCCCGTGCAGGCCCTCCAAGGCCTTGGCGTGCGCTTCCAGCACGTCCGAGGTGACGTTGAAACCACCGGCAGTCATCGAACCCCCTCAAGTTCGGGCAGTGGACAGGAAAAGATCAGCTGAGCACGGAGTCGCCGCCGAAGTCGTCGTCATCCGATGGCGGGCGGCGGCGTGGCGGAGGTGGCGTGGAGCGCGGAGGCGGCGGAGCAGCGTCGTCCTCGACGCGGAAGTTGATCTCGTTGACCTCGTACGCCGGGCGAACGTCCTCGGGCGGCGGCGCCGGGAAGTTCTTCTTGGCCTCGTCGAACAGCACGTTGGCCGTCTCGTCCTGCGTGCCGATGGTCTCGGCCATCGCCTCCTGCAGCAGCGCGGGGATCTTCGACTGCGCGCGCTGCAACAGCTTCATGATCTCGCCGCTGACCTCGGACATGCGCTTGCCGGCAGCCGACTCGTTGATCACGAGGTTCTGCAGGATGCCGTTGGAGCCGATGGTGAGCTCGACGGAACCGTCCGAGGAGCGCTCGGAGATCGTCATCCCCTGCACGCGCGTCGCCATCTCCTGGTAGCGCGCGGCGCGTTCCTGGATGTTCTGGTTCCAGTTCGCGAGCATCTGCTCCGACCCGGCGATGTCCTCGGGCACCGAAATTCCCTCCCACAGCGGCAGCGGACTCAAAGGATGACGCAGCCGGGCGTGATCCAGTTCCGCCGACTTGGCAAATCGGCCGCGCAGACCAACGGCGTTCCACTGAGTGGACCAGTGGAACGCCGCACGGTCGACGAACTAGTTCACGCCGAGCAGGTCGACGACGAAGATCAGCGTCTCGTTGGGCTTGATCACGCCACCGGCGCCGCGCGCGCCGTAGCCCAGGTGCGGCGGGATGACCAGCTTGCGGCGGCCGCCGACCTTCATGCCCTGGACGCCCTGGTCCCAGCCCTGGATGACGCGGCCGCCACCGAGCGGGAACTGGAACGCCTCGCCGCGGTCCCAGGACGCGTCGAACTGCTCACCGGTCGAGTGCGAGACACCGACGTAGTGCACGGACACGAACTGGCCGGCCGTGGCCTCCGCACCGTCGCCGACGGTGATGTCCTCGATCAGCAGGTCGGCGGGCGCCGGGCCGTCGTGCGGGTCGACCTCAGGCTTCGTGGGGGCCATCACAACTTCCTCTCGGAACGGGATTGTTCGCCGTCGATCCAATCACGCGGGCACCCACGCGGCCGAATGGCCTACGAAGACCAGCCCTAGCCCGTCTCGAAATTCTCTGGATTGATCTACAGGTGTCCCCGGCCCTGCACCGGGGGCACACAACAGAAGAAGGAGATGATCATGGCGGCAACCCTGCACCGCCTCAGGTCACTGCTCGGCACGGCATTGGCGGCAGCGACGCTGTCGATGGCGTGCGTCAGCGTGGCCGAAGCAACTCCGGCTCCCACCGTCGACGGTGAGGTCGGCGCACAGATCGTCGGTGGCACGCGCGCGAGCACGTCCACCTACCCGTGGGTCGTCTACTTGGCGACGAGCAGCGGCTTCCAGTACTGCGGTGGCACGCTCGTCGCTCCCAACAAGGTCGTCACGGCCGCGCACTGCACCGTGGGCGACTCGGCGTCGGCGGTCCGCGTCGTGGCCGGCCGCGACGACAAGAACTCCACCGCGGGCACCACCGCGCGCGTCACGAAGATCTGGATCCACCCCAGCTACACCGACGCGACCCGCGGCTACGACGTCTCGGTGCTCACACTCGACCGCAACCTGTCGCAGACCCCCATCAAGTTCGCGACGAGTGCGGACAGCGCGCTGTACACCGCGGGCACCAGTTCGACGATCCTCGGCTGGGGCACGACGAGCTCCGGTGGCAGTGCCTCGCGCTACCTGCTCAAGGCCACCGTGCCGCTGACCAGCAACTCCAGCTGCGCCAGCTCGTACGGCAGCGACTTCATCGCCACGGCCATGGTGTGTGCCGGATACGCCCAGGGCGGCACCGACACCTGCCAGGGCGACTCCGGTGGCCCGCTCGTGGCCGGGGGCAAGCTGATCGGCATCACGTCGTGGGGTGAGGGTTGCGCGTCTGCCGGCTACCCCGGCGTCTACACGCGCGTCGCCACTTACGCGGCGCAGATCCAGGCACAGCTGTAAGAACGAAAGGCCGGGAAGCGGGCAACCCTTCCCGGCCTTGCTTACGTCCTGATGGCATGAACGGCAGAAAGCTGTTGGCCGGCGCCGGCGCGCTGGCCCTCGCCGGAGTGTGTGTGAGCTCCGCGGTGCGGGACGAAACCCCCGCACCAACACCGATCGTGGACTACGGGCCGGTGCGCCTCGTCGCGTTCGACAGTTGCGACAACGCACTGGCCGAGCTGCGCAACGCCATGGCGCCGTACGTCAGCGCGTACGGAATCGGCGGCCAGCCGCGGATCTTCGCCACGGAGGACAGCGCCGGCGTCGCGCAGAAGGGCATGCCCGACGCGCCTACCGCTGCCACGCCTCCCGCGCAGCAGCAGGACCACTCGACGACGAACGTCCACGAGCAGGGCGTCGACGAGCCGGACATCGTGAAGACGGACGGAAAACGCGTCGTCTCCATCGCGGACGGCAAGCTGCGCGTGGTCGACGTCGCGAGCAGGACCGTCACGGGCACCGTCGATCTCGGTGACCGCTACGCGAACCAGCTTCTCGTCTCGGGTGACCGCGCGCTCGTGGTCGCGAACAGCCCCGTGCCGATCATGGAGAAGCGGGTCCCGGGCCGCCCGTCGTTCGCGCCCGAGTCCGGCACCGAGCTGATCCTCGTGGATCTCAAGGCGCTCAAGCAGATCGGCAGCCTCAAGACCGACGGCTTCTACCTCGACGCCCGTCAGATCGGTGGCACCGCCCGCGTCGTCGTCCGCTCGCAGCCGCGCCTGCAGTGGGTGTACCCGGACGAGACGACCAACGAAGCAGGAGCCTTGCGCCGCAACAAGGAGATCCTGCAGAGCGAGCCGATCACCTCGTGGCTGCCGCGCTACGAGCTCGACCAGAACGGTGCCAAGAGCAGCGGAACCCTGGTCGACTGCGCGAACGTCAGCCATCCCGCCGTGCACTCGGCGACCTCGATGCTCACCGTGCTCACGTTCGAACTGTCCGGGCAGCTCGGCACCGGCCAGCCGGTCTCGATCGTGGCCGACGGCGACACTGTCTACGGCACCGACCGCAGCCTCTACATCGCCGATGACCACCGTCTGCTGCCCGAACTTCCCGGCAAGCCGCAGGTTCAGCGTCCTGTCACCACGGCGATCCACCAGTTCGACATCAGCCAGGCCGGACCGCCGAAGCACGTCGCGTCCGGTGACGTGAACGGCACGCTGCTCAACCAGTACTCGCTGTCCGAGTACGACGGTGTCCTCCGCGTCGCCACCACGACGGGCACCGCGACACCGTGTTGCGTGCGTATGCCGAGCGACGTCGTGCCACCACCGTCGGCACCGACGGAAAGCTTCGTCACCACGTTGCGCCGCAGCGGGAACGCGCTGACCAAGGAAGGCCAGAGCGCCGGCCTGGGCAAGGGCGAACGCATCTACAGCGTGCGGTTCATCGGCAAGATCGGCTACGTCGTCACGTTCCGGCAGACCGACCCGCTCTACACGCTGGACCTCAGCGATCCCAAGCAGCCCAGGGTGACCGGTGAGCTGAAGATCAACGGTTTCTCCGCCTACCTGCACCCCGCGGGGGACGGGAAGCTGATCGGCGTCGGCCAGGAGGCGACGGACCAGGGCCGGGTCACCGGAACGCAGGTGTCGTTGTTCGACGTGGGCAATCCCGCGTCACCGCAACGAGTCGCGCAGTACCACCTGCCGGACTCCAACTCCGAAGCCCAGTTCGACCCGCACGCGTTCCTGTTCTGGCCCTCCGACGGCACGCTCGTCATCCCGGTGACGCAGTACCGGACGAACTACGAGGCTTCGTCGCTGGTGCTGAAGGTCGAAGGCAACCAGATCAGGGAAACCGGCAAGATCGTCGAACCGGCGAACCAGAACTACGGCGGCGGTGCCAGGCGCACCATCGTGATCGGCGACCAGTTCTGGTCGATCTCGCAGGCCGGCGTGCAGGTCAACGCTCGCAACGGACTTGCTCAGCAGTCCTGGCTGCCGTTCACGCAGTAGCGGTGCGGTCACCCGTGAGCAGGCGGTGCGACAACACCGTGCCGCCTGCCATCGCCGCCGGGATCACGATCATCGCGGCCAGCGGGATCAGGCACAGCAGGTACGCGGGCACCGCGAACCCGAGCACCATCGACCGCCGCGTCGCGAGGAGTTGACGGCGCTGCTTGAACGTCTTGCCGCGCCGGGTGAACGGGATGCCGGTCAGTTCGATGCCCAGCAGGTATCCGTTGATGCACACGGCGAGCACCGGCACGACGGTCTGCCCGACGACGGGGATGAACCCGCAGAAGAACAACGGGACCGCGAACAGGATCGACACGCCGACCAGCAGGATGGTGCTGCGCAGCCCGATCACGAACCCGCGCCACCAGCCGACCTGCTCCGCGCCGGGCACGCCGCCGAGTTCGTCCTCGACCTCTTCGGCGATGTACTCGTAGAACGGGCCGCCGATCATGATCGTGATGGCGGTGAACAGCAGCACGCTCAGGCCGAGGATCACCGCGATCACCGAGATGCCGACGGCGACCTGGACCACGTTGCGCGCGGTCTCGCTCCACGAGTCCGCGAAGCCGGTGATCCAGCCCGCGATCGAGTCGATGTAGAGGAAGAGCAGCACCCAGCCCGTGATCATCAAAGCAGCCGTGATGACCGCGGGCAGTGCCCCCATGAGCACGCGCTTGGGTGAGCTGAACACCAGCTTGAACCCGCGCAGCAGCAGAGCGACACCAGCCCCGAAGTCCTTGATCACGCGCGGAGGATAGCCGCTTCGAACCGATCCAATCCCTGATACGTGTTGTGTTGGGGGTTCTTCGGGACCCATTTGAGATACAGGTGGGCGCGAATTCGTTCGGACGGGCATGATCGATCCCCCTAGCCCGGATGGCGGTTCTAGCGCACCTGAACCCGCTGCCACCATGCGAATGAATGCAGGAGGCGTTGAGGTTGAGCACACCAGCTAAGAACGCCGTCGTCGTCCCGGACGGGCCGCTGCCCATGCTGCCGCCCGCGATCTGGGAGTCGAAGGAAGTGCGGGACGCGGTCGCCGCCGAGTCACCCGGCGCCGTCGTCGCGATCGCGCGCAAGGCGCACGGGCTGCGTCAGGACGAGCTGGGCACGCTGGCGGGCTTCTCCCAGTCGGCGATCTCGCGCCTGGAGGCCGGCAGCAACATCGCCTACGACATGCGCGTGCTCAGAACGCTGCAACGGCTGCTCGGCATCCCCGCCCACCTGCTCGGCCTCACGGACCGCACGGTGCCCATGCGCTCGGGCGAGGCGCGCCGGCTCTCCTCCGGCGTGCCGGAGTTCGCCGGGCTCGACGGCGTGGCGAAAGACCTGGTCGTGGGCATGGAGGGCAAGGCGCTGATGGCGTTGTGCGCCTCCGCCGTCTTCGGCACGACCGACGGCAACGGTGTGCTGGCCAGCGACGCCGTGAGCCAGCTGCTGGTGCTGCGGCGGATCGTCAACGACGCGCACAACTGGCGTGGCACCGGTGCGCTGATGCCCGCCGTCCGCAACATGTACGACTTCATCGACGTGCTGCGCCGCAACGCGCGTGGCGACGTGCGCCGCCGTTTACTCGGCACGGGCGCGATGTACGCGGAGTTCTACGGCTGGCTGCACGAGGAGATCGGTGATCTTCGGGGCGCGGGTGTGTGGACGTCCCGCGCGTTGGAGCAGGGCCAAGCCGCCGACGACCGGGACGTGGTCGCGTACTGCTACGTGCGGATGAGCCAGCTCGCGGAGGTCGACGGCGACGACGACCGCGTCATCGGCCTGGCGCGCGCCGCCCAGCGCGAGACGGGCCTGAGCCCGCTCGTGCGCGCGATGGCGTTGCGGCAGGAAGCCCGAGGTCTCGCGCGTGCGGGGCAGGACGCGTGCATGCCGCGGTTCGACCTCGCGCAGTCGCTGGTGCTGACCGCGCCACGGCCGCAGAGCGACGAGTACTCGATCGGCTACTGCTTCACCGAGCTGCACGTGTCGATGCAACGCGCGGGCAGCCTGGTCGACCTCGCGGACCACCGGCGGGCCATCAACGCGTACACGGACCTCATGCCCAGGTGGGGCGCCATCTGCCAGTGGGAGCAGGGCGTGCACACGGCCAGGCTCGCCTACGCGCACGCCGCCAACGGAGACGTCGACCAGGCGGTCGATCTCGGGTTCGCTGCGTTGGACCTGGCGCGGGCGACCGGCTCGCAGCTGATCGTGAACGAGCTCGAGAAGCTCGACCCGTGGAGCGCGACGCCGGCCATCGCGGAGCTCGCGGCCGAGGTCACGCAGCTGCGGTGAGTATGCGAGTTCCGCATACGCGTCCCGCAAATCGTATGTAACCCTCCCCATTTCTTGTTACACCACGCACGATCTAGGTGTGATCGACCTAGCCGAACGAACGCCGCGATCGGAAGAGGTCAGCGCCGACAAGTTCTGCGCGGCAGCAGCAGAGCGGAACGCGGGCCCTTACCGGCTCAAGTTCTACGCGACCACACACGCTGTCGTGTGTGTGGTGGACGACGCCGAGGTGAAGGCATGAGCATTCAAGAAACGGAAGCGCGCATGCCCGTATTGCTGGTCCGCAAGCGTGCGGGTGTCGTAGGCGAGACACAACGCACGTGCCACCTCGTCCCCATGCCCGACGACGACTGCACCCCGCTCGCGCTCACCGCGTACTGCGGCGAGCTCATTCATCGAGGCGAGGCCGAGTTGCTCACTCAACCTTCCGGAATGCCGTGCGTCGGCTGTCTGTTTCGAGTGCCGATGCCTCGCAGTGGCGAATTAAACGCCCACGACTGGTGACGCGATGCAGGCCGTTCCGACACGCCTGAACCCGACGCGCTCGTAGACCCGGGCGATGTCGAGGCTCCCGGCGGACAGGAACACCAGCTTCGCACCTCGCCGCAGGGCATCCCGCGCGAGTTCCGCAGTGACCGCACCACCGAGGCCACGTCGCCGTGCCGCCGGCAACGTGCCGATTCCCGCGATCTCGACGACGTCACCCGCTCGTTGCGCGGTGCCCACCGCCAGCACGCCCTCGCCTGGCAGGTCGGCCATCGCGTGACGGTGCTTGGTGCTCATCGGGGTCGCTCCCACCAGTGCCGCGTCCCGCTCGGCGACACCGACGTCGCCCGCGGCGGTACCCGGCGACGAGAACGCCAGCTGTGCGACCACCGACACCTCGACCGGCCGGCTGTCGAGCACCCGCACGTGCGGGTGCGGCTCGGGCAGCCGGTCGGGGTCGAGGACCATCAGCGGGGCTTGGAGCACCTCCAAGCCGGCCGCGACAGCCGCGTCGAGGAGGTCCGGTGTGGTCTCGTGCACCCACTCCAGCGCTTCCGGCACGCCCAGTTCACGTTGCCGCGCACGCATCTTCAGCACGTCCGCGACCGTCGGCCGCCCGCCGGGGAACCGCGGCCGCGCGTAGTACGGATAGCCGTCGCCCGCCTGCACGAACAACACCAGCTCGCCGTGTTCCTCAACGCGAGATCCCGGTCGGGGCACAGAGTCGTAAAAGTCCTCGAGAACGTCCCACACGGACGATCACGCTAGCTACCTTGAGCGGCATGACGCACGGCAATTCCCGTCCGAGCGGTTTCGAGCGGTTCGCGAACAACCTCGTGGGCGGTCTGGTGAAGCTCGGGGTCGGTCCCCGGAGCATGCGCACCCTGTTCGTGCGGGGCCGCACCAGCGGCAAGTGGTACAGCACTCCGGTCAACCTGCTGGAGCTCGGCGGCACCCGCTACCTGCTCGCCCCGCGCGGCGTCACCCAGTGGGTCCGCAACCTGCGCGCCGCCGGTACCGGTGAGCTGCGCCGCGGCCGGTCCGTCGAGACCTTCAGCGCCGTCGAGCTGCCGGACGAGGCCAAGCCGGTGATCATGCAGGCCTATTTGGAGCGCTGGCACGGTCAGGTGAAGCAGTTCTTCCCCGGCCTGGACGCCTCGACGCCGCAGGACAAGCTGCTGGCCCGCGCCGGTGACTATCCGGTCTTCGAGCTGTCGTCATGAGGATCGTGGCGGCCTTCGTCGCCCTGCTCCTCGTCCTCACCGGCTGCGGCAGCGACCGCGAGGACCGGTTCGCCCGGCCCGGCGTGCCCAAGACGTCGCCCAGCGGGAAGTTCGTCGCGCACGCCGAGAGCGCGAGCGAAGTACGGGTGACCGATCGCAACGGCGGCGACGTGTTCCGGAAGTCCTACGAGTACGCCACGAGCTCGCGCGCCGACGCCATCGGCGTCGTGTGGCTGTCCAAGCAGGACCAGCTCTGGGTGCTCGTGCCCGGTGACACGAGCGAGCGCATCGAGCCGGGACCGGACGGCGTCTGGACCGCGACCAAGGCCGAGCTACCCGGGGAGATCACGCGGCTCGGGTGAGGCGTCCTGGTCACCCTCGGCGAGGCGGCGGCCGCGTTCCAGCTCCGCGTCGAACTCGGCGCCCAGCAGCACGGCGATGTTCGAGATCCACAGCCACACCAGGAAGACGATGACGCCGCCGAGCGAGCCGTAGGTCTTGTTGTACGAGGCGAAGTTCGCCACGTAGATCGCGAAGCCGACGGTCGCGAGCGCCCACAGCACGATCGCGAGCAGGCTGCCGGGGGTGACCCAGCGGAAGCCCGGCTGCCGCACGTTCGGCGCCGCCCAGTAGAGCACCGCGAACGCGAGCGTCACGAGCAGAATGATGATCGGCCACTTCGCGATGTCCCACACGGTCACGACCGTGTCGCCCAGTCCGAGGAAGTTGCCCACCGTGTCCGCGACCCCGCCGGTCAGCACGAGCGCGCCGAGCGTGAGGGACACCAGCACCACCGACCCGAGCGTCAGACCGAGCCGCAGCGGCACCGTCTTCCAGAACGGCCGACCTTCCTCTACGTCGTACACGGCGTTGCACGCGCGCATGAACGCACCGAGGTAGCCCGAGGCGGTCCAGAACGCCGTCAGCAGACCGATGATGCCCAGCAGTCCGGCGGCGCTCTGGCCCTTCTGCAGTTCCTCGACGGACTTCTTCACCAGCTCGCCCGCCTGTCCGGGTGCGACCTGGTCGACGTACTTCAGCAGCTCCTGCGTCGTCGTGTCGCCCATCAACGCGAGGGCGGACGTCAGCACGATGAGGCCGGGGAACAACGACAGCACCGCGTAGTAGGTGAGTGCCGCTGCCCAGTCGGTCAGGTTGTCGTCGTTGAACTCTTTGACAGTTCGTTTGAGAACGCCCCACCAGGCGCCTTTGGACAGCTTGGTGGGGCGGTCGACAGTCTTACCTGCGGGCACGGCGCCAGCTCCACGAACGGCTGCTGGACCCGATGCCGGCGAGGTGCAGCGCGAGGAGCAGCAACCCGAGCACGACGAGGGTGTTCACGGTGATCACGTCACCGAGTGCGACCTTCGCCAGGTCGAGGATCAGCGCGAGGCCGAATGCCACTGCGGCGATGATGGCCATCATGGTGTCCACCTCCTGTGGGTTGAGCTGCGGATACCCGTTTCGTTAACGCCGAATCACACCGTTCGGAGCAATGGTCGTGTCATGATCCGCGTCATGGACGTCCAGCGGTGGCAAGCAGCCGCGGTTCCGTGGTGGGTGACCAAGGCCGGGTTGGTCGGTGGCTGGATCGTCGCCTTCTACTTCGCCTTGAGCGCGAACGAGGTGCCTTGCACAGCCGCACAGCCGTGCGTCCCGGACCCCTTGTTCGCACTCGCCGTGGTGCCGTTGCTGGCCACGCCGCTGCTGTTGTTGTTCGGCCGTGTGCTCACGGGATGCGCGATGGGCATCACGTTCGGTGTGCTGGACCTCGCGCTCGACGGCTCAGCGGCGGCCAACGTCGCGTTCAGTCTCCACGCCGGTGCCTGCGCGATCGTCGCGGCGTGGACGTTGAGGTCACGCGCGGACCAGCACGCGGCGGCGGGAGCCGCCATCGTCTCGTTGCCGGACATGCCGCCGCCGCGCGGAGTTCTGCGCATCGTCGCGGTGCTGCTCGTCATCTTCGGGTTCCTGACCTTCGTGCAGTACGACCTCACCAACGGCGAGATCGAGCAGCACGTCGCGAACGCGAGCCGCGTCGAAGCCGAGGTCGTCGACGTCAAGGACACCTACGACGTGTGGGTGGAGCTGCCGGACAAGCAGCGCGCCAAGTTCCAGCCGCTCGCGCCCGAGACGTACCAGGTCGGTGACACGGTGCCGGTGCTCGCGGACGGCAGGTGGGTGCGGATGGCGAACGAGCCCGAGGACGTCACGTGGTGGCTCACGCTCGGCGGCGCCGCGGTGTTCCTCGCGATCATGCTCGCCGCGCGGGAACGCCGGCGCCGTGCGTTGTGGACCGGTCCGGTGAAGGCCATCCGGCTGCAGGCACACACCGTCGGGCCGCGCCGGATCCTATTGCGGCACAACAAGAACAACATCGCCACGATCGCCACGCTCGCGGACCTCGGGCTCGAGGAGCCGCTCTACCACGACACCGAGCAGTTCGGCCGGGTCTGGCGTGGCGAGGAGGACCCGCCGGTGCAGCTCGACCCCGCCGAGATCCTCGTGGCGGGCGAGTGGCACCACGGCGGGCAGGTCGCGCTGCTGGTCGAGGGCGAGGTCGTGGCCACCAGCACGTTGTCACGGGTCAGGCCGCGCCACACCGTCCACAGTGCACACCTGCCGGGCGAACCGGTGACCGCGGGCACGTCCGTCGACCTGCCGCACGCGATGTGGCCGGGTGACCGCAGGCGCACCGAGGGCGTGGTGCTGCTGCTCGGCGCGGCCGGTGCGTTGATCGCGCTCAAGTACTACCCGGACCTGATCATCCTCGGCCTGGTCGGCGTGCAGTGCGTGTTGTCGGCGGTGGCGCGCTTCCAGCCGTTGCTGCGCCTCGACCACCGCTCGATCGTGCTCTACACGGGCATCTGGACCTACCGCGTGCCGTGGGCGCAGCTGCACGGGGTCCGTCGCTCCGGCCCGCAGCTCATGCTCGCGTTCGGCCCGCACGGCGACGTGATCACGACACCGCAGCTGCCGGACAAGCAGGCGGGCGAGAAACTGATGTGGGCGCGCGCCAGGTCGTTGATCGCCGACCACTCCGGCGAACGCGTGACGCGCAGGCTCAACGTCAGCGTGTTCATCGGGCTCGTCTACGTCGGCCTGCTCCTGTTCATCTGAGCTTGGCCACGGCCTTGAGCAGACGGTCCACATCGGACTCGTCGGTGTAGGGCCCGATGCCCGCTCGTACGGCGCCCTTGTCGCCCAGGCCGAGCCACCGCGAGCACTCGAGGGCGTAGAAGTGGCCGGCGGGCGCGTTGACGCCCTCGGCGCCGAGCCTGCGGTACACCTCGGCGGGTTCCAGTCCGTCCACGGAGAACAGCACGGTCGGGGTGCGCCGCGAGGCCTTGCTGTAGATCCGCACGCCGAGCTCCCGCAGCCCTGCCTCGAGCTGGTCGCGGAGGCCGAACTCGTGCTCCTCCAGCCCGTCCAGCCCGCGCAGGAACTCCACCGCCGCGGTCGTCCCGGCCAGCAGCTCGTACGGCAGCGTGCCCAGCTCGAACCGTTCCGGCACCGCGTTGGTCGACGGCAGCAGCTTGTCCGGCCGCAACGTCTCGAGCAGCTCCGGCGCGGCCGCCAGCACGCCGACGTGCGGGCCGAGGAACTTGTACGGCGAACACACGAAGAAGTCCGCGTCCAACGCCTCGACGTCAACCGGGAGGTGTGGTGTGTAGTGCACGCCGTCGACGTACACGAACGCCGCCATCTCGTGCGCCGCCGACGCGATCGCCGCCACGTCCGGACGGGTGCCGAGCAGGTTCGACGCGGCCGTGATCGCCACGACGCGGGTGCGGTCGGACAGCAGGTTCGTCACGGCCTCGACGGGCAGCTCACCGGTCGTGCGGTCGAACGGCGCCCAGCGGACCGTGGCCCGTGCCGCCTCGGCCGCCTGCACCCACGGCCTGATGTTCGCGTCGTGGTCGATCCGGGTCACGATGATCTCGTCGCCCGGCCGCCAGTTCTTCGACAGGGTGCGGGAGATGTCGTAGGTCAGCTGGGTCATGCTGCGGCCGAACACGATGCTGCCCGCGTTGAGGAACTCGCTCATCGTGCGGCGGGCGGTCTGGACGATCTCCTCGGCCCTGCGTTCCGAGGCCGTCACGCTGCCGCGGTTCGAGATCGCCGAGGTCAGGGCATCGCGGACGGCGTCAGCGACGGCGTCCGGCGTCTGCGAGCCGCCGGGCCCGTCGAAGTGCGCGGCACCCTCGCGCAACGCGGGGAAGTGGGCGCGGACCGCTGCGACGTCGTAGGCCATGCCCTCATGGTGCTTGAGCACCCACGAAACGGGAAAGGATCAACCGGAGGGTGCTCACCTGTTCGGGAGCGTCGAAGTCCGGGTCCACCAGCCTGCCGAACAGGCCGTCGACCAGGCCCTGCACCCACGTGGCCGCGGTGCGGGCGTCCACCGGGAGCGCGATCCGGCCTGCGTCGTGGGCGTTGCTCAGGAGCTGGGCCAGCTCGTCGCGGACCACCACCTCGTTGCGCGCGACCAGATCCCACAGCTCCCGGTCGCGGCTCGCCTGCGCGACGACCTCCAGCACCAGCCCGGCGATCGTCCGGTCGAGCGCCGGGACGCACAGGTGGTCGACCACCATCAGCACGGCTTCCCACGGGTCCAGCGTCCTGGCCCGCGCGAACACCTCCGCGTTGTCCCGGCCGTCCTGCTCGAAGATCTCCAGGAAGATCGCGCGCTTGGTGGGGAAGTAGTGGAACAGGCTGCCGGTGCTGATGTCGGCGGCCTTGCAGATGTCCGCGACGGTCGTCCGGTCGAAGCCCTTCTCCGCGAACAGGCCCGCGGCGGTGTCCGTGATGTGCCGCTTCTTCGCCGCATGCTTGACCGGATCTACAGTTCTCATATCTTTTTGGTCATCACCTGTAGTACTGCCTCCGCTTCTCGTCTTTGACGTAGACACCGCGCTTGCGGATCTCCCGCGCCAATTCTGCGGCCTCCTCGTTCTCGTACTTCGCGATGGCCTTCCTACGGGCGGTGAACAGCGCGTTCACGTCGGCCGGCAGCTCTGGCGCGTGCTCGACCCACATCCTGAAGTCGTCCGCGAACGGGTCGGCGTCGCGCCACCGGTAGCCCTGATCGGTGAAGGCATCTGCGAGCCTGGTCTTGCTTAGGTCGGAGGTCTCGCGGACCAGTTCGGCGCCGCTCGGTGAGAGCAGCACGAGCTGCTTGCCTTCGGCGAACACCGACTCGACCTCGTTGCGGCCGAAGTCGAAAGTCTTGTCGTCCTTCGTGAGCGTGACGCGGTCGTGCGAGACCTCGACGGACATCATCTCGGCGGCCCACATCAGCGCGAGCACGACGCCTGCGACGGCGCCGATCGCGAGCGCCGCAACGGTCACCCACGGCTCCGGGATGTCCGTGATCAGCCTGAACACGCCCTGGAACGGGAACCACTTCAAGGTCGTGATCCACCCGGCTGCCAGCTTCAGCCCCCACACCACGGCGGCACCCACCACCGGGCACAGCACCCAGATGCCGTACCGGACCGCCGCGGCCTCCTGCACAGTCGTCATAGGCGCCAATACTAGACCGAGCGCTCGGTTTATTGACATGAAACGCTTCAGAGGACTACACATCCGATGAATCGGCCGCCGCCTCCGCTTCCAGGGATGGAGTCGTCGTGCGTTTCTCCCGTCGCACCCTCTTCGCGGGCACCGCCGGTGCCGTGGCGCTTTCGAGAGTTTCCACTGCTTCCGCCGCCGCTGCGGGGCTGGAAGACCGGGTCGACTGGGCGTCGTACCTGGGTGGGCTCGACCCGGTGTGGGCGTCCGTGCCGACGACCTTCTACCAGGGCCCGTTCCTCGGGAACGGCGGTCTGGGCGCGGCGGTGTACCGGGTCGGCAAGCGCCTGGTGTTCCGGATCGGCGACACCCGCGTGCGCGACCACCAGGGCACCGGCGGCACGAACTTCGGCAACGCGCGGCTGCCCATCGGGCACTTCCTGTTCGACACCGCGGGCGACGTCACCGACGTGGACCTGCGCCTCTCGTTGTGGAACGCGGAGCTCACCGGCACCGTCACGACTTCCGTCGGTGTGCTGGAGATCCGGGCGTTCGTGCACGCCACGCGGGACGTGCTGCTGGTCTCGGCCTCGGTGCGGTCCGGCGCGGAACGGGTGAAGTGGACCTTCGTGCCCGACAAGGCTCGCAGTCCCCGGCTGGACTTCAAGCCCGCGCCGTCCGGGCTGAAGACCAACCCGGATCCCAAGGTCAGCGGCACCGTCTGCACCCAGGACCTGGTGGCGGGCGGCCAGACCGTGACCCGGTGGCAGATCCGGTCCGGGACGTTGCTGGCCACGGTCGCGCACACCTTTCCCGAGAAGAACGCCGACTCGGTGGCCTCAGCAACACTCACCACTGCTTCAGCGCTGACTGACGATCAGCTGCGCGCCGAGCACCGGAAGTGGTGGAACTCCTTCTACCCCAAGAGCTTCGTGTCGGTGGCGGACACCCGCATGGAGAGCTTCTACTGGATCCAGCTCTACAAGCTGGCCTGCGCGACCCGTCGCGACCGCCCGGTGCTCGGCACGTGCGGCCCGTGGCTCGAGCCGACGCCGTGGCCCGGTACGTGGTGGAACCTCAACGTGCAGCTCGAGTACTGGATCCTCAACGCCACCGGCCACTGGGAGCTGGACTCGCTGACGGCGTCGCTGGACCGCAGCCGGGACGCGCTGGTCGCGAACGTGCCGTCGCAGTACCGCTCCGACTCGGCCGGTATCGCCCGCACGACCCAGGAAGACCTGAAGGGCGGCGTCGCCCAGCCCGGAGCCGACGGTGATCCGGAATGCGGGAACCTGTTGTGGGCCTTGCACAACGCGTTCCTGACCTACCGCCACCAGATGGACGACGCCGTGCTGCGCGACCTGGTGTTCCCGTTGCTGCGCCGCGCGGTCAACTACCACCTGCACTTCCTGACCAAGGACTCGAAGGGCGTCTACCACCTGCCCAAGACGTTCTCGCCGGAGTACGGGTCCACAAAGGACTGCAACTACGACCTGGCGCTGCTGCACTGGGGTTGCAAGACGTTGATCTGGGCGAATTCCCGGTTGGCGCTGGCCGATCCGTTGCTGGCCAAGTGGCGTGACGTGATGGACAACCTGGTGAAGCCGCCGCAGGACTCGACGCAGGGCTTCTGGATCGGCGCCGACCAGAAGATGGCCAAGTCGCACCGGCACTACTCGCACCTGCTGTGGTTCTACCCGCTCTACACGCTCGACCCCGCCGTGCCGGCGAACCGGGACGCGTTGCAGAAGTCGATGAAGCAGTGGCTCAGCTTCACGGGAGCGTTGCAGGGCTACACCTTCACGGGGTCCGGCTCGATGTACGCGTTGCTGGGCGACGGCGACAAGGCGCGCGGCCAGCTGGTCACGTTGCTGGACAAGTACGTGCAGCCCAACACGATGTACAAGGAGTCCGGTCCGGTCATCGAAACGCCGTTGTCCGGCGCGCAGACCATGCACGACATGCTGGTGCAGAGCTGGGGCGGGGTCGTGCGGGTCTTCCCCGCGGTGCCGGCCGCGTGGGCGAGCGTGTCCGTGCACGACGTGCGGGTGGAGGGCGCGTTCCTGGTCAGTGCGGTGCGCAAGGCGGGCAAGACCCAGTTCGTGCGGGTCAAGTCGGTGGCGGGAGAGCCGTTGCGGCTGCATCCCGGCAACCTCGCCGGGCCGTTCGAGGTCGTGCGTTTCGACGGTTCCGCGGTGCCTTTCCAGACCAACTCGGACGGGACGCTGACGATCACGCTGGCGCGCAACGACGACGTGGTGGTCAGGACGCGCGGCACGTCGCCGGAGCTGGTGATCGCCCCGGCGGGCGCGAACACGAAACGGTTCTGGGGCATGCCCTGACGTTTCAGGGCGGTGGTTGTCCGCATCCGGCTCTACGGTCGGGGCATGGACTGGAACAAGCAGTTGACCGATCAGCTCGAGTTCCACTGGAAGGTGCAGGCGCGGCCGCGACTCGAAGGGCTGACCGACGACGAGTACTTCTGGGAGCCCGTGCCGGACGTGTGGACCATCCACCGGGACAACTCGGTCGACTGGCAGTACCCGGCGCCCGAGCCCACGCCGGTCACCACGATCGCGTGGCGGATGGCGCACATCATCGTGGGCGTGTTCAACATGCGCACGGCGTCGCACTTCGGCGGCCCGCCTGCTGACCACACGACGTGGCAGTACGCGATGACCGCTGATGACGCGCTGAAGCAGTTGGACGACGCGTACGAGGCGTGGTTGGCCGGCGCGCGCAAGGCCGACCTCTCGCTGCCGGTCGGTCCGGCGGAGGGGCCGTTCGCCAAGGAACCGATGGCCACCCTGGTGCTGCACATCAACCGCGAGGTGATCCACCACCTCGCCGAGATCGCCCTGCTCCGCGACCTCTACCTGAGGGAGAGCTAGTTACCCCAAAGTGCCTACTTTCTATAAGTTGGCGCTAACTGCAAGATGGTGCCCATCGAGAACATCGAAGGGGATCATCATCATGCGAGTCATCACGCAGAAGACCGTCGGGGCCGCGTCCGTGCTGGAGGTCGCCGAGGCCGCGAAGCCGGTGCCCGGACCGGGTCAGGTGCTGGTCAAGGTGGGGGCCGCCGGCGTGAACCCGGTCGACACGTACATCCGCGCCGGTGGGTTCCCCGCGCTCGGGGAGCCGCCGTTCACGCTGGGCTGGGACCTCGCGGGCACCGTCGAGCAGGACGGTGAGGGGTTCACCGCCGGGGACGAGGTGTACGGGCTGCTGCCCTTCCCCGGAACTGGCGGTGCCTACGCCGAGTACGTCGCGGTGAACGCCTCCGACCTGGCGCTGCGGCCGTCGTACCTGACCGTCGAGGAGGCGGGCGCGGTACCGATGGTGGCGCTCACGGCGTGGCAGGCACTGGTCGGTCGTGGCGGGCTTTCCGCTGGTCAGCGTGTGCTGATCCACGCGGCGGCTGGTGGTGTCGGGCACGTCGCGGTGCAGATCGCCAAGGCGCGGGGGGCCTACGTGATCGGCACGGCGTCCGCGGCCAAGCACGACTTCCTGCGCTCGCTCGGCGCGGACGAGCTCATCGACTACCGGCACGAGGACTTCACGTCGATCGAGCCGGTCGACGTGGTGTTCGACCTGATCGGCGGGGACTACGCCGAGCGTTCCGCCAAGGTCCTGAAGCCCGGCGGCGTGCTCGTGTCGATCATTCCGGGCAACCCGGGTTTTGACGTTGACCGAGCTGTGGACCTCGGCATCCGGTTCGAGTTGTTCATGAGCGTCTCCGCCTCCGGTGCCGACCTCGCCGCGTTGCCGCAGCTCAGGGTGGAGCTCGACCACATCGTGCCGCTCGCGGACGTCGCGAAGGCGCACGAGCTCGTCGAGTCGAAGAGGACCACGGGCAAGGTCGTCTTGGTGCCGTGACATTGCGTTTACCGCGCGTTGGTCATCTCATCTGATCGTGTGCACAGCATTCACACGATCGGGGAGGGCACATGGCGCGGTGGAGTCCACTGGCGTTAGTCATCGGTTTGTTGGCGGCGGTCGGCCTGTACGGGTCGACCGCCGCTGTCGCAGCAGCTCCGCTCACCGTTGCCCAGGCGATCAGCCAGCAGTCCGGGTCGTCGGCGACCGTTCGCGGGTACGTCGTCGGGGAACCCACGACCGCCACCACGGTCATCCGATCGGGTTATCCGGATGACTACGCGCTCGCGCTGGCGGACACGGCGTCCGAGACCGGCACCTCGCGCATGCTCTACGTGCAGATCACGAGCGGGTTCCGGGCGGCGTGGGGCATGCAGTCGAACCCGTCGCTGCTGGGCAGGCAGATCGACGTCACGGGTCTGTTGACCACGTACATCTCCCACGCCGGTCTGAAGACGCCCACAGCGTTCGCGTTCTCCGGCACAACACCACCGACGACCACGACCACTGCGCCGCCGACAACGACGACAACAACAACGACACCGCCGTCCTGCGAGGCCTACTACACGGCGGCTTGCGGTAAGTCCGGTGCGGCGATGAAGTCCGCGCTGCACGACATCATCAAGAACCAGACGGTGCTCGGCTACTCCCAGGTCTGGGACGCGCTGATGGCCACTGACCAGGATCCGAACAACTCGTCCAACGTGATCCTGCTGTACAGCGGCATCTCGCGGTCGAAGGCGCAGCACGGCCCCGCCCAGGACGACTGGAACCGCGAGCACGTCTGGGCGAAGTCGCACGGGGAGTTCGCGGAGGCGCCCGGGCCGGGAACCGACATCCACCACCTGCGACCGGAGGACGTGTCGGTCAACGCTACCCGCGGCAACCTCGACTTCGACAACGGCGGCTCCGCCGTTCCCGAGGCGCCCGGCAGCAAGTACGACAGCGACTCGTTCGAGCCGCGCGCCGCGGTGAAGGGCGATGTCGCCCGCATGATGTTCTACATGGCCGTGCGCTACGCAGGCGACGACGGCTTCAAGGACCTGGAGCTCAACGAGTCGGTCAACAACGACAAGGCGCCGTTCATAGGCAAACTGTCGGTGCTCAAGCAGTGGAACCTGCAGGACCCGCCGGACGCGTTCGAGAAGCGGCGCAACCAGGTGATCTTCGACAGCATCCAGCACAACCGGAACCCGTTCATCGACCACCCGGAATGGGTCACCGCTATCTGGCAGTGAGTCGTTCGAGGAAGGGGCGTTGCGCGGAGACGATCTTCGCGCCCGCCTCTTCCACGCTGAACCACTGCACGCGGTCGACCTCGGGGAACTCCTTGCGCTGCCCCGACTTGGGCGGCCACTCCATCTCGAACGTGCCCGGCGTGACGGTCTCCGGGTCGAGGTCGCCCTCGAGCGCCCACACCGTGATGACCTTGCCGGAGCCCTTGGCCTCGCCGAGCGGGATCAGCTCACCGTCGGGCACCGGCAGCCCGAGTTCTTCGGTGAACTCGCGGCGTGCGGCATCCTCGGGCGTCTCGTCGGCCGTGTACTCGCCCTTCGGCACCGACCACGCGCCGGCGTCCTTGCGGGCCCAGAACGGGCCTCCCATGTGGCCCAGCAGCACCTCGAGCTGGGTGGTTCGTCTGAACAGCAGGATTCCGGCCGACCGTTTCATACTGTCCAGCATGGCGGACTGGGTCCTTCATGTGGACCTCGACCAGTTCATAGCGGCGGTCGAGGTGCTGCGCGATCCGTCGTTGCGTGGCAGGCCCGTGGTGGTGGGCGGCAACGGCGACCCGACCGAGCGCGCGGTCGTGGCCACGGCGTCGTACGAGGCGCGTGAGTTCGGCGTGCACTCCGGGATGCCGCTGCGGACCGCGTTCAAGAAGCTGCCGGACGCCGTGTTCCTGCCCGCCGACCACGGGTTGTACGAAGCGGCCTCGGCGGACGTGATGGCGGTGCTGCGGTCGTTCCCGGTCGTCGTCGAGGTGATGGGGTGGGACGAGGCGTTCGTCGGCGCTTCCGTCGAGGACCCCTTCGAGCTGGCCCGGGCGTTGCAGGCGGCGGTGCTGGAGGAGACCGGGCTGCACTGCTCGGTGGGCATCGGCGACAACAAGCTGCGCGCCAAGATCGCGACCGAGTTCGGCAAGCCCGCCGGGACGTACCAGCTGACCCGCGCGAACTGGGTCGAGGTGATGGGGCACCGGCCGACGTCCGCGCTGTGGGGGATCGGCGCGAAGACCGAGCGCAAGCTGGCCGAGCTCGGCATCTCGACCGTGACGGACCTGGCGTCGGCCTCTGCCGAGGCGCTGGCCGCGCGGTTCGGCCCGCGGATGGGCCCGTACTTCCGGACCGTCGGGCTGGGCGCGGGCGACACGGTGGTCTCCGCGACGCCGTGGGTCGTGAAGTCCCGCAGCCACGAGAAGACGTTCCAGCAGGACCTGGTGTCGATGGAGGACATCCGGCGCGAGGTCGTGGCGCTGGCCCACCAGGTGGCCGTGGACGTGGCCACCGAGGGCCGCCCGGTCGTGCGCGTGGGCGTGAAGGTGCGGTTCGTGCCCTTCTTCACGAAGGTGCGGCTGATGAAGCTACCTGCGCCGACGTCGTCTCCTGACGATCTCGCGGCGGCCGCGCTGGTGGTGCTCGACCGGTTCGAACACGGCCGCGCCGTACGTCTTTTGGGTGTACGCGCAGAATTCTCTGGCGATGATGTCGAACCGAAGCCTTCTTCTCCGACGTATCCATGAGTAGACGCTTTACCGCTAGGAGAAGAAGATGACCGCCTCATCGCTCACACACCGCGACCGCGCAGTTCTCAGAGCAGTTGCCGAGGGCCGTTGCGAGATGTCCGGAAGCTCTCTGCTCGTCGACGGCCTGTGCTGCGCCGACCAGTTCGTCGGCCCGCGACTGGCCTCTGCGGGCCTGATCAGCGCCCGTCCAGGCCCCGCAGCCCTCACCTCGGCCGGCTACGAGATCCTCTCCGCGGCCTGATTCACTTTCTGGGGTTCTTGCGGAAGACCGACATCAGGTACTTGTTCGCGAACCGATAACCGCCGTCCTCCGTGCGGAACTGTTCGGTCGCGGCCCTGATCTTCTCCGCGACACTTTCTTCGCCATCGCGCTCGATGATCTGCTGGTAGCCACCTGTGCTCAGGAAGGCGCGCAGCATCGTGTCCTCGTCGGGATGGTGCCGGGGAATGTCGATCGTGAGTTTCTCGAGCGGCTCCGGAGTCTTCGTGTGCCGGCGTCCGCCGGGCCCCTTGACGGTCCACCCGACCGTGATGATGTCGCTCGGGTGCTCCGGATGCCAGTCGCACACCACCACGTAGTCCTTGCTGACCCGGACGGCCTCCGCGAACACCGCCTCGGGGTCGTCCGCGAAGAACATCGAGTTGAACGCCGTGACGACGTCGAACGTGTCGTCCTCCCAAGGCAACCGGCCGAGCGCGCGCACGTGGAACTCGGCGGCGGGCGCGGCCTGCCGGGCCAGCTCGATCATGTTGTGCGAGGCGTCGATGCCGGTGGCGTGCGCGCCCGCTTCCGTTGCCAGCGCGCAGAACTCGCCGCTGCCGCACCCCAGGTCGAGCACGTTGCTGCCTGGCCCGATCTTGGTGCGCTCGATGGCGGTCTTCCACGCGGGCATGGACATCTTCGCGCCGAGAGCGGCCCGTTGCGCGGCCCGGTGTCCCCACAGTTCGCCCACCTGCATCCCGTCCGTCATGCTTTCGAGGGTAGCCAGGCGATCCACCGGAGCGCTCGCGGAAAACCGCTGGCCGGTATGCGGATCATGGTGGGCATGAGTGCGTTGAGCCGGGTGCTGCGGGCGTTGGGCGGGCAGGACGTGCTGGACCGGCTCGCGCGGCTGCCCGGCAGCGACCTCACCACGGTTTTGCTCGCACTGATGCAGCGGCGTGCTTCGGGGCTGTCCGGTCCGGATGTGTTGCGGCAGTACCGTTCCGACCGCTTCGTGGCGCCGTCCTCGGTTCCTTTCGACGTGCTGCGTTCCGCGGAGGACCGGTTGCTTCGCGCGCTGCCGCCGTCGTTCTCCGTGCTGGGCCTTGCTCCCGTGGCACCGCTGGGGACGTGCTCCGCGGTGGCCGAGCAGGACCAGAACAACGTGCTGTCCACCATTCGCGGCACCGAGGTGGCGGCCGACCCGACCAACGCGCTGGCGCTGGAAGCCGCTGTGCGCAGGCAGGCCGGCCCGGACGACGTGCGGCTGGCGGCGGTGCAACGGGTGGTGCGCGCGCAGTTGTTCGAAGGCGCCGGGCGGTTCGCGCACTTCACGTTGTTCGGCGCGGTGTCGGCCGGGCGCGACCGCGGCTCGCTTGCCTTTGAGCGGCAACACTTTGCCGAGCACATGGCGTTCCTGCGCTCGGCGTGCGGGGACGTCGAGGTGCGCGTGACGGTGCTGGATCCGCGGTTCGAGGTGGTGCGCGGCTCGTTGCCCGCAGACCCCTCGCGGCAGACCGGGTACTACAAAGGCTTGTGCTACAAGGTTTATCTGCGTGGCGAGGAGATCGGCGACGGCGGGTTCGTCGACTGGACGCAGCGGCTGACGGGCAACCGCAAGGAGCGGCTGTTGATCAGCGGCGTGGGTGTTGATCGGCTCGCCACGGTCTGATTCCATGTGATGCCAACAGGTTCGGGTTTCGGCGTGTCCTTGAAATGACACCTTTCTGTCTACCGCGCGGCGCACCTACGGCGGTGTTGATAGTTCGCTCCTCCGACCTATTCTGAGCTGTGGCCTCGTCGGGTTGGAGGCGTTCCCTCCGCCGACCTTCCCGGGGTGCACGCGGGTGGGCCGGGCCGAGGTCGGTGGGTTCGGTCGGGGACCCCGGTGCGATGGGAGCGACGATGGCGGCAGAGCTCAGGTGGATCCGCAGCTCCTACAGCGGCGACGGCGAGGCGTGTGTCGAGTTCGCCGTCGACGAGCGGAGCACCGTCCTGGTCCGCGACAGCAAAGATCGGTCAGAAGCGCTGCTCGGCTTCTCCGTGCCCGCGTGGTCCGCCTTCGTGCTGCTGGTCTCCTCGTCCTGAGCGCACGCCACCACCAGCGAGTTCGCTCGATGGAGCGAACTCGCTCAAGTCTGTCTTGACCTTGTTCGACTCTGCATGTGGTGTCTTGGCGCCTGGCGGTGTAAAACATGTCAATTTAAGGACGTTCACTTTGCCTCAGGTCAGAATACTTGATTTCAAAATGCCAGGTGGCAGAATGGTGGCAAGCATGCACACCGTGTGTGCCGCAGAGGGAGCGCTGCACCGTGTCAGTTAAGGGAAACCCCGTTGCACAGCAGCGGAAGCTGCTGGGTGAGTTGAGGCAGGCCCGTGAGGTCCTGAAGCTCACCCAGGACTCCGTCGCGGAAGCGCTCGACTGGTCGACCTCGAAGGTCATCCGCATCGAACAGGGCAAGAGCGGTATCTCGGTCACCGATCTGAGGGCCCTGTTGCTGCACTACGGCATCACCGAGCCGACGCGCGTGGACGAGCTGGTCGACTTGGCCCGCGCGACCAAGCGGCCTGCCTGGATGGCGAAGTACCGGGGGCTGCCCAAGGGGTTCGCGCAGTTCATCGAACTCGAGTCGGTGGCGATCCGCTGCCGCTACATGCAGACCCTGCTCATTCCGGGCATGTTGCAGACGCGCGCCTACGCGGCCGCGGTCGGCGCCGCCGGTGGAGAAGATCCCGAGTCCATGCAGCGCGGGATCGACGTTCGCATGCACCGGCAGAACCTGCTCGGCCCCGACGGGCCGGAGATGTTCTTCGTCATCGACGAATCGGTGTTGCACCGCGTGGTCGGGGGTGTCGAGATCATGCGCGACCAGCTCCACCGCATCAGGAAGCTGGCCGCGACCGACCAGGTGTCCGTTCAGATCGTGCCCTTCGACGCGGGTCTGCACCCCGCGATGAAGGGCTCCTTCTCGATCCTCGAGATCAGCGAGGACGAGGAGGACTACTCCTTGTTCCTGGAACAGCTGTACGGCTCGTCGCTGCTCCAGGACGACTCGGAAGCCGTGCGGCAGTACCTCAGGTACTTCCTCCAGCTCGAGAAGTTCGCTTTGCCTGCCAGCGAAACGCCGCGCGTGATCGACGAGCGGCTCGAACACCTAGGAGGCTGACCAGCTCGAGTCGGACGGGCGCCTGCGCCAACAGACGCCCGTCCGGTGGCAACGCTATCCCGCACCACAGCGCAAAGTGAGGCGAGTGGACAACGCCGTCGTCAGCCTATGACGTTCGACCAGTTCTGACTGCCGCCAACAGGGCCCTTCCGGGGATCGGCCTCGCCTCACCGATCCAGAGTGATCGGTGGCCGCAGGTCACCCCCGCGATCAGGAGGCCCGCTATGAGCACCAGACGACCCACCTCGTCCCTCCGCAGGTTCGCCGCGACGCGGGGGAGTGGCGATGAACGGCCTCTTCATTAGTTACAGCAACAGCGACGGCGGTCCTGCCGCCTCCGCGCTGGTGGCTGCCCTGCGGCTACAGGGGTTCGACGTGTGGTGGGACGGTGATCTGCCCTCCGTCCGGCCGTTGTCCATCCCGTCGTGGATGGAAGAGGGGTTCCGCGACCGGACCGTGCTCGTGGTCGTCTCGCCGGACTACCTGAAAGCGTTGGAGTCCAACGACTCCATCGAACGCAAGGGTGTCAGGTACGAGGCGAGGCTCTTGCGGCACAAGCTCTACCACCACAGCGAGGCCTACCGGTGCGGTGTCGTGCCGGTGGTGCCGCCGCGGTTCGACAGGAACCTGTTGCCCGCGGTGCTGCAGTCGCTGGTGATTCACACCTTCGACCCGGACACCGGGGCCGGGGCCGAGGTGCTGGCGAAGGCGCTCACGAGCGCGGGGGGTGCGGAAGGTGGTGTGACGATGAACATGGAGTCCTCGTCGCCGAAAGTGCGGGAGATGTTGCGTGACCTGGAAACCCTCGAACCCGCCGAGCCGGCCGCACGCGTGCTGGTGCGGCGGCTCGCCGAGATCGGCGAGGGCGACATCGAGCTCGCCCGGTCGTTCGACTCGGTGGTGGGCGCCGCCAAGGCGCACGGAGACGTGGACCTGGTGCGGCGCACGACCGAGATGTGCCTGCGCACGTTGTCCGCCACCGAGCGCCTGCGCGGGGAAGGGGCGTTGGAAGCCAAGATCCTCATCGAGGGGCAGGCGTGGTACCTGTTGCGCGAGCACCGGTTGGTGCGTGCCGCTGCCGCCGCCGAGGACGGCACGAAGATCGCGGAGAAGTACCGGGATCTCTACACGGCCGCGCGCGGAACCCTGTGCCACGCAACGGTGTTCCTGCGCATGGCGGCCGAGGGCGTGGCGTTCGATCGCGACTTCTACCTGCGCAAGAGCGAACTGCTGCTCGTGCAGGCGATCGAGCGGTTCTGCGCGATCTCGGGCCGCGCGAGCGAGGAGGCAGGAATGTGCGCCACTCTCAGCGCGGAATGGTCGCTGGCGCGCTTCCAGCTGGCCGGCGATCGGGCGAACCTCGTCGTCGCGATGAAGAAGGCGAAGACCGCGGAGGTCCTGCTGACGCCAGGCGGCGAGTGGTACTCCTGGCTGATGGTGTTGCGTGCGCGCCTTTGTCACGCGGCTCGCAAGTACAACGACGGCAAGGAGTTCGTCACGGGTGTCATCGAGGCCGACGCGTATCCGGAGGTGGTGGCCAGATCCCATCAGGTCCGTGCCGAGCTCTCGCTCGGCAGCCGCGACAAGGCGAGCGCCGTCCGCGATCTTCTGGTGGCGGAGGAGAGGTTCCGGGTTCTCGGCTACGACTACGCCGCGGCCACCTGCTGGTGGTCGATCGCCCGGCTCGACCCGGCGAGGATCACCGACGTCCGGCTCACCACCGCCGACATCGACGACCTCGAGGACCTGACGCCGGATCCGCGGACCCGGCGCCGGGCCGTGCTCGAGTACGAACGGGCGAGCGCGCGGCGGTTCGGGCGCCGATGCCCGCCGGACTGGCGTTTCCTGGTGGAACGGGTGCGGTACGCGTGAGCTACCGCTCGGCGTAGCGCTTGGCGAGCTCCTCCTCGCGGTCGGCGGGCCACGGGCAGCGGATCTCGCCCTGCGTGGCGGCGAAGAACAGCTCCAGGTGCACGTGCCACGCGGCGAGCGCTTCGGGGCCGTGGGCGTTCTCCTGGACCAGCGTGACCGTGGTGCCCTGCAGCGGGACGTGCTCGAACTCCCAGCGCACCACGCCCTTCGGCTTGCCGTCCTGGAGCCACTCGTACTCCAGCAGACGCGGTGCTTCGGATTGGGTGACCTCGCCCGGCTGGATGCCGGGGTGGGCGGCGCGGGCGGGGACTGTGTTCTCGGTGCCCTCGGTGAGCAGCTGCCAGACCTCGTCGAGGGGCTTCCAGACGAGGTCGCGGACGAACTTGACGCCGCCGATCTCGTCGGTGCCCTCGTCGAGACCGAACTTCGCTGTGTAGTGCTCGATGAGCGGCAACCACTCCGTCGGTGGCTCGTACTTCGTGCCGTCGGCGTGGGCCACCAGGGCGTCGAGGCAGGTGGTCCAGCCAGGGGCGTCGCGGCCCACGGACAGCTTGTTCGTGACCACGGCGGTGAAGACGAGCAGGCAGCCGTCCTCGCGCGGCAGGATCTCGAAGCGCAGCACGTCGTTGAGCCAGCGGAAGGCGAAGACCTTCGGCGGGTCGGACTCGAGCAACTCGCCCTCGCCGCCGTCGGCGTCGACCGGTGCTTCGGCGGGGAAGGTGAAGCTCATCCTGCGGCCGTCGATCGTGACCTCGGCCGGGAACCAGTGCTTCATCTCGGCCGGCTCCGTGACCACCCGCCAGACCTTCTCCGGCGAGTGCCGCAGCCTGCGCTCGAAGCGCAGGACGGGCTTGCCCTCGATCATCTGCAGTTCGGCGTCCACGGGTCTCAGTCCCCTTCGATCTCGTCGAGTCGTCGTTCGAGCGCGTCCAGGCTCTTCTCCCACATCCGCCGGTAGGGCGCGAGCCAGGCGTCGATCTCCGCCAGCGGACCGGGGGCGAGCCGGTACCAGCGCCGTTGGGCGTCGGTGCGCACCTCGACCAGGCCGGCCTCGCGCAGCACCTTGAGGTGCTTCGAGACGGTCGGCTGGGTCAGCGTCAGGCGGTCGACGAGGTCACCGACCGGCCGCTCGCGTTCCCGCAGCAGGTCGAGGATCTCCCGGCGACTCTGATCGGCCAGCACGGCGAATGTAGATGCCATGACAGCAATATAGACGACTCGGCATATAAGCGCGACTCAGTCCGCGAGCCGGATGGCCACCTCCGACGTCCACTTGGTCTGATCGGGCTCCGCCGCGGGGTCGGTGAAGTAGCTCTCGATGCGCGCGCCCCACCTGTCGCCGTCGCGGTCGAACCGCACTGTGTGGGCGAGGAGCCGGTCCGTGACGGCGGCCAGCCCGTCCGGGCTGCCCTTGTGCACCGCCACAACGTATTGGCCGGCGGGCAGCGTCGCGGTGAACACCTCGCCCTCGCCCGGCACCTCGGCGATGGTGGGAATCCCGGCCTCCACCTCGAACTCCTCGCCGGTGACGCGTAAATACCGCAGGAACGACGCGCCGAGGATCGGTAACTCGCGATCGGCCAGCCATCTCATGATCTCGGGAAAGCGGTCGGCGATCTTGGCGAACGTCTCCAGCGTCACCGTGGCCCTGATCGCGGCGTAGGGCTGGTCCGCACGTGTCTCGATGTCCATGTCCACCACGCTAGCCAGCACCACCGACAGAAAATCCGCGTCCCGCTGGAACCGGCGCCGGTTAACGTGAAGTTCATGCACCGCACCCTCTCCGTGGCCAGCTCCCCGGTGCGCGACCTGCTCGCGCTGACCTCCCGTCCCGAGGTGATTTCCTTCGCAGGTGGACTTCCCGCCCCCGAACTGTTCGACCAGGACGGTCTGCGCGCCGCCTACGACCTCGCCCTGCGGGACCGCTCAGTGCTGCAATATGCCCCCACGGAAGGAAATCCGGTCCTCCGTTCGCTGGTGTCCCATCGCCTGACCGGCCGCGGACTGCCCACTTCGGACGTCCTGGTCACCACGGGTTCGCAGCAGGCCCTGAGCCTGGTGGCCACCGCCCTGCTCGAACCGGGCGCCGTCGTGGCCGTGGAAGAACCCACGTACTTGGCCGCGCTGCAGTGCTTCCAGATGGCGGGCGCGCGCATCGTCCCCGTCGCCAGTGACGCCGACGGACTGGACCCGGACTCGTTGCGGTCCGTCATCGCCGCTGAACGCCCGGCGTTGCTGTACCTGGTGCCGACGTTCGCGAACCCGACGGGCCGCACGCTGTCCGCCTCCCGTCGCGCCGAGGTCGCCGAGCTGGCCGCTTCGCACGACTTCTGGGTCGTCGAGGACGACCCCTACGGCGAGCTCCGGTACCGGGGTTCGGCGGTGGCACCGCTAGCTTCCATCAGCGACAGAACCATTTATCTGGGCAGCTTCTCGAAGATCGGCGCTCCCGGCATGCGGCTCGGCTGGCTGCGCGCGCCCGCGGACCTGCTCCGCACCTTCGGGATCGTGAAGCAGGCCGCCGACCTGCACACGTCCACTGTGGACCAGGCCGCCGCCGCGGCCTACCTGACACACAACGATCTCGACGCCCACGTCACCCGCCTGTGCGTGGCTTACGGGGAACGCCGTGACGCGATGATCGCGGCTCTGCCCTCCACCGTTCCCGATGGCACGACGTGGACCGATCCGGACGGCGGCATGTTCGTGTGGCTGCGCCTGCCCGGCGACGTGGACAGCGCTGAGCTGCTGAAGGACGCGCTGTCCCACGACGTCGCTTTCGTGCCGGGTGCGCCTTTCTTCGCGACCACGCCGGACCACGCGACGTTCCGGATGTCGTTCACCACCAACACACCCGCGGAGATCTTCGACGGCATGTCCCGCCTCGCGAAGGTGCTGCGGTGAGCCTGCTGGACGACGAAAAGCTGTGGCGCTCGTCGGTCGTGGCGAACTGCGCCATGAACCGCGAACGGGGCCTGGCGAGCTACCGCCGCGAGCTGGGACTCGATCTCGAGGTTCCGCCGGGCACGCGGTGGGTGGACCTGTGCTGCGGCTCCGGCAAGGCACTGGCGGAGGCGGCGCGGGAGGACGTGACGATCATCGGCGTCGACCTCGTCGACCATCACGTGCCCGCTCGTCCGGGCCTGAGCTTCGTCGTCGCGCCGGTGGACGAGTGGGAGCCGGACGTGCCCGTCGACCTCGTGACGTGCGTGCACGGCCTGCACTACGTGGGCGACAAACTGGGCCTGCTGGTGCGCGCCGCGTCCTGGCTCGCACCCGGCGGCCGGCTCGTGGCGAACTTCGACGTCGCGAGTGTGCGCCGCGCCGACGGCGCCCCGTTGGGCCGCACCCTCACCAAAGCCTTGCGGGAGGCCGGATTCAGCTACGACAACCGCAACCGCCGCATCGGCTGGACGGGCGAGGGGCGGCCGGGGCTGCCGTTCACCTACCTGGGTGCGGACGACCAGGCCGGCCCGAACTACACGGGCCAGCCCGCCGTCCACTCCCTCTACGACAGCTAGGTGCATTGACCGGACAGGTCGGTCAATCCCGAGTTCGGCGCATGCGGCTTTCCAGGATTTGCCGCGACAGCAGGAGCCGTTGTCGGTCGGTATCCGCCTCGGCCGGACGCCGCGGGCGGTGAACCGGTCCACGGCCCGGCGCAGGATCGCGGTTGCGGCGGTCTGGTCGTTGTGGATCTGGGCGTAGGCGACGTGACTGTCGTCGGGCACGACGTGCACGAACCCGTGACGTGTCGCGGAAGGTTGGCGAGACAATTCACGCTCAGCAGGGCACCACGGTGCACCCGTCTGACCGCGAATTCCCCAGCATCCCTTCCGGGCCACACCTCTAGGAAGCCCAGGGGCCGACGCCTGCCACGCGGTCGACCTTGATGCGCGTGACGAAGCCAGGTGGCGGGTTGTCGAACGGCGGGAACTTCACGTCCGGGCCCAGGTAGGTGTGCGCGAGGCGTTGGAGCAGTTCCGGCGCCCCGCCCTCGGTGATGCGCGCGGTGCCGTAGACGACGAGGTGCTCCTGCAGGCCCATCTCGTTGATCTTGGGGGTCTCGAGGGACAGCACGACGCGGCCGTCGTTGCGGATGTTGCGGACCTTCTGGTGCGCCATCAGGTGGCCGGAGACGATCTCGTCGCCGTCCAGGCCCACCCAGACGATGGTCACCTGCGGTGCGCCGTCCTTGCCCAGCGTCACGAGGTGGCCCAGCGCGTTGGACTCCAGCACTGCCCTGGCGGATTCGGGAAGCATGACGGGGACGCTACGCCGGTTCGCGCGGTTCAGCCTGGTCTCGGCAGACCCAGGAAACAGCGGGTCTGGTTCGCGGATGCCCGAGCCCGGAGTGTGGTGGCCATGAGGACTTTTCTGATCACGGGTGGCGGTAGCGGTATCGGGCTGGCGACGGCGCGGGTGCTGGTGGAGGAGGGCGCGCGGGTCGTGGTGAGTGGACGGTCCGCCGAGCGGTTGGCGTTGGCGCGCAAGGAGCTCGGCGTCGAGACCGTGGTCGCGGACGTGTCGAAGGTGTCCGACGTCGAGGCGTTGATGGAGGCGGTCGGGGAGGTCGACGGGGTTTTCGCGAATGCCGGAATCGGGGTGTTCACGCCGTTCGGATCTGTCACCGAGGAGGACGTGGACCGGGTGCTGGCCACGAACTTCAAGGGCGTCTACTTCACGGTGCAGCGGGCCCGGTTGAAGCCGGGGGCGTCGGTGGTGATCAACGCGTCGTGGACGGTGCATCGCGGGTTCGCCGGGGCGTCGCTGTACACGGCGAGCAAGGCGGCGGTGCACAGCCTGGCGCGGACGCTCGGGGCGGAGTTGCCGCACGTTCGGGTGAACACGGTCAGTCCCGGGTACATCGCGACGGACATGTTCCGCGAGAACGTGGAGGACGACGAGCCGTTTCGCCGGCAGGTTGCGATGGGGCGCCTCGGCGAGCCGGAGGACGTCGCGAACGTGGTGGCCTTCCTCCTCTCCGACCGGGCTGGGTACGTGACGGGGCAGGACTTCGTCGTGGACGGCGGACTGGTCGGGGCGATTCCGGCATGATGGGAGCAGTGAGCGAGCTGGGGGAGTTTCTGCGGGCACGGCGGGCGGCACTGGATCCGCCGGAGCGGGCGTCGCGGCGGCGCGTTCCTGGGCTGCGCCGCGAGGAGCTGGCGCAGCTGGCCGGGATCAGCGTCGACTACTACACGCGCATGGAGCAGGGGCGTGCTTCCAACGCGTCCGACTCGATCCTGGACGCGCTGGCGCAGGCGCTCGGGCTCGACGCGGCCGAACGCACGCACCTGTACCGGCTGGCGCGGCCCAATCGGGTGGACGCGTCGTCGGAGGAGGTGCGGCCGGCGTTGAGGTGGTTGCTCGACGCGCTGCACGGCGTGCCCGCGATGGTGCTCGGGCGACGGCTCGACGTGCTCGCGTGGAACCCGTTGGCCGCAGCACTCGTCACGGACTTCCGCGAGCAGCCGAACATGGTGCGGTACATGTTCACCGACCCGGCCGCGCAGGAGCTGTTCACCGGGTGGATGGACTGTGCGCGCGAGAACGTCGGCTACCTGCGGGCGGACTACGGCGTGCACCCCGACGACCAGGCGCTGCTCGCGCTGGTCGAGGAGATCTCCGAGGCGTCGCCGTTGTTCCGCACGCTGTGGGCGGAGCATCCGGTGCGCGAACGAGCGCCCATGTTCAAGCGCATGAACCACCCGCAGCTCGGACCGCTCGAGCTCGCCGCGGAACCGCTGACCTCGGACGCGGGCCAGGTGCTGGTGACCTACGTGGCCGCGCCGGGCAGTCCGTCCGAGGAAGCGTTGCGGTTGCTGGCTTCTCTCGCCGTCACGTGAACAGCTCGAGCGCGTCCTGGTGGTGGTCGCACCGGCCGCCGCCGGTCGCGATCGTGCAGGGCGCGCCCTTCTTCGTGAGGGCGCCGCACTGCAACGCCGGATCGTGCACGTGACACAGTCCGTTGGCACCAGCGGTGATCGGGCACGGCGTGCCCTTCTTGGTGGGCGCGCCGCACGGTTCGCCGCTCAGCTCACGCGGTTGCTTCGGTTTGGCCGCTTTCTTCGGTTTTGCCTGGGGCTGCTTGGCTTCCCGCCCCGTCACCTCCTCCACTCCGCGCACGGCCAGCCGGTCCGCGCGCTCGTTCTCCGGGTGGCCCGCATGGCCCTTGACCCAGTGCCACTCCACCTCGTGCCTGTCCGCGGCTTCCTCGAGGCGACGCCACAGGTCGGAGTTCTTGACCGGCTCGCGCGCCTTCGTGAGCCAGCCGTTCGTCTTCCACCCGTGGACCCAGGAGGTGATGCCGTTCCGGACGTACGTGCTGTCCGTGTAGAGCTTCACGGTGGACGGTCGCGTGAGGCTCTCCAACGCCACGATGGGCGCCATCAGTTCCATGCGGTTGTTCGTCGTCGGGCCGATGTCACCGCCGTACATGTCCTTCTCATGCTCGCCGTAGCGCAGCACCGCACCCCAGCCGCCAGGACCGGGATTGGGGCTGCAGGCGCCGTCGGTGTAGATCTCGACCTCCATGCGTCATGAGGCTACCGACGGGGTCCGACACTCTTCCGGCGGCGGTTGTCGGCGATGATGTGGCGGAACATCTCGACGAGCGCCGGCGCGTTGATCGGCTGGTCGCGGTACACGGAGATCATGCGCGCGGTCTTGTTCGCGTGGCCGCTCGTGATGATGTTCTCGGGGTCCGGCACGATCGCCTTGTCGTAGAGCATCACGTTCACGTGGTCCTTGGTGCCGAGCAACGCGCAGATGTTGCCGTCCAGCACGAAGTACGGCCGCGTCGTTCGCTTGATCGTCTCCTCGACGTCCGGGTCGGCCCCGTGGACGAGCCTGCGGACCTCGCGACAGATGTCCTGCTGCCACTCAGGTAGCCCGGCGATGTAGTCGTCAACGCGCGTGTCGGTGTGCATAGCCCTATGTCGCAGCCTCTCGCCGTTTCTCGACATCGTGCCCGTGCAGAAAGACTCGGACGCCCGCAGCGATGTCGTCGTCATCCGGACGTGTGCCTCTGATGGTGGGGTCGCCCGTCATCGTGAGCACCAGCAGATGGACCGCGGCACGTTCCGGGTCCTGGAAGCCGAGCTTCTCGAGCTCGGCCGCGAGGGTCTTCCTGACCTTGCGCGGCCCCGTCTCCTGCCACGCCTCGATCGCCGCGGCCGGGATGTGGCCGAGCTCGGCGTTGATCTGCCGCACCAACGCGAAGTGCTCGGCGTTCCCGTGCTCGGCGCACATGGCCCTGCCGAACGCGATCAGGTCCTGTTCCAGGTCGGTGACCTTGTGGAAGTGCCGCTCGATGATCGCGAGCTGGTCCTGCGCGGCCTTGCCGGCGCTGGCCTGGATGACGCTGCGGAACAGCTCCGCCTTGTCCGCGAAGTGGTTGTAGAGCGTGCGCGTCGAGACCTCGGCCTCCTTCGCGATGCCGTCGATGCTCGCCCGCGAGTAGCCGTCCCTGGCGAACACGCTCAACGCCCCGCGCAGGATCGCCTGCCGCTTGTCCGGTCGCATGGGTTCGATCGTAATACAACGCTCGTTGCACTAAGTACCACGAGCGTTGTACTTTGGTCGCCATGCGAATCGCAGTGATCTTGGGGAGCACGCGTCCTGGCCGTCGTTCCGAGACAGTGGCGCAGTGGGTCGTGAACGTCGCCAACGCGCGCACCGACGCGTCGTTCGAGCTCATCGACCTCGCGGAAGTCGGGTTGCCGATGCTCGACGAGCCCGTGCCGGCGATCTTCGGCGAGTACGCCCACGCACACACACGAGCCTGGGCGTCGGTCGTCGCTTCTTTCGACGGGTTCGTGTTCATCACGCCCGAGTACAACCACTCGTTCCCCGCCGTGCTGAAGAACGCTTTGGACTACCTGTACGCGGAGTGGAACGACAAGGCCGCCGGGTTCGTGGGCCTCGGTGGTGGTGGAGGTCTGCGTGCGGTCGAGCAACTGCGGCTGGTGCTCGCGGAACTGAAGGTGGCGACGGTGCGCACTCAGGTCGCGTTGGGGCGTGGCGCACTGCAGGAGGGACTGCAACAGAACGAGGAGCTCAACGCCATGCTCGACGAACTGGTGGCGTGGGCCTCGGCATTGCGGTCGCTGCGCGCGGTCGCTGCCTAGTTCAGCCGGTCCGGCTCGCTGCGGATCGGCGGAATGACCTCGATGATGTGCTTCAACGCCGCGATCGGCAGGTCGGCCGGGAACTCCGGCATGTACTCGCTGTAGATCTCGACGGCCTCCCCGTCCTCGTCATAGAGGTCGGGATGTGGGCCGAGACTGAAGAAGGTCATGCCGTCGCGGTGGTGCACGATCTCCACCGCCGCCTCATCGCCGAACCGCACCACGACCGCCGAGCCCGGCAACAGCGTGTACTCGTTGGCCCACGGCTCGAAGCAGAGCCACAGGGACTGTTGTTCGGCGCGCACCACGAGGTTCATGGCGGCCAGGGTGCAACCTCCACCGCGCTGGAGGTCAACACGGCATGGGCGGCGGCGATCAGGTCCGCCTCCCTGCCGTGGCGGGCGACGGCTTGGAGGCCGACCGGCAGGCCTTCGCAGTCGAAGCCTGCCGGGATGCTGATGGCCGGGTGGCCGCTGAGGTTGAACGTCCAGGTCAGCGACGTGTTGATGCGCGAGCCCGGGCCGTCGTGGCCGTGCGGCGGGCCGGGCGTCGTCGGGGTGAGCAGCAGGTCGGTGGTCTCGAAGAGCTCGTCCAGCAACGGGTTCGGGCCGCAGCGGTTCGCGAACCAGTCCTCGGCGGGATCTGGCAGCGTGAGGTCGAGGACCTGTGGACGCAGCGCCGATGCCGCGCGCCAGGCGATCTCGATCTGTTCGGAATCCACAGCGGCGAAACCGAGGTCAGGTGACCAGACCGCGGTGGGAGAGCTGACGTCCGTCGTGCCCGTGTAGATCGCGAGCAGATCCGGATCACGGGTGAAGACGCCGACCGCGGCACGCTCCGACGACGTGGTCTTGAGGCCGAGCACACCGCACCACGCGGCAGGGATGCGGATCGAACCCGCCCCGTCGACGCCCGTGGCCAGCGGCACGATCCCCGCGGCCACGGCCACCGCGGACCCCGCCGAGGAGCCACCTGGGGTGCGGTCGAGGTTCCACGGGTTGCGTGTGACGCCACGAGAGTTGCGGCCCCACGTCTGCCACCGGGTGGTGCCATCGGGCGTGGTGGTGAGCCCGATGGGGACGCATCCGAGTGCCATCAAGGCTTCCCGGTGGCTGTGGCGTTCGCCCCGCTTCACCGCGATGGGCATGCCGGCAAGCGGCAGGGACGGGTCGACGGGGGTGAACGAGCGGAAGACCTCGTGGAAGGCGCAGAGCACTGGTTCCACGCGGTTCAGCCGGGCCAGGGCTTCAAGGAGCACATCAGGCATGATCCACCCGTGAAATGGACACGCGCTGTGCACCACCTGACTGAGCTCGCTGAGAAGTGCGGCGAGCTGCCGGGCTCGTTCTTCCGGTTCCAGGTGGTCGAGCTGTGGGTGTTCGGCGAGCTGCTGGACGTGCCGAAAGATCTTGAGATCATCGAGGTCGCGCTGGTCACGGACCTGCCGGTGGACGAGGTGCCGTGGCGCACCGAGCCGCTCGGTGCGGAGCATTGGGCGAACTCGACACGGTTGTCGCGCAACCCGTTCGACGCGCTGTGGCGGTCCAAGGACGCGCCGGTGTGGAACCACCGGATCGAGCGGCCGGCGTTGATCTGGAGCGCGGCGGACGGGATCAACGAGGAAGTGCTGGTGGCGGTCAGCGACGGCACGGCTGAGCTGGTCAGGCCCCCGGCGCCGACGCCGGAAGAGCTGAAGAAGCGGGTTGAGGACGAGCTGGAGGTGAGCCTGAAGGGGTTGCGCCGCGCCAACCAGGAGTACACCGACCGCCGTTGGGGCGCCGGCAAGCTCACGCCGCACTCGGATGCCCTGTGGCGCACGACGACCGGGTACCTGGACCTGCTGGATGTGCTCAACTGACCCAACTCGGCCCGTCCCCTGGGCTACGTTCCGCGACGTGCAGAACACCCGTCGTCACGCCGGCTGGCTCTGGGGGCCGGTCGCGCTGGCGTTGATCGCCTTGTTCGTCGTCAGCGACTACGACCTCCTGTCGACCCGCAGCACGTATTTCGGGCTCAGCAAGTACTCCTTCGCGTCGTTGGGGTTGCCGGCGCTGGCCGTGGTCGCCGGGGTGTGGCTCACCAGGCACTGGCAGTGGCTGCTCACCGTGGGCGCGGTCGCCGTGCTCGCCCCGGTGATCGAGGCGCAGGCGCATTTCGTGATCTACCGGCCGGGAGCCACGGGCATCATCACGTCCATCGGTGTCGCCGGGACGGTGCTGATCGTCATCGGCGCGCTGGCCGCGGCCCAGGACGCCGCGCTGGCCGCGCTGGTGGTCGGGGCCCAGGTGCTGGCCACGCTGTTCCGCGGCCTCGACTGGCTGGACAACCAGGCGTTTCATCCTGCGGGCCTCGATCTCGCGTTGGCCCTGCTCGCGGTCGTCGGCGGAGTTCTGGCGGTGTACGGGGTGCGCACGGGCAGGACACCGCAGTCCGAACCGATGTCACGGCGCGCGGCGGTGGTGGGGACGGCGGCGGCGTTCCTGCCGATCGTGCTGATCGCGGTCGGCAACCTGATCACGCTGCCCCCGCTGCCAGCAGCGGTCATCGCGGGAACGGTGCTGGTGCTCTGCACCGCCGGACTGACCCTCGTGCTGGGCAGGGGCGCGTTGCTCAAGACGGCGATGGCGGGCTTCGTGCTGTTCGCCGTGTCCGCGCCGGCCAACATCGGTATCTACTTCGCCGGCAGTCAGCTCACGACCTACGGATCGGCCGCGGTCATCGGGCTGGGCATCGGCATCCTCGGCGCGCACCTGGGCCGGTCGGCGGTCGTGGCCGCGGTGGCCTGCACGGTGCTCGCCGTCGTGATGTGGACGTCCGTGGAGGTCACCGGCCGCTACGACGACACGGTCCAGGGCGGCCTGGGATCGCTGATCATCGCGCTGGCGGTGGCCGCGGTGACGTCGTCCGCCGCCACCGCGGCCAATGCCGTCACGAAGCTGCACGCGCTGCCCGTGGCGATCGGCCCGTTGCTGCTCGCGTTCGCTCTGGGCTTTCGCGCGGTGGTCCAGCTGTTCCTCGCCTACGACAAGGTCCCGCACGAACTGCCGGAAGGCGACTACATCTCGCTGTGGGCCACGCTGCTGGGCGTCGCCGCGGTGGCACTCACGGCGATCGCCCTGCTCGACTTCAACCGGGGGCGATCACCAGCTGCGACCTCTCGTTGATCAAGGACGTGGAAGCACCACCGCGATGTTGGCCACGTCCTTCAGCAGCGTCGTGGTCGCCTGGCCTTGCACCGCTTCGGATTCGGCGATGACGACCATGGATCCGTTGGACCGGGACGCGTAGTACCGGCCGGTGAACTTGATCCCGCCCAGCTGCAGCGCCTCGGTGGCGAAAGGCGTCACGTCGCCGGTTCCGTAAGTGTCTTCCAGCTTCTTCAACTCACCGGCCTCGCCGTCTGAAGGCATCTTCACCCACATCACCGACACGGCGATGACGTTGCCCTGCGCGTCACCGAGCGCGAACAACATCTGGTCGAGGGAGTCGCACGGGCTCCGCAGGAAGAACTGCTGAACCTGGCCGTACGACTGCACGGCGCAGCGGAGGTCGTGTTTGACGGTCTCCTTGATCTCCCGCAGCGCCTTGCGTTGCCACATCTTGGCGCGATCCTTCTTGCGCGGGTTGTCCTCGTTGCCCGACTTGGCGTTCTGCTCCGCGGCCGAGTCGAACGCGACGCCGACCGACTCGGTGGCGGTACCACCACCCGCGGCGGTCAGCAGACCGGCCACGACGGCGCCTGCGACAACCGTGCCGGCCGCCTTGCCCTTCGGGGTGATCGGATATCGCGTGCCGTCGGGGCGTGTACGGAACTCCGGCACATCGCACTCCTCTGACTCGATGCGAGAGGTGCCCGGCATCCTGTTCCCACCAGGCATCGGCCCGTGACGTTATGAGCGGGAACCACCCAGATGAACCAAAGCAGGCGCGGAGCGGGGTTTCACAGCCCGGATGTCCCTCGTTGTGCCACGTGTTCCAGGTGGTGTGAGGTGGCGTAAGCGACCCAGCGGGACACGCTCGCGGCTCGGTGGCGGCCACTTCGGCATCTCGCCAGTTCACCGTCTCCCCACGAGAAGTCGCTTCCGGCGAACTCCGGTCGCGCCACGAGTTCATCGGCCAGTTCACCGAACGCCTTGCCCGCAGCACCTGGTGCCACTTTGCCGAACTCTTTCGCGGGTTGTCTCCGCATCGCGATCACACTGTTCGGCACGGTGTAGTACAGGTACGGGTACACGGTGCGAGGCCCAGGAGTGCCTGCTTTCGGCGGGTGGGGGTGGACGACGCCGTAGTCGCCGTAGTTGATCTCTGCTCCGTTGACGCCCTGTGCGACCTCGAGCCACAGCGGGACCTCGGGCCGATCCCGCACGGTGGTCGCGAATCCGTGTCTGGTCGCCGGAATCGAGCCGGCCAGCAGTGTGATCGACTGCGGGGCGAGCCGGTCGAGCACGACTTGGGCGAGCGACACCGCCGCCCTCACCTGTCGTGGCTGGACGGTTTCCACGAAACCCAGGTCGACGATGGCGTGCGAGAGGTTCTTGTCGGCTCGTGTGCCGCGGATGACACGCCGGATGCCGTCGTCGAGCTCGCGCGCGGACACGCCGAGATCGCGAAATCTGATCACGACCGGTCGCGGCCGGTGCTCTTGGAGCAGTGCGACTGCTCTGAGCTCATCGTCCGCGGCGGAGGCGGCGACCACCGGGATGAAGGCCGGTACGTCCGGGGCCAGCAGTCCGTGCTCGTCGAGCAGCGCCGACTCGATGCGGTTGTCGAGGTGTTCGAACGCGCCGCCGGGATGCCGGGCGAGCGACGCCGAGGGACTCAGCAGATGGCTGTCGATCCACATCGGTTGGTGCCGGGCCGCCATCTGCGTCGCGACCTTGACCAGCGCCTGCAGGAGTTGCCCACGGCCTTCCCGCCGGATGGAATCGAGCAGTTCGACGAGGAGCCTCGGTGTGGCGACGCCTCGATCGATGAGGTGGCGGAGAGCTTCGAACTCGCCCATCTTGCTCTTGACCACGACCAACGGCCTGAACGACATCGCCACGTCCCTTCGCAGGGGGCCGGCTCGACGACTTCGATCATGCGTGGTCGCGAACCCGCTTGTGGCCCGCTGGACGAGTGAACTCAGCGCGGCTCTCGACTCCGGCCAGGCACGAAGACGCACTGCGGTGGGTCACCAGCCGCAGTGCGTTGCTCCGCGAGGCTCACCAGCCTCGGGCGCGCCACTCCGCGAGCGAGGGGCGTTCCTTGCCCAGGGTCGAGTCGTCGCCGTGGCCCGGGTAGAACCAGGTGTCGTCGGGCAGGACGGCGAACAGGCGGTCCTCCACGTCGTTGATCAGCGAGGCGAAGTTGTCGGCCGACGTGGTCTTCCCCACACCCCCCGGAAAGAGTGAATCTCCGGTGAAGAGGTGCGGGTGGCCGTTCGGGTCGTCGTAGACGACGGCGATCGAGCCCGGTGTGTGGCCGCGCAGGTGGATGATCGACAACGGGACTTCGCCCACGTTGATGGTGTCGCCGTGGTCCACCAGGACGTCCGGTGGGACGGGGAGGACGGCGGCGTCCAGTTCGTGCGCGACGGTGTTCGAGCCGTGGGCGCCGGCCAGGGCTCCGAGTGCCTGCCAGTGATCGGCGTGCTGGTGGGTCGTCACGATCGTGCGCAGGCGTGGCCGTGACGGGATGTGGCCGAACAGGTCGGACAGGCGCTCGTAGTCGTTGGCCGCGTCGATGAGCAACGCCTCGTTGGTGGACCGGCAAACGAGCAGGTAGGCGTTGTTGTCCATCGGTCCGACGGAGATCTTCGTGATGGTCAGCGCGTCGAGGGTCCTGGTGCTGGCGGGGCCGCCTGGATCGACGTGACCGGTGTAGTTCTCTAGTACGTCCACGGTGGCTGACGGTAGTCGCTCGATGCGGCGGGACGCACACCTTCAGGTTGCATACAGGTCTCACTCATAGGGTAAGTAAGGATCAAGCTTCGACCTCCGAGTACGCCGAACGCACCAACGAACAGGTCCCCGCCTCTCGTGATTCCAGAGCAACGAACGAAGCCCAGGACGGCCCGCAGGGTCAGCTGGGACGTCCTCCGGGTCGTCGCCATCGCGTGCGTGCTGCTCCACCACGCCACGCTCACGAGCGTCAGCAGCCATCCCGATCTCGGGCCGCTGCCGTTCACGTTCCCGATGTCGATGGGCGCCAGCACGCTGATGGTCGTCTCGGCCTTCTTCGCGTGCGCCTCGCTCGACAGCGGCAGGCCGGGGCAGTTCCTGTGGAGAAGACTCGCGCGCCTGTTGCCGGCGTACATGGTGGCCGTGTTGCTGACATATGCGGTGCAGCGGTGGATCGCGCCGGAGGGGTGGAGCCAGCTCGACGGCAGAGACGTCGTCTACAACCTGCTGCTGGTCAACCAGTGGTTCCCGGACGTCGACATCGTCGACTTCGCCTACTGGACCGTGCCGGTGCAGATCGCGGCGTTCGTCGCCGGTGCCGTGCTCGTGAAGCACTTGCGGGGCACGAAGCTCCGGTTCTTCCTGTGGGCGCTCATCGTCACGCCGTTGCTGCTGCGTCCGTTGCTGGACCACTCGCACACGCTGTTCACGCTCTACAACGGGTTCGCGCTGCACCGGGCGCAGCTGTTCGCCGCCGGTATCGCGATCTGGCTGTGGCACAAGCACCGGATGAGCACCCCGCACTTGGCCGCGCTCCTCGTGGCGACTCTCATCGCTCAAGCGATTCACACGACCGAGTACGGTTCGACGCTCGGCTTCGCTGTTCTGCTACTCCTGGTGTGCGCTGCGGCCGCTGGACCCGATTGGGTGTTCTTCAGCCCGATCGCCAAGCCCGTCACGTGGCTCGCCGGCATCTCGTACGGGATGTACCTCGTCCACGAGCAGATCGGCACCGTGGTGATGGACCGCATGCACGCCGTTGGGCTGCGGTCCTGGTGGCTGCTCGCCGGGTTCGTCACCTCGGCACTGGTGCTCGGCTGGCTGATGACGAAGTTCGTCGAACGGCCCGCGTACCGGTTGCTGACTCAGATCCAGTCGGGCAGCTCCGGCAGCTCACCGCGCAGGCCGGAGCCGTCGGTCCTCCCGGTCAGCCACCCGAGGGCGGCGCTGGCGGACCCGCTGACCGAGCTGCGGTTCGCCGGGCCGCTGACCGTCCAGATGCGCTGAGTGCCGTCGGGCAGCGTGACCTCGATGCCGAACGGGTCGACCCTGCCCTCGAACTGCTTGACGGTGTCGTCGAGGAACTCCTCCACGAACTCGGCGGGCAGGTCCTCGAACCCGACGCCGTGGTTCAGGTCGATGAGGTGGATCCACACCTCGCGCAGCCGGAACAGCGGCACCTTCGACGCCGGGATCGGCTCGCCCTTGGGGGAGCTGACCTCCGCGCGCCACGAGTGCGCCGGCAGCTCACGGCAGGCGTTCTCGAACCGGACGCACGCGGAGTCCAGGTCCGCCTTGATCACCTGCAGGATGCGGCGCGCACCCTCCTCGATGTCGGCGTCGCGATCGGCTCGCGACGCGTAGGCCTGGTGCTCGACCCCGGTTCGCGCCCAGGTGAGCAAGTTCACCAGCGCGTCCGCGTTGCGCGCGAGGTGGGTGATGACGTGTCCGCGGGTCCATCCGGGGAGCAGGCTCTGACCGCGGATCGCGGTCTGGTCCAGCTCCTCGACGACCTCGTACAGCACGTCCGTCGCCTGACGCACCGCGTTGATGTGCCGGTCCGGCACTCCGCGCGGTGCGGGTACGGAGGTGTGCTGCGTGGACGGCGTGTAGGTCATGTGTGCTGCCTCTCCCCGACGTTGAGGCTCTGATCGAAGTGACCAGACTATGAGTAAAGCCTGCTCAGGGGAATGCGATAGCGGCCCGAACCGTTTTTGTCAGGGGCGCGTCCTAGCATGGTCGGCGGGTCGGTCGCAGCCTCTGAAAAGATGCTAGTACGCTTCGAACGCTTGTTCGGAAGAGTGTGGCGTGAGTGACCCGCCAACCGCAGCCGAAGGGACCCCAGTGGCAGACCGTCTTGTTGTTCGCGGCGCCCGCGAGCACAACCTGCGCGGCGTGGATATCGACCTGCCGCGGGACAGCCTGATCGTCTTCACGGGGCTGTCCGGCTCCGGCAAGTCGAGCCTCGCGTTCGACACGATCTTCGCCGAGGGACAGCGCCGCTACGTCGAGTCGCTCTCGGCGTACGCGCGCCAGTTCCTCGGGCAGATGGACAAGCCCGACGTCGACTTCATCGAGGGCCTCTCGCCCGCGGTGTCGATCGACCAGAAGTCGACCAGCCGCAACCCGCGGTCGACCGTCGGCACGATCACCGAGGTCTACGACTACCTGCGCCTGCTCTACGCGCGCGCCGGCAAGCCGCACTGCCCGCAGTGCGGTGAGCCGATCGGCAAGCAGACGCCGCAGGAGATCGTCGACCAGGTGCTCGCGATGGAGCAGGGCACCAAGTTCCAGGTGCTCGCGCCGGTCATCCGCGGCCGCAAGGGCGAGTACGTCGACCTATTCCAGAACCTGCAGGGCCAGGGCTACTCGCGCGCGAAGGTCGACGGCGTCGTCTACGCGCTCGCCGAGGTGCCCAAGCTCAAGAAGCAGGAGAAGCACCACATCGCGGTCGTCATCGACCGCCTGAGCGTCAAGGCGTCGTCCAAGCAGCGCCTCACGGACTCGGTGGAGACGGCGCTGCGGCTGGCCGACGGCCTGGTCGAGCTCGAGTTCGTCGACCTGCCGGAGACGGACCCGAAGCGGATCAGGGGCTTCTCGGAGAACCTGGCGTGCCCCAACGGCCACCCGCTCGCGATCGAGGACCTGGAGCCGCGGTCGTTCTCCTTCAACTCGCCGTACGGCGCGTGCGTGGTCTGCACGGGCATCGGCGTGCGCAAGGAGGTCGACCCGGAGCTCGTGGTCCCGGACGACGAGATGACGCTCGAAGAGGGCGCCATCGCACCGTGGGCCGGCGGGCAGACCGCGGAGTACTTCACGCGCCTGCTGCAGTCGCTCGGCGAGACCATCGGCTTCCGCATGGACCAGCAGTGGCGGCTGCTGCCCGCCAAGGTGCAGAAGGCGATCCTGCACGGCATCGACGAGCAGGTGCACGTCCGGTACAAGAACCGCTACGGCCGTGAGCGCTCCTACTACGCCAACTACGAGGGCGTGATCCCGTTCCTCGAGCGGCGTCAGGAGCAGACCGAGTCCGAGTACATGCGGGAGAAGTACGAGGGCTACATGCGCGAGGTCCCGTGCCCCGCGTGTGCCGGCACCCGGCTGAAGCCCGAGATCCTCGCCGTCACGCTGCACCACGGCAAAAAGGGCGACAAGTCCATCGCCGAGGTCTGCAACATGAGCGTCGCGGAGTGCTCGGACTTCCTCGACGGCCTCAAGCTCGGCAAGCGCGAGTCGATGATCGCGGGCGCGGTGCTCAAGGAGATCCAGGCCCGCCTGCACTTCCTGCTCGACGTGGGGCTCGACTACCTGTCGCTGGACCGAGCGTCCGGCACGCTGTCCGGCGGTGAGGCGCAGCGCATCCGGCTCGCCACGCAGATCGGCAGCGGTCTCGTCGGCGTGCTGTACGTGCTGGACGAGCCGTCGATCGGCCTGCACCAGCGCGACAACCACCGGTTGATCGAGACGCTGACCAGGCTGCGCGACCTCGGCAACACGCTGATCGTCGTCGAACACGACGAGGACACCATCCGCACGTCGGACTGGGTCGTCGACATCGGCCCCGGCGCCGGTGAGCACGGCGGCAAGGTCGTGCACAGCGGCCCGTACAAGAAGCTGCTGACGAACAAGGAGTCGATCACCGGCGCGTACCTGTCGGGGCGCAAGTCGATCCCGATGCCCGCCAAGCGCCGCAAGATCGACAAGAAGCGCCAGCTGACGGTCGTCGGCGCCCGCGAACACAACCTGCGCGGCATCGACGTGTCGTTCCCGCTCGGCACGCTCACGTCGGTCACCGGCGTGTCCGGTTCGGGCAAGTCGACGCTGGTCAACGACATCCTGGCCACCGTGCTCGCGAACAAGCTCAACGGCGCGCGCCAGGTGCCCGGCCGCCACACCCGCATCAACGGCCTGGGCGAGGTCGACAAGCTGGTGCGCGTCGACCAGTCGCCGATCGGCCGCACCCCGCGGTCGAACCCGGCCACCTACACCGGCGTGTTCGACCACGTCCGCAAGCTGTTCGCGGCGACGACCGAGGCGAAGGTCCGCGGCTACCAGCCGGGGCGCTTCTCGTTCAACGTCAAGGGCGGCCGCTGCGAGGCGTGCGCGGGCGACGGCACCATCAAGATCGAGATGAACTTCCTCCCGGACGTCTATGTGCCCTGCGAGGTGTGCAAGGGCGCGCGGTACAACCGCGAGACCCTGGAAGTGCACTACAAGGGCAAGACGATCTCCGAGATCCTCGACATGCCGATCGAGGAGGCCGCGACGTTCTTCGAGCCGATCAACGCCATCTACCGCCACCTGAAGACGCTGGTCGAGGTCGGTCTCGGCTACGTGCGGCTGGGTCAGCCGGCGCCGACGCTGTCCGGTGGTGAGGCGCAACGTGTGAAGCTCGCGTCGGAGCTGCAGAAGCGGTCGACGGGCAAGACGGTCTACATCCTCGACGAGCCCACGACGGGTCTGCACTTCGAGGACATCCGCAAGCTGCTGGGCGTGATCAACGGCTTGGTGGACAAGGGGAACACCGTCATCGTCATCGAGCACAACCTCGACGTCATCAAGACGTCCGACTGGGTCGTCGACATGGGTCCCGAAGGGGGCTCCGGCGGCGGTATGGTCGTAGCAGAGGGCACGCCCGAGCAGATCTCCGAGGTCGAGAAGAGCTACACGGGGCAGTTCTTGCTGCAGGTGCTCGAAAACGAGGAGGTGTCAGCGGCAGGGTGATGATTCCACTCGACGCCCTGGCCCACCGCGAGCGCGCTCTGCAGGCGTCGCGCGGCGAGCCCGTGGCATACCCCATCAACCTCGTAGAGGTGCTCGACTCGTCGGAGCAGGCACTCCGCCGCGTCGCGGCCGTGGGCTGGTTGCGAACCCTCGAACGGCTCCCTCGGCTCCTCGATCGGTAGCGACAGTCAACTCGTGCGGCCTAGTGAGACGCTCAAGTCTCACTGGAGCCGTATGACAGGCCGTGAAGAATTCCCGGTGCTGTGAGATGTGTCGAGAAGCTGTCACCTGAACGAGCTATCCGGGATGATGTCGCCCGTGTCACTCAACCGCTACCGGTTCCGCAGCACGTGGCACGTCTGCGCGTCTCCGGCAGCCGTGTACGACGTGCTGTCCGACATCGCGAACTACCCGCAGTGGTGGCCCGAGGTGCGGTCGGCGACCAGGATCGACGACGAGGCCGGCGTGCTCAGGTGCCGGTCGTTCCTGCCGTTCGACATCATCGTGCAGGTGCGGCACAGCATCGACAACCAGCAGGCCGGCCTGTTGCGCGCGACGCTGTCCGGCGACCTCGAGGGTTTCGCCAGCTGGGAGATCATCGGCCGCGACGGCGGAACCGACCTCGTGTTCGACCAGGAGGTCGTGGTCAACAAGGCCCTGCTGCGGCGGCTCGTGCTGATCGCCAAGCCGTTCTTCCGCGGCAACCACGACCTGATGATGCGCGGCGGCCTCAAGGGCCTGAAGCAGGTTCTCGCGGACCGCGCGGCCAGCGAATCCTGATCTCTTACCGCTGGTAGTCACCGAGCTGCACGACCAGTTTGTCGGTCGTGCGCACGCACTTCTGCGGCACCTGCGAGTGCGCATAACCGTTCTCGTACGGCCATGAGCAGGACCAGTCGCCGGACTGCCAGAACAGGCCCTGACCTTCTGCCTGCCCGGCCTCGATCGCCGCCTTGTAGCGGTCCGCGATGTCGAGGGCGGCGGGGCAGCCGGCTCCGTCCAGGTCGATCACCTTGCTGTCCTGGGTGTCACGGCAGACGACGGGTTCGAAGTTGCACGGGAAGTTCCACGCCTTCCACACGTCCTTCGGCACGTCGCCGCACGGCAGGTCGGTCCCCGAGACGACGTACCGCCACGCGTCGCTCTTGTACTCGAAGACGATGATCAGGTCGTCGGACAGCTTGGGCTCCGTGTTCGCCAGCGCGAGGACATATCGGTCCTGCTGGCACTTCACGTCGAAGTACCGAATCCTGTCGGTCTCCAGCTTGTGCGCCGCCGCGAGCGCTTCGGGGGTCGCCGAGTCGCACGACGAGGTCTTGATCTCCTTCGCCACCAGGTCGGCGGGGACGGAGACCTCCTTCATCGTGGTGACGAGCTCGTCGGAGGTCTTGGTCAGGCGTGGCTGCTGAGCGTCTGCCGCGGCCGCGATCTCGGTGAGCGCCTTGGCCTGCTCCGGGGTCAGCCGGTGGCCGACGAACCGGAAGTCGAGCTTCACGCCGGCTCGCAGCGTGTGCTCCTTGATGATCGCGCGGACCTCGTCAGCGCTCTTGCCGCACGCGTCGGCTTCACCGCGCGCGACCACCACCACGCGGTTCGTCTTGTCGCCGCGGAACGGATAGGTGCGCGCGAAGTCGTCGATCGCGGCGAGAATCCCGCTGAGCAGCGTTGCCTTGCCGCTCGGGGTGATCGACCGGGCCGCGTCGGCGATCTTCGCGGCCTGACCGGTGCCGGGGGAGACGAGCTCCGAGGTGTTCGCGGAGTCGCACGAGCCACCGAACCGGCGCAGCGCCAGCGAGTCGTCGCCGGACATGTTCGACGCCGCGGAGCCGACCGCGTCGGCCACCTCGCGGAAATCAGATGACTCGGAGGCGTCGACGAGGAACGTGGTGCGGTGGTCGGGCGGCAGGAACACCCACAGGCCACCGGTGACCAGCCCCAGCAGCACGACGACCGCGGCCGCCACCAGCATCCAGCGTTTCATCCCGTTCCCCCAGGGCTTTTCGCGCGCAACGAGGTCAGCGCTTCCGTCATCTCCCGCGCCTCGGCGTTGTACGCGTTGGCGGCCTTGGTGTAGACGGCGAGCGGCTCCGTCAGGTTCCGTCCCGAACGGGCTTGGTCGGCCAGCGTGTCGGCGGCCTCGATCACCGCCGCCTGGAGCGTCCGCAGCCTGACTGCCCTGTCCCGCAACCGAACTGCCTCGTCCGAGGTGGTGCGGCCGTCGAGGTCTTTGATCTCGATGTCGACGACGGCGGCCCTGGCCTCGGCCAGCGCGCTGTCCGCGAGGTCGAACCGGCCGCTCTTCAGGGCCTCGGTCGCGGAGTTCAGCTTGTCGACGGTCGGGTTCAGCACGTTCACGACCGACTGCGAGGACCGCAACACCGGCTCGATGGTGGTGAACCAGGCGAGCACGCGCTTCAGGTCTTCCGGCGTGCTCGTGTACGTCGGTTCCTGCGTCTTGAGCTGCCTGGTCAGCTCGTTCAGGCGTTCGTCGTCCTCGTCGCGGACCTGGTAGCCGATGAACCGGAACTCGATGGTCAGCCCGGCGGCCGCGACCCGGTCCCGGATCTGGGCCTGGACGAACTCGTCGTCCGGGTCGCAGGCGTCCTTGCCGTGCCTGGTGACGACGATGATTCGGTTGACCTGCTTGGCTTTCAGCGACAGCGGCGGGGTGAAGTCGTTGACCGCCTCGACGATTCCGCGCTGCAGCGTGGCTTTCGTGCCCTGGCGCACGGACTTCGCCGCGTCGGCGATCTCCTGCCGGTTGCCGGTGCCGAACCCGACGAGCTGCGTGGTGTTCTCGTCGGTGCCGCACTCGCCGCCGAAACTGCGCAGCGACTGGGAGTCGTGCTCGCCCGAGTTGCCGACGACGGTGGTCAACGCGCCTGTGACGCTCGCAAGGTCACCCTCGGCCGCATCGATCAGGAACGTCGTCTTGTAGATGGGCGCGAACATCGGGATAACCCAGCGGAACACGACGAACCCGGTGCCCGCGACCAGAATGGCGACGAGCAGCACGATCAGCAGCCTGCGGACGTTCTTCGGCAGCTCCCAGAACGTGTTCCACTGGCGTGCGTTGTCACCGACGATGACGCCCTTGGCCTTGCCCAGGTGCACTGTGTACTCGGGCTTGGTGTCCGCAGGCGGCTTGAGCTTTCCGTGCGCGCCCTCGATCGCATCGGACGCTGTCGGCGAAAGCTCGTTCGTCGCGTTGACGGACAGCCTGAACTCGTCCATGAAGCTCAAGGTATCGAGTTCGGGTGCGAAAGAAGTCAGCTTCGGCCGGACAGGTGCCTCACCAGCAACGCCAGCTGTTCCGCGTACTTCTCGGCGAACTCGGGCGTCGCGGGGTCCTCGCCGGTGATCTGGCTCGCGGTCTGCCGCAGGGTCAACGGTGCCGCGGCGGCCGCCATGAGCGCCAGCAGCAGCAGACCGGGGTCGAGGTCCGCGGGGAGCTCGCCCTTGGCCTGGCGGTCGCGCATCTGGTCGACCTGGCCGCGCAGGAACGCCTCGTCGGTGGGCGGGCTGTCACCGGCCAGGTTCGACCACGCCCACAGGCGGCCGTGGTCGGTGAGCGTGGTCGCCACGAAACTCGCCAGCACCGTGTCGAGCGGCTGCTCCTCGCTCGCCATCTCGGCCGCCGAGTTGTGCCAGCTCGTCGCGAGCTCCTTGTACAGGCCCTCTTTGCCGCCGAAGTAGTACGAGATCAGCTGCTTGTTCACGCCCGCGCGCGCCGCGATGTCCGTCGTGCGCGTGGCCGCGTACCCCTTCGCGCCGAACTCCGCCGCAGCCGCCTCCAGGATGCGCGCCCGCGTGCGTTCCGGGTCGCGCTTGCGTTCCGAGGCGGTGGGAGAACGGCGTTGATCCACCGTCACAAGGTAGCCGACGGGCTGTTTTCAACCAACGGGTTGACTTAATCAACCTTACGGTTGAAACTGCAGAACATGAGAATCGCAGTGGTGGGCGGAGGAATCGGCGGGCTGTGCCTGGCGCACGGGTTGCGCAAGGCCGGCGTGGACGTGGCGGTGTACGAGCGCGATCTCTCGCGCACGGACCGCCTGCAGGGCTATCGGGTGCACATCAACCCGCACGGCGCCGCGGCTCTGCGGGAGTGCCTGCCCGCGGCGAGCTGGGAACGATTCGAGCGCAGTTGCGGTGGTGGAGGCAACGGATTTGGGTTCTTAACGGAACAGCTCAAGCCGTTGCTGGTGCTGGACCCCGAGGTGGAGCAGCACTACTCGGCGAGCCGGATCACGTTGCGGCAGGTGCTGCTCGACGGGCTGGACGTCCAGTTCGGCAAGCGGTTCGAGCGCTACGAGGAGGGCGACGACATCACGCTGCACTTCGAGGACGGGTCGACCGCCTCGTGCGACGTGCTGGTCGGGGCGGACGGGATCCGGTCGCGGGTGCGGCAGCAGTACCTGCCGCACGCCGGGACCGAGGAGGTCGGGGTCACGGCGATCGCGGGGAAGCTGTTCCTCGACGAGAACGACTGGGTGCCCGCGGAACTGGTGGAGCGTGCGAACTCGATCATTCCGACCGGGCGGGCCGGGATGTTCCTGGCCGCGCACGACGGACTGGGGGTGACCGACAACCCGGACGACCTGTTGTTCGACAACGTGCGTCCCTACCTGATGTGGGCCTACGCGGCGGCGGACCTGACCGTCCACGACGGACTGGAGTTGCGGGAGGCGGTCCTGGCGCGGATCGCGCGGTGGAGCCCGGATCTTCGCCGGATCGTGTCGGCCTCGCCCGCGGACACGATCAGCGAGTGGCGGATCCGGTCGTCGAAGCCGATCGAGCGGTGGCGACCGACTCGGGTGACGTTGCTCGGGGACGCGATCCACGCGATGACGCCGATGAGGGGCATCGGGGCCAACGTCGCACTGCGGGACGCGCAGCTGCTCGCGCGGTGCATCGGCGAGGGCGGCGACGCCGTGGCCAGGTACGAGGCCGAGATGTACGAGTACGGGTTCGCCGCGGTGCGCGACTCGCTGCGGGCGGCGAAGCAGTTCGCCGACGGTGGGCCGGTGGCGCGGACGATCTTCAAGACCGTGCTGAGGACCGCGAGCGCCGTGCCCGCGTTGAAGCGCGCGATGTTCTGAAAAAAGATTGAACCGAACTGGCGTGCCCTACGTGTGCTGGGCGTTGGAGGGCACTAGCCAGGAGGTTCGAGATGATCCGCAAGAGCGTTGCGGTCGTCGTGCTGGGGTTGGTCTCGTTGACCGCTTGCGCCGGCACGCCGGAGAGCAAGCCGGTGGCTCAGCAGCGGGAAAGCGTTGTGGCGCTGACCGTCGCGGAGATCGACGACCTGGGGCCGGTGGTCACCGATGTCAACGGGTTCACGCTCTACCGGTTCGACGGCGACAAGCCCGGCGAGTCCACTTGCGACGGTGAGTGCGCCGCGACCTGGCCTCCCGCAACGGTTGCCGACGAGAACTTCACGGCCACCGGGGTGGACAAGATCGGCTCCATCGTCCGCAGGGACGGGTCCCGGCAGCTGACCGTCGACGGGATGCCCCAGTACCGGTTCGCCAAGGACACCAAGCCCGGCGAGACCAAGGGCCAGGGCCTGCAGGGGAAGTGGTTCGCCACCGGCAAGAGCGGCGAACGCACCAGGCTCGCCGCCAGGACGGGTGTCATCGCGGGCCTCGGCGCGGTGCTGACCAACGACGCCGGGCTCACGTTGTACCGGTTCGACGGGGACACGGCGCAGCCTTCAGCGTCCAATTGCGACGGTGGCTGTGCCGAGTCGTGGCCGCCGGTCTACGTCGAGGGCGAGCAGCCGCGCGTGAAGGGCGTCGACCCGAAGTTGCTGGGGATGATCACCCGCAAGGACGGCAAGAAGCAGCTGACGGTCGCGAACTGGCCGCAGTACACGTTCAAGAACGACACCAAGCCCGGTGAGGCCAAGGGCGTGACCGTGCCCAAGTGGTTCGCCACGGCCATCGATGGCAAGAAGGCCCAGCAGAACAAGGCGATCGCGCTGACCAGCGCGACCGTGAAGGATCTCGGCGTCGTCGCCACCGACAAGGACGGCATGACGCTCTACCGGTTCGACGACGACTCCGCGAACCCGCCGGTGAGCAACTGCTCCGGCGCGTGCGCGGCGCAATGGCCGCCCGCTTACGTCGGCGAGGGTTTCCAGGTGCAGGGCGTGGATTCCTCGCTAGTGGGGACGATCGAGCGGGACGGGAAGAAGCAGCTCACCATCGCAGGATCGCCGCAGTACCTCTTCTCAGGTGACAAGGTCTGCGGTGATGCCAACGGACAGGGCGTTGGCGGCAAGTGGTGGGCTACTCGGGCCGACGGAAGTCGGGCCGGCAAGTAACAGGTAAGAGGGAGAGCCCCGGCGGGAACTTCTCGCCGGGGCTTCACACCGTCAGCGCAACCGCATGAGGATCGCCTGCTCCGGCTCGAGCACCGGGAGCTGGATCCCGACGTCCGCGAGCGCCGAGCCGGGCAACGAGACCGGCTCCCACGTCCCCTCCCGCCCGATCAGCCTCGGCAGACCGGCGGGCGCGTCGAACGACAGCCGGTACGTCCGCGTGCGGTCGAGGCCGGGGAAGCGCACCCGTGCCGGCCTGTGCTGCACCGAAGTCGCGATCTGCGCGTAGCAGAACAGCGCCTCGGACCGGTCGGCGGCGACCACGCCGTGCACCCACGCGGCCGGGTCCGGGTGGTCGGAATGCACCGAGACACCGCTGTGCACCAGGGAGCGCACGTCCTTGTAGTACTCGATCGCCGCCTGCAGGCCCGCGCGCTCGTCGTCGGTCGCCGAGTTGATGTCCCACTCGATGCCGAAGTGCCCGAACATCGCTGTGGCCACCCGGAACGACAGGTCGTGCACCCGGCCGGTGGTGTGCGAGTGGGTCGGGCCGACGTGCGCGCCCATCAGCTCCGGCGGCAGGAACACGCCGGTCCAGCGCTGGATCAGCTGGCGTTCCAGGGCGTCGTTGCAGTCGGAGGTCCACACGCGGTCGGTGCGCGAGAGCACGCCGAGGTCGATCCGGGAGCCGCCGGACGAGCAGCTCTCGATCTCCACGTGCGGGTGCCGCAGCCGCAGTTCGTCGAGGAGCCGGTAGTACGCCTCGGTCTGGTCGTGCACCCGTGAAGCGATCAGGTCGCGGTTGTGGTCCCACTTCACGAACGCGATGTCGTTGTCGGACAACACGGACGAGACGCGGTCGAGGATGTACGCGTAGGCCTCGGGATGCGCGATGTTCAGCACCTGCTGGTTGCGCCACGACGGCGGCAGCACGCCGGGACGAGGGCCGAGCACCCAGTCCGGGTGGGCGCGGTAGAGGTCGGAGTCCGTGTTGATCATCTCGGGTTCGAACCACAACCCGAACTCCATGCCCAGCGAGCGGACGTGCTTGATCAGCGGGGTGAGGCCGTCGGGCCACACGGTCTCGTCCACGTACCAGTCGCCGAGGCCGGCGGTGTCGTCGCGGCGGTGGCGGAACCAGCCGTCGTCGAGCACGAACCGCTCGACACCGATGTCCGCGGCGGTGTCGGCGAGCGACGTCAGCCGTGCGAGATCGTGGTCGAAGTAGACGGCTTCCCACGTGTTGAGCACGACGGGGCGGGGGCGCAGCGAACGCTCGCGCAGCTGACGGTGGAAAGCCGCGCTGATGCCGTCGATGCCCTCCGAGGAGTAGGCCGCGTACAGCCATGGCGACTCGTACGTCTCGCCGGGCGCCAGGATGATCTCGCCGGGCAGCAACAGCTCTCCGCCACCCAGGACGGGGGTCGAGTCGGGGAAGTTCTCCGCGTACGTGACGTGGTTGCCGCTCCACGCGACGTGCAGCGCCCACACCTCACCGGAGCGGAACGAGAACCCCGGCGTCCCGGCGAGCAGCCCGATGGTCGCGTCGGGCCCGGTGCGGCCACGGCGGTTCTCCCGCACCCAGGTGCCGTAGGAGAACGGGTGCCGTTGCGGCGAGCGTTCGCGCGCCCAGCGGCCGGTGAAGTCGAGCAGTTCGGTGGCGTGAGAGGGCGTGGGAAGCGCGGTCTCCAGCGCTTCGAGCGCATACGGGGCAGAGCCGTCGTTGCGAACGGTGTGCCGCAGCCGGAGCATCCCGGACGGCGCCAGTTCCACCACACCGGTCACCGTCAGCTCGGCGGCCGAATCCTCGGCCGTGTAACGGAAGATCGAGTCCTCGGCCGAGTGCGACGTCACCGTCAGAGCGGGCGCGAAGTGCTCACCGCCGCGGTGCCCGCGCAGGCCGGGGCGGCCGGAGTGCCCCGCGGCCGCGTCCGGTAGCAGTGCGAGTTTGACGACGTGGTCGGGTGAGCTGTTGGGGATGGTGCCGGTCACCACGTCGGCCAGGGCGCGCAGGGCGTCCTGGCCGACGTCGCCGAGCGTTCGTCCCCAGTGGGTGACGACCGGCAGGCCGGTGCTCTCGAGGTTGATGACGACGCTGGAGGTGTCGTCGTGCAGGTGCACGACCTCCGTGTTGTTCATGCGGGCCCCGTCCACATCAAACACAAATGAACATTGCGCCGATCCTGTGATGCGGGGCTCGCGTTGTCAAGCGTTCGAACTTGTTGAGTTGTGTCCGATCAGACAACCAGGCTGAGCAGCGCGGCGGCCACGAAACCGACCACCGAGAGGATGGTTTCGAGGACCGTCCACGACTGCAGCGTCTCCTTGACGGACAGCCCGAAGTACCGCGAAACGATCCAGAACCCGCCGTCGTTGACGTGCGAGGCGATGATCGAGCCGGACGCGATGGCCATGACGATCAACGCCAGCTGCGGCTGCGAGTAGTTCAGGTCCGCCAGCACCGGTGCCACGATGCCCGCGGTCGTCACGATCGCGACGGTCGCGGAGCCCTGGGCGATGCGGATGACGCAGCTGATCACGTACGCCAGCGCGATCACCGGCAGCCCGAGGTCCGAAAGTTCGCCGGCCAGGGTCTTGCCGATGCCGGTCGCGGCCAGCACGGCGCCGAAGAAGCCGCCGGCACCGACCACGAGCAGGATCATCGCGACCGGGCGCAGTGACGCGCCCGCCATCTCCGCGATCTTGTCCCGCGTCATGCCGCGCCGGAAACCCAGCAGCCAGAACGCGAGCAGGACGGCGATCGTCAACGCCACGGCCGGTGTGCCGAAGAACGTCGCGACCGAGTACGGCCGCGATCCCTTCTGCAGCAGGATCGAGCCGAACGTGCCGGCGAGGATCAGCACCAGCGGCAGGCCGATGATCGAGAGCACCAGGCCCAGCGACGGCGGCTCGCGGTCACCGTTCTCGGCGCGGGCAGCTTCGGCCGCGACCAGCATCTCCTCGGGCACCGGCACGTTGATTCGCTTGCCGATCCAGTACGAGTACAGGACACCGCCGACGAACCACGACGGGATCGCCACCGCGAGACCCATGATGATGATCCAGCCGAGCGACACCTTCAGCAGACCGGCCGCCGCCACCGGTCCTGGGTGAGGCGGCATGAACGCGTGCATGACCGAGAGACCTGCCAGCAACGGCATGCTGAACAGCACGATCGACTTGCCGCTGCGCTTGGCCGCCACGTAGACGAGCGGCGCCAGCACGAAGATGCCGATGTCGAAGAAGACCGGCACGCCGAAGATCAAGCCGGCGAGACCGATCGCGACCGGCGCCCGCTTCTCGCCGAACGCCTGCATCAGCTTGTCCATCAGCACCTGCGCACCGCCGGACGCTTCCAGGATCGCGCCGAGCAGCGTGCCGAGACCGATGATCGCGGCGATGTGGCCGAGGATGCCGCCGAAGCCCTTCTCCAGCAACGAGTCCGAGGCCTTCTGCGCCGACCCGACCAGCGTCTCCGTCGGAACGCCCGCCGCCAGGGCGACGAGCAGCGCCACGATGATCAACGCGATGAACGGCTCGACCTTGACCTTGATGATGAGCAGCAGCAGCACCGCGATGCTGACTACCGCGAGGGTGAGCAAGCCCCCTGTTGAGTGTTGCAACCAGTCGATCACGGGCGGCTCCTGAGTGAATGGCCTGGCAATGCGCCGGTGGCGGTTCCGTCATCGATTACCGTCACCCCGTTGCAGAACACGTACGGGATGCCGGCGGCCTGCTGCCGAGGCTGGTCGAACGTCGCCGTGTCGGCGATCGTCGAGGCGTCGAACAGCACCAGGTCGGCCGCATAGCCCTCGCGGACCAGACCTCGGTCGGTGAGCCGCAAACGCCGGGCGGCACGGCCGGTGAGGTGCTCGACGCACTCCTCCAGGCTCAGCACGCCCAGTTCGCGGACGTAGCGCGCGAAGTAGCGGGGGAACGTGCCCCACGCGCGCGGGTGCGGCCGGTCGCCGACGAGCAGGCCGTCGCTGCCGCCCGTGTGCGCCGGATGCTTCATGATCGCCTGCACGTTCTCCTCGTGGCCCACGTGCATGAGGCACGAGGTACCCAGGCGTTCGTCGGCCAGCACGTCGAAGTACAGGTCGGCCGGATTGCGTCCCAGCCTCGCGGCCGACTGCAGGACGCTGGCGCCGACCAGGTGCGCGTTGCGCTCGTTGCGCACACCGTTGATCTCGATGGAGTCCCAGTCGACCGGTACGCCGTGGCACCCGTCCGAGCCGATCTCCTCGATCTCCTCGCGGATGCGCTCACGGGTGTCCACATCGGACAAGCTTGCCAGCGCGCGTTCCGGACCGCCTTCCGTCGCCCACGACGGCAGCAGGGCGCTCAAGTACGTCGCGCCTGGCAGGTACGGATAGGTGTCCAGCGAGATGTCGGCACCGTTCGCCATGGCGTCGTCCAGCAACGCGAGCAGCTCGGGTGCTTTGCCCTTGTTGACCGGGAAGTTCATCGTGGCGTGCGCGAGGTGCAGCGGGCAGCCGGATCTCTTCGACACGTCCACCATCTCGGCGTACGCCTCCAACGCACCCGCGCCGTAACTGCGGTGGTGCGGGCTGTAGAAGCCGCCGTGCTGCCCGACGACCTCGCAGAGCTGCACGAGCTCGGACGTGTCCGCGTACATGCCCGGCGTGTAGGTGAGCCCGGACGACATGCCCATCGCGCCCTCGGAGAGCGACTGCGCGAGAACGGACTTCATGCTGTCCATCTCGGACTCGGTCGGCGGGCGGTCGTCCCAGCCGACCACCAGCATCCGCAGAGTTCCCTGCGGCACGAGATAGGCGGCGTTGACGGCGATGCCCTGGTCGAGACGGTCGAGGTACTCCCCGACCGAGCGCCAGTTCCAGTCGAAGCCCGCCGGGTCGTCGTTCCACCCGGCGAGCTGGCCGCGCAACGTCGCGAGCACCTCGTCGTTGACCGGCGCGTACGACAGGCCGTCCTGGCCGAGCACCTCGGTCGTGACGCCCTGCGAGACCTTCGCCAGGTGGTCGGGTTCGGCCAGGACGCGCAGGTCGGAGTGCGAGTGCATGTCGATGAACCCCGGCGCGAGCACCAGGCCGTCCGCGTCGATCGACCGAGTCGCGCTCAGCCCGTGCCCGATCTCCGCGATCACGCCGTCCTTGATGGCCACGTCCGCGCGGTAGGCGGGCGTGCCGGTGCCGTCGGCGATCAGTGGTCCGCGCAGGACGACGTCGTCCATCGGTGCACTCCTAGAAGTAGGTGCGGATGAGGTCGACCACGGTCGTGCCCTCGACGACCGGGATGAGCTGCCACTTGTCGAACACCGTGCAGGGGTGGGAAAGCCCGAGCCCGACCCAGTCGCCGACCCGGACCGTGGCCTCGGCGCCGAGCTGGAGGAACGCGTGCTGGTCGTTCAACGCGGACACCCGAGCCTGGGTCAGCGGCGCGATCGCACCGTCACGGCGGCGGATCAGCTGCGGCTCCGGCAGGCCCTCGTCGAACGACGCGTCGCGCTTGCCGATCGTCAGCAACGCCAGGTCGCGCTGCGGCCGTGACGTCACCTGAGCCCACGCTCGCAAAGCTGACCGGAACGGCTCCACGCCGTCGATCCGGGCGAACGGCGAGATCCCGCGGTAGAAGCCGTCGTCGTGCGTGATGTACGCGCCACTGCGCAGCACGGGGGTCACCGGCACCGGCCACGGCTGGCTCAGCGTCGCCGCCACCTGGTCGAAGTACGCGCTGCCACCCGCGGTGACGATCACCGAGTCCAGCTCGTCGAGCATCCCCGCGTCGGCCATGCGCAGCACCAACGTCCGCAGGTCGGCCAGATAACGGTCCACAATGGACTGCGACGACTCGGAGGCGTCGTGCGCCAGGGCACCTTCGTAACCGGAGACGCCGGCCAGTCGCAGGACCGGGCTCTGGTCCACGGCCCGTGCCACGGACAGCGCCGTCTCCAGGTCGCGCGCACCGGTCCGGCCGCCGGGAGCGCCGAGCTCGACCAGCACGTCGACCGGCCGTGACGGTTGCAGCTCCTGCAGCGTCTCGCTCATCAACGCGACCCCGGCCTCGGAGTCCGCCCAGCAGCTGAACTCGAAGCGCGGGTCGTGGTCCAGTTCGGTGACCAGCCACCGCAGCGCGGCCGGGTCGAGCAGCTGGTTCGCCAGCAGGATCCGCGACAGGCCGAACGCCCGGTAGACGCGCAACTGCGACGCGTTGGCGGCCGTGATGCCCCAGACGCCGTGCTCGATCTGCCGCTGGAACAACTGGGGCGCCATCGTCGTCTTGCCGTGCGGCGCGAGCTTGACGCCGTGGTTGTCACACCACTTGGACATCGTCGTCAGGTTGTGCGTCAACGCGTCCGCGTCCAGCACGACGAGCGGCCCGACGAACTCGTCGGCGAAGAGGTCCAGCCGCCGGTCGGCGACCTCGCCGATGGTCGAGCCGAAGGTGCTCGACGGCAGGCCCTTGAACCGCCAGCTGACCCGTTCCTGCCTGATGTCGGCGACGGCCGAGAGGTCCATCTCCATCAGATGTTGCATATTTTGCAACTCCCATTGCGCGATGTGATGCTGGAGTGTGTAGCATTCGGTAGCGCCGCCGTCAACGAACACCTCTGGAGCACGCATGCGGTTCGAACACGTCGGCGGTGTGGTGTGTCTCGGCGAGACCATGGTGATGATGGTTCCGGCTGAACCCGGTCCTGTGCATCTGGTGCGCACCTGGCACCGGGCCGTCGGTGGCGCCGAGTCCAACGTCGCCTGCCACCTCGCGCGCCTGGGAGTGCGGTCGTCGTGGGTCAGCGCGGTCGGTGACGACTCGTTCGGGCTCGCGGTGCTCGGCACGGTGCGCGGCTTCGGCGTCGACACCTCACGGGTGCGGATCGACGCGACCCGCCCGACCGGCCTCTACGTCAAGGAGGCCTCACCGGAGGGCAGCCCGGTGCGCTACTACCGGCGCGGCTCGGCGGCGTCCGGCATGGGCCTGGAGATGATCGACCGGCTCGGCCTCGGCGAGGTGAAGCTGGTGCATCTCAGCGGAATCACCGCCGCTTTGTCTGATTCGTGCCTCGCGATGATGCGAGAGCTGCTGCGCAGGCCGCGGCACGGGTTCAAGATCTCGTTCGACCTGAACTGGCGGCCCGCGCTGTGGGCCGATCGCGACCCGCGCGTGCTGCGGGAACTCGCGGACATGGCCGACGTGGTGCTGGCGGGCTCCGACGAGGCGGAACTGGTGTGGGGGACCGGCGATCCGGCCAGGCTGCGCAAGCTCCTGCCCGGGCCGTCCGCGCTGGTCGTGAAGCAGGGCGCGGAGGGGGCGACGCTGCTGGAAAGCGGTTCGTCGCACTTCGAACCGGCGCTGAAAGTCGAGGTCGTGGAGCCGGTCGGCGCCGGTGACGCGTTCGCGGCGGGGTTCCTCGCGGCTACCTTGGCGGGGGAGTCGCCCTCGGTCCGGCTGCGTGCGGGGCACCTGCAGGCGGCCTCCGCTTTGCTCACCGCCGAGGACGTCGGAGATCCTTTGCCGGACGACGTGACAGAACCGCTGCTGCACGCCGACCCGCAGACCTGGGCGTCCGCCCGCCTGGAGGTGTGAATGAGCCAGAGCCTCGACCGCGCGCTCACGCTGGTGAGCCAGCTCGCGACGGGCCCGAAGACGCTGGACGAACTGTCCGGCGTGATCGGTGTGCACAAGTCGACGACGCTGCGGTTGTTGCGCACGCTGGAGTCGCACCGGTTCGTGCAGCGCGACGGCGTGCACCACTACCGTCTCGGCACGGCGTTGTTCGACCTCGCCAACCTCGCCCTCGAGGAACGCGACGTCCGGCGTGCCGCCGAGCCCGCGTTGCGCGACCTCAACGCCCGCCTGGGCCACACCGTCCACCTCGCGTCCTACGAGGACGGTGAGGTGATCTACATCGACAAGTACGAGTCACGGCACCAGATGCGCATGTACTCGCGCATCGGCCGCCGGGCACCGTTGCACTGCACGGCCGTGGCGAAGATCCTGCTGGCCGACCTGCCCGCCGCGGCGTTGCAGAAGGTGCTGGCGACGATGGAGTTCCCGAGGCTGACGGCGAACACCATCATCGGCCCGACCGCGTACATGGCCGAGCTGGAACGGGTGCGCGCCAACGGATACGCCGTCGACAACGCCGAGCACGAGGACTTCATCCACTGCATCGGCGCGCCGATCAAGGGCGCGCGGGGTGAGGTGCTCGCGGCCGTGTCGATGTCGGTTCCCAAGGTGCTGCTCGACTTCGACGGGCTGCTCGCCCACCTTCCCGACCTGCTGGCCACCGCGGAAGCCGCGTCACTCGAGTGCGGTTACGTTCCAAGATAAGGGGAAACACGTTGTCCAAGGTTGAGATCAAGACCGCCGACGCGCCGCAGCCGGTGGCGAAGTTCTCGCAGGGTGTGCGCAAGGGCAACATCCTGCAGGTGGCCGGCCAGGTCGCGTTCGACCCGAAGTCGGGCGAGATCGTCGGCACCACCGTCGCCGAGCAGACGCGCCAGACGTTCGCGAACCTCCACGCGGTGCTGGCCGCCGGCGGCGCGTCCATCGACGACGTGGTGATGATCCGCGTCTACCTCACCGACACCTCGCACTTCGCTGAGCTGAACGAGGTCTACGGCGAGTTCGTGACCGAGCCCGCGCCCGCCCGCACGACCGTCTACGTCGGACTCCCGGCCGGTCTGCTGGTGGAGATCGACGCGCTGGCCGTCGTCGACTGAGCTGGCCTAATGGTCTGCTGACCGGAATTCGGCGCGCGGACCGCGATCGCCGAGTGCTTTGCTGATGGCGTGCCCTCCACTCGGGAGGCACGCCATCAGCGGGTTGGAGGCCCCGGTGATCTCGGAGAAGGCCAACTTCCGGATGCGGGCGGCGCTGCACGCGATCAGGCCCGGTGCCGTCGTCCTGCCGGATTCGCTCGCCGCGATCGTCGCGAATGGATGGATCGAGCACCCGTCGGGCGCCTACCTGCTGCGGTCGATGTTCGAGGGCTACTGCAGGGACGGGCCCGGCGACGACCTGCTGGGGTACGAGGCGCGGGTCAACGGCTGGGGGATTCCGGGGATGGACGACCTGGCCGAGTTGCTGGGCGTGTCGATGGCCTACGCGCGGGCGTGCCTGCGAGTAGCGAACCGCCCTGTCACCGCGTTGTTCTCCATCTCCGAGCCGTACGACAACGTCATTCCGGTGACGACGAAGGTGACGTTCTGGGTTGAGCGGCCCGGAGTTCCGTATCTGCGGGAGTTCGAGAACGACGGTCAGCCGTTGATGGTGCTGAGCAGCGAGGAGACCGACTTCCTGTACGCGTCCGGCGACGAGCAGGAGAAGGCGATGGCCGAGACCGCGGAAGCGCTCGGACGGGAAGGTCTCACCAGGCAGGAGGCGGTCGCCAGGGTCAACGAGTTCTGGGGCGAGCCGAGCCGGCGGTGGGCGCTGCTGTACGGCGGCTGGATAGGGCAGCAGACGGGCGAGCACTGGGCGCGGCTCATCGTGAAGGCCTAGGCGTGCAGATCTCGTTGTCGTTGCCGTTTTCCATTGGCCGGCGAAGCACTTTCTTCTCTCTCGTCCCGCAGCCGACGTGATCATCGACGACTGATGGGTCACGTGACAGCATCCACGTCATGAAGTGGTACGCGGACCGACCCGCCAGGCTCACGCGTCAGCTGATCGCCGACCTCCTCGCCGTGGCCTGGGTGGCCACCTGGCTCTGGGTGGCCACCACCGCCCACGACTGGGTTCTCGAACTGAGAGCTCCCGGCGATGGCCTGGTCAACGCGGGCGGCGACATCCGCGACGTCTTCACCAACGCGGCCAGCAAGGCCCGGGGCGTTCCGTTCGTGGGCGACGACCTGTCCGGGGCACTGGGCAACGGCAGCAAGGCCGGGGAGACGCTCATCGGGGTCGGCAACACCCAGATCGGTGTGGTGCAGGACACCGCGTTCTGGCTTCAGGTGGCCATCATCACGATTCCGGTCCTGTTCCTGTTGATCACGTGGCTGCCGGTCAGGCTCAACTACGCGCGCAAGGCCGCCAACACCGCGAAGCTGCGGAACAAGCCCGACCTGCTCGCCCTGAGAGCGCTTACCAGCCTGAAGCCGAAGGAACTCGCCAAGTTCGACCAGGACCCCGCGGTTGGCTGGCGGACGGGCGACCTCGACGTCATCGAAGAGCTGGCCAAGAGGCAGCTCGCGGCGCTGGGAGTGCGGGCATGATCGCGCTCTCGGTGATCGCGGCGGTCGTCGCCATGTGCGCCACGGCGATCGCGTTGTGGCAGGCCAAGGATGCGAAGAACGCCCAGGAGGCCGCCAGGAAGTCCGAGGAGGCCGCCGGGAGGTCCGAGGCGGAGGCGCAGGCCGCGCGCAGGGCCGTCGAACAGGCCGCGACGAGCGCGCTGCAGGCCAAGACGGCTCTGGAAGAAGCCAAGAAGGTCGCGGAAGACACCAAGCAGGCCGCCGCGCAGGCCCAGGAGGCGGCGGAAGCGTCGAGGATGCTCGCGGACGAGGCGCAGCGCACGGCCCAGCAGGCGACGCAACAGGTCAACGACCTGACGGAGAGCCTCAACGCGGAACGCATGAGGCGGGGCATGCCGACGTTCGCGATCACGCCCGGCGCGCCCGACGAGTTCCGGCTCAGCTACTTCGGCGGGCCCGCGGTCATCGAGCAGCTCACGGTGTCCGTGGTGCCGGGCTCACGCGTCCTCGGTCTCTCCCAGTACGACGAGCCCCCGGCCGAGCACCTCGCGCTCGGCCCGCTGTACAACGGCAGCGCCATCACGTTCAGGGCGGCCAGCGGCCAGCGGGCCAGCGCGGTGTTCCAGATCAGGGCCGAGCCGTGGGAGCCCGTCGTCGTCAGAGCGGATCAGTAGACCGGGCCGGTGTACTTCTCGCCGGGACCCTGGCCGGGCTCGTCCGGCACCGCGGAGGCCTCGCGGAACGCGCGCTGCACGGACTGCAGGCCGTCCTTCAGGGGCGCGGCGTGCGGGCCGAGGTACTCGCCGGAGGCGGTGATCAGGCCGGCCAGGGCCGTGATCAGGCGGCGGGCTTCGTCCAGGTCGCGGCGCGGCGAGTCGTCGGGGTCCGGGTCGGCGAGGCCGAGGCGTTCGGCGGAGGCGGACAACAGCATCACGGCCGCCCGGCTGATCACCTCGATGCTGGGAACATCACCCAGGTCACGGACACTGTCTTCAAGCGGATCGGTCACCCCGACATTCAAGCAAGCCGACGTCACAGGGCCGCGATTCGGGGGTTGACAAGGGCGTCTGCTACTATTTCGGACGCGACCAGCTCTCGTTAGTGCGAGAGCGGCAAGTGGAGCCCCGCTCCCACCCGCGATCACCGCTTCTTGAGGTGGCCGGGTCCGGTCATCCTGGCAGTCAGGGCGCACGGGCGTCCGAGCAGGCAGGTTTGTGATCGGTCGGAAGCGGGCCCTGTCGTCGACATCGACGACGGGGCTCTTGTCTTTGGCGCAAACGAGTCTTAAAGGACGTGAATGACAAGTCCCTCGAACCGAGGTGCTCCTGTGAGCACCGAGCCGCGCATCAATGACCGCATCCGCGTGCCTGAGGTCCGACTGGTCGGGCCGAACGGCGAGCAGGTCGGGATCGTTCGCATCGAGGACGCGCTCCGACTCGCGCAGGAAGCGGATCTGGACCTCGTCGAGGTCGCCGCGCAGGCTCGACCGCCGGTCTGCAAGCTCATGGACTACGGCAAGTTCAAGTACGAGACGGCGCAGAAGGCTCGCGAGTCTCGTCGGAACCAGCAGCTGACTGTGATCAAGGAGCAGAAGCTCCGGCCGAAGATCGACCCGCACGACTACCAGACGAAGAAGGGCCACGTGGCCCGCTTCCTCTCGCACGGGAACAAGGTCAAGGTGACCATCATGTTCCGCGGTCGAGAGCAGTCGCGCCCCGAGCTCGGCTACCGGTTGCTGCAGAAGTTGGCGGAGGACGTCGCGGAGCTCGGCTTCGTGGAGTCCAACCCGAAGCAGGACGGCCGCAACATGATCATGGTGTTGGCGCCGCACAAGAACATCAAGCCGCGTTCGGCCAAGCAGGACCAGGACGACGCCGTCGAAGGTGACGACGCCGCCGAAGCCGCCGAGTAGAACGCATTGCCCCGCCCCCGACCCGGTGGGTAGCACGAGACGAGGACGGAAATGCCGAAGAACAAGACGCACAGCGGGACCTCGAAGCGCTTCAAGGTCACCGGCAGCGGCAAGATCCTCCGGGAGAAGGCCGGCAAGCGCCACATCCTGGAGAAGAAGTCCAGCAAGGTGACGCGTCGCATGAGCGGCACCGCGGTCGTGTCGGAGAACGACGCGCCGCGCATCAAGAAGCTGCTCGGTCTCTGACCCGCTTCGTATCCCCTAGCTAATTTCGGGAACCGGAGCCCCGACTCCGTTCCCCATGAGATCGACAGGATGGACCCGTGGCACGCGTCAAGCGGGCTGTAAACGCCCAGAAGAAGCGTCGTACCACCCTTGAGCTGGCGAGCGGTTACCGCGGCCAGCGCTCGAGGCTGTACCGCAAGGCCAAGGAGCAGGTGCTCCACTCGCTCAACTACGCGTACCGCGACAGGCGTGCGCGCAAGGGCGACTTCCGCAAGCTGTGGATCCAGCGGATCAACGCCGCCGCCCGCGCGAACGGGATGACCTACAACCGTCTCATCCAGGGCCTTCGCCTGGGTGGCGTCGAGGTCGACCGCAAGATCCTCGCGGACCTCGCCGTGCACGACGCCAACGCCTTCTCGGCTCTCGTCGAGATCGCCCGCGGCGCCCTGCCCGCAGACGTGAACGCTCCGGCCGGGGACCAGGCCTGAGCCAGCACGATCGCCGACACCGACCCGAGGCAGCTCCGTTCACCGAACGGACGCCTCGGGTCGTTGCTGCGCGCCACCTGACGCGTCGCCAGGGCCGTGACAAGGCGGGGCGTTTCCTCGTCGAGGGCGCCCAGGCCGTGCGTGAGGCACTCGCCTGGAAGTCCGGCGAGGTGCACGAGCTCTTCTTCACCGCGACGGCCGCGGAACGCAACGCCGACCTGCTCCGGACCGCCGAAGAATCAGGCGTCCGGATCACCGAGGTCACCGACAAGGCCGCCGAGTCGCTGTCGGAAACCGTGACGCCCCAGGGCCTCGTCGCGGTCTGCGACCTCGTGCCGCAGCCGCTCGACCAGGCGCTGCAGGGCACCCCGCGGCTCGTCGCCGTGCTCTACGGCGTGTCGGACCCCGGCAACGCGGGCACCGTCACGCGCGTGGCGGACGCGGCCGGTGCCGACGCGGTGATCTTCGCGGGCGACACGGTCGATCCGCACAACGGCAAGTGCGTGCGCGCCTCCACGGGCTCGCTCTTCCACCTGCCGATCGCGCGTTCCCGTGACGCCGCAGAGGTTTTCGCCGCCTGCCGCACCGCGGGCCTCAAGCTCGTCGCCGCCGACGGCTACGCGAAGACCGACCTCGTCGAAGCCTCTGTCAAGGGTGAGCTGAAGCAGCCCACCGCGTGGGTGTTCGGCAGCGAGGCCCACGGTCTGCCCGACGACGTGGTGGCTTCCCTCGACACCTCGCTGAAGGTGCCGCTGTACGGGGCCGCCGAGAGCCTCAACCTCGCGACGGCCGCCGCTGTCTGCCTCTACGCCTCGGCGCGGGATCAGCGCAGCTGAACGGGAAGCGACTCGATCCCCCGGGTCATCTTCCCGCCGCTCCACTGTGGACGGAAGCCGGGTTCGAACCGGTAGTCCGGCATCAGGCTCAGCACCTCCTCGGCGACGATCCGCATCTCCAGCAACGCGAGATGCTCGCCCACACACCGGTGCACGCCGTACCCGAACGCCAGGTGCGGATTGCGGTCGCGCTCACAGCTGAACTCGGCCGGCCGCGCGAACACCGCCGGATCGTGGTTGGCCGCGTTGAGCACCGCCAGCACCCGCCCGCCGTCCGGCAACTTGGTCCGCGCGATCCCCACCACCGGCGACTCGATCCGCAGGCACTCCTCGACCATCCGCGGGATCAACTCCGGCTGCTCGAGAACCCGTGAGCGCAGCCCGTCAACGGTCGGCAGGAAGTAGAGCATCGCGCTGAGCCCGTGCACGGTCGTCTCGTGCCCGGCGATGATCAGGAACACGAACATCCCGATCTGCTCCTCCGGCGACAGCGGCCGTCCGTCCACGGTCCCGTCCGCGATCGCCAGCGCCACCGTGTCCGCTCCCGCCGCGCGCTGCCGTTCGAGCTGGTCGGCGATGTAGCCCTTGAACTCCTGCAACGCCAGGTCGCCGTCCTCCCGCTCCCCGGTGCGCGCGGCCAGGAAAAGCCTGTCCACCCACCCGAGGAACAGCGACCCGTCCTCGGGCGGCATGCCCAGGATCAACGCGATCGCGGCCGGCGGCAGGTAGTGCGCGAGCGAGGGCACCAGGTCGACGTCCCCCTTCGCCACCAGCTCCTTGATCCGGTGACGGACCAACGTCCGCAACGTGTCGTCGTACTGCGCCACGGCCGTGCGCGTGAAGTGCCGCTGCAGGATCTTGCGGTACATGGTGTGCAGCGGCGGGTCGAAGTCGATGGGAGGCTTCCCGGTCATCGTCAGCCGCGGGATCGCGATGCCGTCGACTGAGCTGTACGTGCCGTGGTCGCCCAGGATCTGCTTGATCGTGTCGTAGGTGAGCGCCGCCGTGAACCCACCATGCTTGGTCGAATGCACGACAGGACACTGCGCGCGCAGGCCGGCCAACACCTCGTTCAACGGGTTGGCCAACAACGGGTCGATGTGGTCGAACTGCCAGTCGGGATGCACACACGCAATCACGCCGAAAATCCGCTCGCGGTTCGCAGTGCGTCTCGTATCGTGTGCCGGTGCGTGAACCAGAGATCGACCTCCTGTGCTCCCAGCTAGCCTCCTACTACGTCTTCCCGGACACGGCCAACGAGATCATCACCGTGTTGCGCACCCGGCTGGCCGAGGGTGCCTACGCCGACGCGACGGACGACGAGGAGTTCGCGACCAGGGTCACGAAGGACCTGCAGTCGGTCAACGGCGACAAGCACCTTCGCCTGCTCCACAGCGAGGCCGAGGTCCCTGACAACGGTCAGGAGTTCGCCTGGGACCAGGAGGCGTACCAGAAGGAAGCGGAGCAGGACGCGTTCGGCATCACCAGGATCGAGCGCCTCGAGGGCAACATCGGCCTGCTCAAACTCCGCATGCTGCACGACGCCGAGATCGCGACGCCCGCCATCACCGCGGCCATGAACCTCGTCGCCCACACCGACGCACTGATCATCGACCTGCGCGACAACGTCGGCGGCGACCCCAACACGGTGGCGCTGATCTGCAGCTACCTGTTCGACGAGCGCCTGCACCTCAACGACATCTACGACCGCCCGCAGGACAAGACCGAGCAGTACTGGACGCTGCCGCACGTGCCGGGCCCGAAGTTCGGCGGCAAGAAGCCGATCTACGTCCTCACCAGCAGCAGGACGTTCTCCGCCGCCGAGGAGCTGAGCTACAACCTCCAGCAGACCAAGCGCGCCACCCTCATCGGCGAGACCACGAGGGGAGGCGCCCACCCCGGCAGCCGCTACCGGGTCGGCCCGCACCTCAAGTCCGCGGTCCCCAACGGCCGTTCGATCAACCCGATCTCCGGCACGAACTGGGAGGCCGTCGGCGTGGTCCCGCACATCGCGGTGCCGGCGGACGAGGCGTTCGAGGTCGCCTACGAGAAGGCGACCTCGAAGGACCCCAGCGACTAGTCCAGCCGAGCGGTCAGTTCGCGCACGAGCGGATCGGTGCCGGACGGCTTGTTCTGGCGCCGCAACGCCTCCGAGAGCACCGACAGCACGTTCCCGACCTGGGTGTCGTCGGGCAGCAGCGATGCCGCCCGGCGCGCCTCGGCCTCCGCGCCCTCGGCGTCGTCCGCCCCCAGCAGCACGTTCGCCGCCCGCAGCACGATGAACACCCGCCAGCCCTCGTCTCCCAGCGACACCACCAGCGCCTCGGCGTCGCGGTAGTGCTTCATCGCCAGCGCGAACTCACCGGCCTGCCCGTGCACCCACGCGCGGATCGCGACGATCTCCGCCTGCCTGCGCGCCACCTCGCTCGGATCGTCCAGCGACGCCAGCAACGCCTCGGCCTCGTCGACGGCCGCACGGGTCTCGCGGACCTCCTCGTCCGGCAACGCGGACGCCAGCTCGATCAGTGAGCCGATCGCCTCCGAGACGTCGCCCTCCTGCTGCCACAACGCGGCGGCCGCCCGCCACGACGCGGTGGCCTCCTCGTGCTTGTGCGCGCGGGCCTGCACCGAGGCGAGCGCGTCCAGCAGGAACGCCCGGCGCCCCACTTCCTCGGGCGGCAGCAGCTCCGCCGCCTCGCGCAGATACCGTTCGGCGGCGGGGAGCTCACCCAGCCTGCGGCACACCTGCCCGAGCCGGAACACCACCTGCAGTCGCAGGTCCTCCTGACCTTCCTGGAGCAGCCGCAACGACTCCTCCAGCACTTCGGCGGCCTCGACGAACCGGTCCGTCTGCACGTACCCGCCGCTCAGCGCGAAGCAGAAGTGCGCGGTGTGGCCGGGGGACAGGTGCACGCGCGAGACCGCCACGGCCTCGCGCAGGTCGGCAAGACAGGCCGCTTCCTGGTCCAGTTCCTGGATCGACGCCACCTGGTACCAGCGCGCCTCGGACGCTTCCGGCAGCGGGAACGCCGCCACGAACTCCCGTGCGGTCGCCAGCGCTTCGGGCACCTTGCGCAGCAGGGTCTCCAGCCGCAACCGCAGCCGGTAGCCCTCGAACCGCGCGCTCACCGGCAGCTCGCCCGCCATCGCCGCCACGACGTCCGCGTACGCGCCTTCGAGATCCTGTTGCCGCGCACGGTGTTCCGCCGCCTCGACGAGGACCCGGCCGCGCAGCTCCGGAACGTCCAAAGAGGACGCGAGTGCGATCATCTCCGACGCCCGCTCGTGCGAGTGCGCCTCGTCCAGCAGTTCGGCCAGCGTCAACGCCGCGATCGCCCGCGTGAAGTCGGACTCGGCCTCGGCCAGGCACCGCTCGGCCGTCTCCATGCCGTCCTCGAGCCCGATCGCCATCCGCGCCCGGTACCGCAGCGCGAGATCGTGCGGCAGCACCGCGAGCAGCGAGTCGAACGCGTCGGTGTCGAACGGCACGAGCCCCGTCGTCATCCGCCGGATGCCCGCGTGCGCCGCGAGATCGGGCGGCAGCAACGCGTCCATGTCGGCGGGCAGCGAGTCGAGCATCCGCCGCGCCTTCACGAAGTCGCCCTGCTCGTACAGCGTCACCATGGCCTGGGCGATCTCCACGGGATCGCCGAACACCACGGGCTCCTCCACCACCTCGGTGGCCGCCGCGGGAGGGACCGCCAGCGGCACGGGGGAGTAGTCGGCCCGCTGCAACGCCTCCGTCACCCGCGTTACCCACGCCGGCGTCCCGTTGCGCGCGTCGAACGCCTGGGCCAGCTCGAGCGCCCGCGCCGTGAGCCGGTCGAGCAACGCGGCGGCGGTCAGCGTGCCCACCGAAGGCACCTCGAACACCGTGTCGGCGGGAATCCGTTGCAGCAGAACGGAAGCGGACTGCGCGAACGACATCTCGTCGGCGGGCAGCTGGGTCGCGGTGACCTTGTGCAGCGACCGGCGCAGGATCTCCTCGCCCCGCGCGACGTTGCCCGTCAACGCGCAGAACCGGATGTGCTCGTGCACGTACGACGTGATGTCGTCTTCCTTGATCAACCGGTACGCCGTCGTGTGCGCGTGGGCGGCCCGCTCGACGTCCCCGATCTCCAGCAATGGCCACAGCAGCGCGGTCAGGATGCCCTGCGGCTGCGTGGAACAGCCGGAGTCGCCGGACAACCCCTCCCAGCCGTGCGTGGCGGCTTCCTGGAACCGGCCCAGCCGGGCCAGCATCCAGACCTGCTCCTCCACCACGCAGGCCGCGCAGTCCGCCATCGGCCCGCGCTCGGTGGCCAGGTACTTGCCGAGGTGCTCGGCGAGGCCCGTCATGTCACCGACGTGGTACGCGTGCTCGGCGCGAGCCCCGTGCACCGGCTGCACCGAGTACCCGCGCTGCCCGTAGCGGTCGGCGAGCTGCCGGATCACCGACTGCATCTGCTCCAGCGAGAACCGGGGGTCGCGCCGCAACCCGCTGCCGATCCACTTGTGCGCCCAGTCCAGCCGGTGCCGCTCGTTGTCGTCGAACGACTCCGGGTCCTTCTCCTGCGCGGTCAGCGCCCAGGCGAACGGCGCGAGCATCAGGTCGTAGCGCGACAGGTAGTAGGCCGAGTCCAGCAACGCGATCCGGCACGACACCCCGAGCGGCAGGTGCCCCAGCGCGTCGGACATGCGCGCGGCACGTTCCAGCGCCTCGTGCTTCGGCATGCCGGTGGGCATGTTGTACGCCTCGACGAACGCTCTTTCGGCGTCCTCGTTGGTGAAGTCGCTCATCACTTGCCCCCCACGGCGCGGTCCAGCAGTTCCAGGAACGAACGGTTGAGCGCCGCCGTGTCCTTCGGTCGCATCGCTCGCCGAGCCTGCAGAACGGCGTGCACGTAAAGAGACTCGAGCGTCAGCTCGACCAGAGCGGGGTCGTTCAGCCGTGCCAGCCGCTGCACGAGCGGGTTGCGGCAGTTCAGCACCAGCTGCTCCGGTCGTGCCGAACCCGAGTCCGCGGTCAGCTGTCCCAGCAGCTCCGCCCACAACGGGTCCGAGACCTCCTCGGCGGTCTGCTCGGTGTCGAGCTTGCGCTGCTGCTCCGCGTTGCTGATCAGCAATGCCGGCAACGAGACCGGGTCGAAGTCGCGGATCACCGCGTCGCAGTCGTGCCGCTCCAGCGCCGCCGCGCCCTCGGACAGCCGCAGCCGCAACGCCGTCTCGATGTCCGGCTCCGGATCGGCCAGCGCCGCCAGCAATTCCGACGGAGCGACCCGGCGTGCGATGGACGGACCGTCCAACGCGCTCAGCCGGTTCAGCAGCTCCAGGTCGTAGGCGTAGCCGGCGTTCACGAGCCCCAGCCCCTGGGCGGCCGCGACCGGTGCCAGCTGGTGGAACTCGTCGACGTCGGGGATGTAGAGGATCGCGCCGTGCTTGCGCCTGAACTGCCGCAACGGGAGCGGCCCGTCCGTCGTCTCGAACGGCAGCCAGCGCTCGACCAGCCGCAGCATCTCGTCGTCGGACCGCGCCAGCGACTTGATGCCCAGGTGGTGCGCGGCCAGCAGCTCACTGGCGCGGCGCGGTTCGATCGCGTCCAGCCTGATCAGCCAGTCGCGGATCTGCTCGCCCAGCTCCTCGCGCACCGCCAGCAGCGTCTCGTCCTGGTACAGCGACTCGCGCGACGCCGTCGGCCGGATCGCGGAAGCGTCGACCACGCACCGCACGAAGTACGCCCAGTCCGGCAGCAGGCCCTCGACGTTGTCGCCGACCAGCATCCGCTTCAGGTAGACCCGGTGCGTCTGCCGCGTCCCGGGATGCACGCCCTCCGGCAGGACGAACGCGATGCCGGTGAGTCCCGCGGCCTCGACCTCGATCGGGATCGCCTCGAACGGCGTGAACCCGAAGATCTGCTCGCAGTACGCCGAGAGGTCCGCGTCCTCGTCGTCCCACGGCCGCTCGCCCCGCGTGACAGCCGTGCCGTCCAGCGTCACGACGGCGGGGAGCAGATCGCCGTAGTCGCTGACCAACGGCCGCACGACGTCCGCCTCGAGCCAGTGTTCGTTGCCGTGCGAGGCCGCGAGCACGACCGTCGTCCCGATCGGCACCTCACCCTCCACGACGGAAACCGTGTAGTTGCCGGAGGAATCCGCTTCCCAGCGCACCCCGGAACCACCGCGAGCGGACCGGGTGATGACCGTCACCGAAGAAGCCACGAGGAAGCACGACAGCATGCCGACGCCGAACTGCCCGAGGAACCCTTCGCGGGCGAACCCCAGCTCATCGCGCTTCGAGGTGCGGCCGAGCGTCGACAACAGTTCGTGCACCTCGTCCTCGGTGAGCCCCACACCGGTGTCGGTGATCCTGAGCTCCGAGCCGCAGGTGATCGTCACCTCGGCGGGGCACGACGGGTCGAGCTCACGCCGCGCCGTGATCGCGTCGACGGCGTTCTGCAGCAGTTCCCGCACGTAGACGCGCGGGCTGCTGTAGAGGTGATGGCTGAGCAGGTCGATGATGCCGCGCAGGTCGACGCGGAAAGTGTGCGACATGATGCCGCCATCCTAGAGATCGGCGAGGGGCCGGTGCCGCCCTTTAATGGAACGTCCGGGAGCGGTCAAGAGCGCACCCACTAGGATCGGTCTGCTGAGTACCTGATGTCCGCGGGTGGAATTAAGACTGGGAGCTGTTGTCCAACCATGTCCGGAGCCAACGACCCGTACGACCCCAAGGAGGTCGCGGCGCTGTCGGCCGAGAACCTCGACGCGGCCGTGCAGAAGGCGCGCGAGGCGTTCGCCGGAGCTGCCGACCTCGAGGCCCTGGCGGCGGTCAAGCCGGGCCACCTGGGTGACCGGTCGCCCGTGCTGCTGGCCCGCCGTGAGATCGGTGCACTGCCGCCCAAGGCGAAGGCCGAGGCCGGCAAGCGGGTGAACGAGGCGCAGTCCGCGATCAAGACCGCGTTCGACGAGCGCCACGCCGTGCTCCAGGTCGAACGCGACGAGCGGGTGCTGCGCGACGAGTCCGTCGACGTCACGCTGCCCTGGGACCGTTTCCCCCGCGGCGCGCGCCACCCGATCACCACCCTCGCCGAGCGCATCGGCGACGTCTTCGTGGCCATGGGCTACGAGATCGCCGAGGGGCCCGAGCTCGAGACCGAGTGGTTCAACTTCGACGCGCTGAACTTCGGCAAGGACCACCCGGCCCGCTCGATGCAGGACACGTTCTACATCGCGCCCGCCGACTCCGCGCTGGTCCTGCGCACGCACACCTCGCCGGTGCAGGCCCGCACGCTGCTGGACCGCGAGCCGCCGGTGTACGTCGTGTGCCCCGGCCGCACGTTCCGCACCGACGAGCTCGACGCGACGCACACCCCGGTGTTCCACCAGGTCGAGGGTCTCGCGGTCGACAAGGGCCTGACCATGGGCCACCTCAAGGGCACCCTGGACGCCTTCGCGCGCGCCATGTTCGGCGAGGACTCGAAGACCCGTCTGCGGCCGAGCTTCTTCCCCTTCACCGAGCCGTCGGCCGAGGTCGACGTGTGGTTCCCGGAGAAGAAGGGCGGCGCCGGCTGGGTCGAGTGGGGCGGCTGCGGCATGGTCAACCCCAACGTCCTGCGCGCCACCGGCGTCGACCCGGACGTCTACTCCGGCTTCGCGTTCGGCATGGGCCTCGAGCGCACCCTGCAGTTCCGCAACGGCCTTCCCGACATGCGCGACATGGTCGAGGGCGACATCCGCTTCACCCAGCCATTCGGAACGGAGGCCTGATCCGGTGCGCATTCCGGTCAGCTGGCTGGTCGAACACCTCGGTTTCGACGAAGTCCCCACACCCGACGAGCTCGCCGACGCGTTCACCCGCATCGGCATCGAGGTCGAGGAGGTGAGCCCGCTCGGTCCCGTGACCGGCCCGATCGTCGCCGGTCGCGTCGTCGCCATCGAGGAGCTCACCGAGTTCAAGAAGCCGATCCGCTACTGCCAGGTCGAGGTCGGCCCGGAGCAGGTCAACAACATCATCTGCGGCGCCACGAACTTCGTCGAGGGCGACTCGGTCGTCGTCGCGCTGCCCGGTGCCGTGCTGCCCGGTGGCTTCGAGATCGCCGAGCGCAAGACGTACGGCCGCGTGTCGCAGGGCATGATCTGCGCCTCCGACGAGCTCGGGATCGGCGACGACCACTCCAGCATCCTCGTGCTGCCCACCGGCACCTCGCAGCCCGGCGACGACGCGCTGGAACTGCTCGGTCTCACCGACACGGTCATCGAGCTCGCGCCGACCCCGGACCGCGGCTACGCGTTCTCGGTCCGCGGCCTGGCCCGCGAGATCGCCTGTGCGCTCGACGTGCCGTTCGGCGACCCCGGTGTCGTCGAGATCCCCGAGGCCGAGGGCGAGGTGTGGCCGGTCCACATCGAGGACCGCACCGGCTGCTCGCGGTTCGTGGCACGTCGCGTCACCGGTGTCGATCCCACGGTGCCCACGCCGTGGTGGATGCGCCGCCGCCTGATGCTCGCGGGCATCCGCTCGATCTCGCTGCCGGTCGACATCACGAACTACGTGATGCTCGAGCTCGGCCAGCCGCTGCACGCGTTCGACGCGGCCTCGATCCAGGGTGCTTTGAAGGTCCGGCGCGCTGTCGCCGGCGAGAAGCTCACGACGCTGGACGGCTCGGTGCGCGCTCTGGACCCCGACGACATCGTGATCGCCGACGACTCCGGCGTGATCTCGCTGGCCGGTGTCATGGGTGGCGCGTCCACGGAGGTCCAGGACTCGTCCTCGGACATCCTGCTGGAGGCCGCGAACTGGGACCCGGCGTCCATCGCGCGCACGGTCCGCCGCCACAAGCTGCCGTCCGAGGCCGCCAAGCGCTTCGAGCGCACGGTCGACCCGGCGTTGGCTCCGGTGGCGCTGGAACGGGCGGCCAAGCTGCTCAACCACTACGCCGAGGGCCAGATCAAGCCGGGCCGCACCGACGTCGGTGTGCCCGCGCTGCCCGAGCCGGTGTCGATGCCGATCGACCTGCCGGACCGCGTCGCGGGCGTCCCCTACGCGCGGGGTGTCACGGCCCGTCGTCTGGGCCAGATCGGGTGCCAGGTCTCGGTGACCACGTCCGACGACGGTCAGACGATCGTCACGGCCGTGCCGCCGACGTGGCGCGCCGACCTCGTGCAGCCCGCCGACCTGGTGGAGGAGGTGCTGCGTCTCGAGGGCTACGACACGATTCCCTCGACGCTGCCGCCCGCTCCCGCCGGGCGTGGCCTGACCGAGCAGCAGCGCCGTCGCCGCACGGTGTGGCGCACGCTGGCCGAGGACGGTTTCGTCGAGGTCAAGCCGTTCCCGTTCATCGACCCGTCGGTGTTCGACGCCTTCGGTCTGGCGGCGGACGACATCCGCCGCAACACCGTCGGCGTGCTGAACCCGTTGGAGGCGGACAAGAACGTCCTCGCGACGACGCTGCTGCCGGGTCTGCTGGAGACGTTGCAGCGCAACCTGGCCCGCGGTGCTCGCGATGTCGCGCTGTACAACGTCGCGCAGGTGACTTTGCCGCGCGCGCAACAGGTTCCGGTGCCGTCGCTGGGTGTCGACCGCCGTCCCACCGAGGCCGAGGTGGCCTCGCTGCAGGCCGCGCTGCCGCAGCAGCCGCTGCACGTCGCGGGTGTCCTCACGGGCCACCGCGAGCTGGCCGGCTGGTGGGGCAAGGGCCGCATGGCCACCTGGTCGGACGCCGTGGAGGCAGCTCGCCGGGTCGGTGCCGCGTACGGGGTGACGCTGCGGGTCGTGGCGTCGGACCTGCTGCCGTGGCACCCCGGTCGTTGTGCGGAACTGCGCGTCGGCGACTGGCCGGTGGGCCACGCGGGCGAGCTGCACCCGAAGGTGGTCGAGGCGCTGGGCCTGCCCAAGCGGACCGTGGCGTTCGAGCTCGACCTCGACGCGCTGCCGCTGGAGGACCACCGCCCTGCCCCGATGGTGTCGCCGTACCCGCCGGTGCTGCTGGACGTGGCGCTCGTCGTGGACGCCTCCGTGCCGGTGCAGTCGGTGTCGGAGGTTCTCGGCGGTTCCGCGGGCGAGCTGCTGGAGGACATCCGCCTGTTCGACGTGTACACGGGCGAGCAGGTGGGTGAGGGCAAGAAGTCGCTCGCGTACTCCCTGCGGTTCCGCGCGCCGGACCGCACGCTGACGGTGGAGGAGGCGACGTCGGCCCGTGACGCGGCCGTCGCAGCCGCCGGAGAACGCCTCGGGGCTGCTCTCCGCGCGTGAGTTCTCGACGACGGCGGTCATGACGGGTAATTCGTCGTGGCCGCCGTTTTTGTTGCTTCTTGCGGTTTCCACGCGTGACGGGCGCAGTCTGATACAGACGTAGCGACAAATAGTGTGCATATCTCTTCGGACACCCGATCTGTTACACTCGGTGAGACCCGAGATTCTTCGAAGATCTTGGGTTTTTTCGCGCAAGCAACGCGCTGACCTCTAGCCCGCGTACGCGAGTAACCGATCCATGCCGGTTGACAACAGTGCCGGGCGGGTCCTTCTTCTGGGGTCTTGTGCACGCTGTGTAGTGATTGAACGTTCTTCAAACTGGGCGCCGTACCCACCGAGCACGACCCAGGGAGAACGAAATGCGCAAGCGCACCGCAGTCATCGCAGCAGTCGCAGTCGTCGCCATCGGCGGGGGCGTCGCCTACGCCGCTTGGTCGAGCACCGGCTCCGGCTCCGGTTCGGTCGGATCTACGACGAGCGCCAACTCGACCATCAGCGCGGTCGACGGCGCGGGCGGCCTCTACCCCGGCCACACCGTCAGCTACCAGGTCACGATCAACAACCCGAACAGCTACCCGGTTCGCGTCACCGGAATCTCCGCAGGCTCCTCGGCCCTGGTCAACGGGTGCGCCGCCGGCACCGTCACCAGCCCCGCCGTCACGAACCCGGCGGGCACGATCGCCGCCGGCCAGTCCGGCACGTACACGCTGCAGGCGACCATGAGCGCCGGCGCGACCGACGAGTGCAAGAGCCAGTCCTTCTCGATGCCCCTGACCGCCACGCTCGAGTCGGCAGCCTGAGTCATGCGCCGCGCCCTGATCGTGCTCGCCACGTTGCTGGTCCTCTCGCCGACGTCCAGCGCGGCGGACAACCCGGCCAAGGCGTTCACGATCGCGGACGTCGGCACCGCGACGGGGTTGGTCCCCGGTGGGACGGTGACCCGGAAGGTCCGGGTCACCAACCCCAACAACCAGGACATCAAGGTCACCGGCCTGACCACTTCGGTGGGGCGGCCGTCCACCTCGTGCCCCGCGAACGCCGTGACCGTCGATCCGCTCTCCGTGCCGTTCGTCATCGCCAAGAACGCTTCCGCCGACGTGCCGCTGACCGTCCGGATGGCCGCGTCGGCCCCCAACGCCTGCAGAAACCTCACCTTCCCCCTCACCTACTCGGGAACGGCGATCAAGCCATGATCAGCTTCAAGGAACTCGCCCGCCGGCGGTACGTCCGCCGAGGCGTCATCGTCTTCGCGGTCATGACGGCCGCGCTGGGCTCGGGGGTCGCCTACGCGGCGTGGACGAGCTCCGGCAACGGCAGTGCCACCACCAAGGCGGGCACCGCCCAGGCTCCTGTGGTGTCGGGCGGCGCCGTCACCACCGGTCTGCTCTACCCGACCGGCACGGCCATCGGCACCGCGGTCGTCACCGTGCAGAACCCCAACCCCTACCCGGTCGTCGTCGCCTCGGTCGCACCGAACGGCCCCGTTCCCGCCGTGGGCTCGTGCCCGGCGAGCACGGTGAGCTTCACCGCGCAGGCTCCGGGCACCGCGATCGCCGCCGGAGGCACCGTCACGATCACCATGCCGAACTCGGTCGCGATGATCGCGAACGCCGCCAACGCGTGTCAGGGCGCGGACTTCGCCGTGCCGGTGACCGTCACGATCGCGAGCGCGTGATGCGGGCGGTCATCGTGGGAACGGCGGTGCTGTGCCTGATCGCGGCACAGCCCGCCTCCGCGGCCTGGACGACCTCCCGCCAGGGCAACGCCCCCGCGAAGGCCGGACAGCTCGGCGCGGTCACACCGATCACCTGCACCGGCACGACGGTGCGGTGGACTGCCGCCGGCGGACCCGTCACGTACTCCGTTTACTTCGCCAACGGCAACAACAACTACCCGCCCAACCCGGACGTGGTGACCGCCGGTACCACCGCAACTGCACCCGGTAAGGTCAACGTTCTCGTGAAGGCCGTTGTCGGCTCGTGGTCGGTCCAGGCCGAGTCGGCCGGAAAGATTTGTAACTGATAATTCGCTCGATCGGCTGAGTCCCGGAGATCGGGATTTGGGATCAAACCAGCAGGTGGTAGCCCTGCGTAGCTGTCAAGGTGCCAAAAGTCCCTCATTACACAGGGAAATCGGCGCCCGTCAGACGCTTGCGCAGTACGTGAAGCTTCTCCAAGATTGTCGACGCGGCCCGCTAGGGCCGAGGGGCGAAGCGATGAACCACCGGGCGAGTTGGTCGCCGGTCCGGTGGGGAGCTAGAGGCGAACCCACCGCCTGGAGCAACAACTCTGGAGAGTTGCGCCATGCGTAGTCTGGGTCCGCGCCTTGAGATCGCCGTGTCGTTGACGATTCTCATGGTCGGCGCGGCCGTCGTGGCGGCCATGCACCTCACGTGGCCCGAACAGCAGTTGCCCGCCATGGCGTATTCCGTGAGCAGCGGCGAGTCGGACATGCAGCAGCTCAAGCCGTTCGAGATCAACGACATCTCCGGCGCCGCGGTGGAGCTCCGTCCGGGTGCCGAGGGCGAGCGCAAGGTGCGGCTGTCCAACCCGAACCCGGTCGACATCATCGTCGAGAGCCTGTCCGCGATCCCCGGCCAGCCACTCGACGCCACCCAGCAGCGCGTCGAGGGGTGCCCTGCTGGAGTGCTGACGGTCGTGCCGCTCACCGACATCGTGGAGATCCCGGCCGGAGGCGCGGTCGAGGTCACCATGAAGGTCCAGGTCGCGAAGGACGTGCCGAACGCGTGCGCCGAGCTGGTGTTCCCGCTCACCTACTCGGGCCGCGCGAAACACGGCTAGTCAGCCGCGCACGTCGAACGCCTCGGACAGCAACAGGAGCCTGGCCTCGGGGTTGATCGCCGTGCCGTGTCACTCGCGGCCGACGATCGTGTAGCCGATCACCAGCCCGCGATGCTCCGGCACCACCTCGTAGAACGACGTCGTCCCCACAACACGTCCAGTGGTGATCAACCCTAGAGGTGCTTCAACGCCTCACGCCGTGAGAGCGGCGACAGCCCCGGCCGCGCCTCCACGAACGACCGCACCCACCCCGGCTCGGTCTTCGCGAACTGCCGCAGCGCCCACCCGATCCCCTTGCGCAGGAAGAAGTCGCGGTCGTCCACGTTCGCGTCGATGCACGCCGTGAGCAGCTCGACGTCGGTCGCGTCCTTCGACCCGAGCTGGCAGATGATCGACGTCCGCCGCCGCCACCTGTCCTCGTCGGTCGACCACTTGAGCATCTGCGGCCGGATCACCTCGGGCGAGGACCGCAGCAGCGGGCCGATCAGCCGTGACGCGATCTCGTCCACGTAGTCCCACCACGCGCCGGTCACGATCATCTCGTCGAACCACGGCATCAGCGACACGTCCTGGAAGCGACGGTCCCCGCTCAGCGACAGCGCCACGTACCGCTCCTCGCGATACGTCGCCTCCCGCCAGAGCGTCCGCACGACATCTAGCCACTCGTCGCGGGACTCCAGGCGGGGCAACGACTTCAGCAGGGTCACCCGTCCCGGCTTCGGCACGCCGGCGAACGGCATGTCGGACTTCATGTACGCCTGCATCTCCGGCGCTTTCACCGGGTCCGCCAACTCCTGCAACCCGGTCCGAACAGCGGCGATGAACGAATCCTTGGGAGCCACGCGCAGACCGTATACGCTGACGACCGAGCCGCCGCTGAAAACGTTTGCAGTGGAGGCTGACATGACTGGTTCCCGGCGAACCTTCTTCAAGGTGTCCGGACTGGTGGCGGCGGGAATGCTCGTCCACGGCACAGCGAGCGCGGCGAGCGCGGACCCGTGGGACGACGTGGACGCCATCCTCGCCCGCATCAAGCCACCGGTGTTCCCCGCGCGCGACTTCGACGTCACCGCGTACGGCGGCAAGGCGGACGGCAAGACCGACAACACCGCCGCGTTCAAGAAGGCGGTCGAAGCGGCGAACGCGGCGGGTGGCGGACGCGTGACGGCCAAGGGCGGCACGTTCGTCACCGGCGGCATCACCTTGCTCAGCAACGTGAACCTCTTCGTCGACAAGGGCGCCAAGCTCCTCTTCAGCACCGACCCCAAGAAGTACCTGCCCGTCGTCGAGACCCGGTGGCAGGGCATCGAGTGCCTGAACCACCAGGCGTTCGTCTACGCGAACAAGGCCACGAACATCGCGATCACCGGCGGCGGCACCCTCGACGGCCAGGGGCAGACCTGGAAGCCGTGGGGCAGCGGCGGTTCCGACTGGTCGCAGCTGCAGAAGTGGGGCGCGGACGGCACTCCGGTCGCGCAGCGCAAGCTCGGCGACGGCCACAAGCTGCGCCCGAACCTGATCCAGTTCGTGTCCTGCGAGAACATCCTGATCAGCGGCATCACGATCGAACGCCCGCCGATGTGGAGCGTGCACCCGGTGAAGTCGCGCAACATCACCGTCGAGGGCGTCACGATCAACAGTCGAGGCGGTGGTGGGAACAACGACGGTGTGGACCCGGAGTGCTGCACCGACGTGCACATCAAGGATTCGACGTTCAACACCGGCGACGACTGCATCGCGATCAAGTCCGGCCGCGACGTCGACGGCCGGCGCGTGAACATGGCATCGCAGAACATCGTCATCGAGAACAACAAGTTCGTCTTCTCGAACCGGGGTGCGATCTGCATCGGCAGTGAGGCGTCCGGTGGCGCCCGCAACATCTACGCGCGCAACTGCGCGGTCAACCCGGCGAACAACTCGGATCAGCTGTGGTATGTGGCCTTCATCAAGACCAGCAAGTACCGCGGCGGCACCATCGAGAACATCCACTTCCGCGACATCACGGCGAACAAGTTGACCAAGTCGCCGGTCTTCATCACGTTGAACTACAGCGGTTCCGGCAACTCAGGCCCGGTCGTGAACCCGGTCGTGCGGAACATGACGTTCGAACGGCTCACCGTCGCGGGCTCAAAGGAGTACGCCGTTGAGATTGATGGCCTATCGGCGTCCAAAGTGACCAACGTCATCGTGTCGAATTCGAAGTTCACCTCGATCTCCAAGGGCGCCAAGAAGATAACGAACGCGCAAGACATCACTTTTCCCGGCACCACTGTGAACGGAAAGCCTGCTTGATCCGACTACCATTCGCATTCATGCGCGTGCTCATGGTTGTGGCGGCGCTCGTGCTCACCAGCATGGGCGCCACCAAGGCGGACACGGTGGACTACCTGGATCTGCCGCTGTCCAACGGGAACGGTGAGGAGCGGGGTGGGGTGCACCCCGACCTGCCCTACGACCGAGCCGTGCTCGAGGCCGCGCTGAACCGCCATCGCACCAAGGGCATCACGCCGGACAGGTTCAGGGCGTTGCTGTGGCAGTACTGGATCGTCCGCGCCGCCGAGGACGCCGGTGTCGCGCTGTCCGAGTGGGACCCGCAGCGCAGCGCCGAGGCCAACCGCGCGGTGATCTTCGCCGTCTACGACTTCTACGCGAAGCTGTACCTGACGCACCCGGACTCGTTGCGGTGGATGGGATTCGCGAACATCGGCGCGCCCGCGTTCGCCGCCGGCATGCTCGACCTCGGCACGATCCCGGAGCTGCGCTGGTTCTCGTCGATGCTGATGTCCATGCAGAAGCACATCTTCATGGACCTCGGCGCGATGCACGCCGCCTACCTGCACGGCGGGGTCAAGGCCGTGGAGGAGATGCGGGACGCGGGGATCATCGACCCGGACACCACCGCCGCGTGGGCGGACCCGGCGCAGGCCGTCCTGGAGTTCTCGTCGCGCGAGCAGAACCTGGTGATCGCTGACCAGTTCGACCGGATGCGCGCGCGGCTGCTGCCGCCCGGTGAGGTCATCACGTACGCGATCACGATGGCCGGTCCGATGCCGGTGCCCGGAGGCAAGACTCCCGCGCAGTACCGGCCGTTGTTCGGCGGCCCGCTGCCCGCGTTCAACTACGCGGACCGGGAAGCCCGCTGGGACTTCCTGAGCCACGACACCGTTCCGGCCTACGAAAGGCTGTCGGGGGACACCGTGCGCCGGATCGTGCAGCGGCCGTTCGCGGACCGCGTCGCGGAGTACCGCGCCACGGCCCGCCTGCTCGACCTGATCGTGCCGTTCAGGAGTGACGAACCCCAGACCGGAGTTCGCTGAGCACCGTCAGCCGGTCCTCGTCCTCGATCCGCTTCGTGGTGACGCGGTCGGGGTAGCAGCGCATGAACATGTTCGTGAAGTGCGTGCCGTAGTGGATGGCGTCGTCGCCGTGGGGGTTGTCCAACGGGCGCACGACGGCCTCGAAGTTGGGCTCGTGGAAGTACGCCATGGTGAACCGCTCGCGCGTGTTCAGCAGGACCTTGTGCGGTGTGGACAGCAGCTTGCCGCCCGTCAGGAACTGCAGGATGTCGCCGGGGAACACGGTGAAGACGTGCTGGACGGGCTCGACGAAGTTCCAGCCCTCCGCGTCCTGGAAGCACCCCGCCGCAGACTCGTCCGGCAGCCAGTTGCGCGGCCGCTCCTCGCCCTCGATCGGCGGGCGCACGTAGAGGCCGCCGACGTCGTCCTGCGCCGCCAGGACGAGCATGCCGTAGTCGGTGTGGGCGCCGATGCCGCGGTCGACGGTCTCGGACTTCGTGGGGAAGCGGAGCACCCGCATGTGGTGCCAGCCGTCGGCGGTGAGCCGGGTGAACGTGTCGATGTCGAGCCCGAAGCCCAGTGCGGTGAGCTTCAGGATCTTCTCGCCCGACTCGCCGAGCATCGCCATGAAGTCCTGCATGGCGTCGCGGTAGAGGTTGTCCGGCCACGGCACCGGTCCGTGACACGGCCACTTGTCGACGACGCGGGAGTCGTCGAGGGGGACGTCCTTGCAGACCGTGAAGATCTCCGAGTAGTCCGCGATGCCGTCGGTGACCTCCTCGCCGGACGCGATGTAGCCGGCGTAGGTCAGGTCGCTGACCAGGCGTGACTTCTCCTCGAGCGACAAGCCGTGGAAGAACCTTCTGCTGGCCTCCATGGCTTCTTCGGTGGTTCGGTCCTGCACCGCGTCCGTCGCGATCTGCAGAATCCCGTCGGCCTGCCATGCCGCGATGAGCTGGCGGCCGAGCTCGACGTCGTCGTCAGAGCCGGTGACGATCTCGGGCAAACGGAAGGTGCGAAGTTCGGTCATGGCCCAACGAACGAACATTCCGTTGAACAGGTTCATTTTTCGTTCAGAGGTGGAATCGAATCCGTCTCGGTAGGCTGCGGACCATGACGCCGTACGACTACGACCTGATCGTCATCGGCTCTGGCCCTGGTGGCCAGAAGGCGGCGATCGCGGGTGCGAAACTGGGCAAGCGCGTGGCCATCATCGACAAGCAGGAGATGGTCGGCGGCGTCTGCGCGAACACGGGCACGATCCCGTCCAAGACCCTGCGCGAGGCCGTCATGTTCCTGACGGGCATGAGCCAGCGCGAGCTGTACGGCGCGAGCTACCGCGTCAAGCAGGACATCACGATCAGCGACCTCATGGCGCGCACGCAGCACGTGATCGGCCGCGAGGTCCAGGTCGTGCGCGCGCAGCTGCACCGCAACGGCATCGACCTGTTGAACGGGTTCGGGCGGTTCGTCGACGCCCACACCGTTGCCGTGGAAGGAAGTCACCGCGGCGACCGCACGACGATCTCCGGCGAGTTCATCGTCATCGCCACCGGTACGACGCCCGCGCGCCCGTCCGTGGTGGACTTCGACGAGGAGCGGATCCTCGACTCCGACGAGGTCTTCGCGCTGACGGAGATCCCGTCGTCGCTGGTCGTCGTCGGCGCCGGCGTGATCGGCATCGAGTACGCGTCGATGTTCGCCGCGCTGGGTTGCCGCGTCACCGTCGTCGAACAGCGCGAGAAGATGCTGGACTTCTGCGACCCGGAGATCGTGGAGTCGCTGAAGTTCCACCTGCGCGACCAGGCCGTCACTTTCCGCTTCGGCGAGAAGGTCGTGAACGTCCAGGTGTCCGAGGGCGGCACGGTCACGCAGCTGGCCTCGGGCAAGCGCATCCCGGCCGCCGCCGTCATGTACTCGGCGGGCCGCCAGGGGACCACCGAGCAGCTGGATCTGGCCGCCGCCGGCCTGGAGTCCGACAACCGGGGCAGGCTGTCGGTCGACGAGCACTACCGCACGCCGGTCGAGCACATCTACGCCGTCGGTGACGTGATCGGCTTCCCGGCGCTGGCCGCGACGTCGATGGACCAGGGCCGCCTGGCCGCGTACCACGCGTTCGGCGAGCCGGTGCACGACCTGACCGCGTTGCAGCCCATCGGCATCTACACGATCCCGGAGATCTCGTACTGCGGCGCGACGGAGACCGAGCTCACCTCGTCCGCGATTCCTTACGAGGTGGGCATTTCCCGCTACCGCGAGCTCGCGCGCGGGCAGATCGTCGGTGACGCGTACGGCATGCTGAAGCTGCTGGTGTCCACTGTGGACCGCAAGATCCTCGGTGTGCACGTGTTCGGCACCGGTGCGACCGACCTGGTGCACATCGGCCAGGCCGTGATGGGCTGCGGCGGCACGGTCGACTACCTCGTCGACACGGTCTTCAACTACCCGACGTTGTCGGAGGCCTACAAGGTCGCCGCTTTGGACGCCACCAACAAGATCCGGGCGCTGGACCGCTTCACGACCCGGTGATCACGACCGGGTGAGGCCGGCCTCGTGGGCCACGATGGCGGCCTGCACGCGGTTGGCGCACTCCAGCTTGGGCAGGATCCGGCTGATGTGCGCCTTCACCGTGCCGGTCGCCATGTAGAGCTGCTCACCGATCTCGGTGTTGGACAGGCCCTCACCCACCAGCTTCAGGACGTTGCGCTCGGCGTCGGTGAGGGTGTCGATCTTCCGGCGCGCCTCCGACCCGTCGTCCGGGGCCGCCAGGTGGCGTTCGATCAGGCGCCTGGTGATCTGCGGGGCGAGGATCGGCTCGCCGTTCGCGGCCTTGCGGACGGCGTTGATCAGCTCCTGCGGTGGCGTGTCCTTGAGCAGGAAGCCCGTCGCGCCGACCCTCATGGCCTGGGCCACGTAGGAGTCCTCGCCGAACGTCGTGAGCATGACGACGTGGGCTCTCGACGCGATCTGCTCGGCGGCTTTGAGGCCGTCGCCGCCGGGCATGCGGATGTCGAGCAGCGCCACGTCGACGGAGTGCTGGAGGGTGAGCTCGACGGCCTGCTTGCCGTCGCTCGCCTCGGCCACGACGGTGATCTCCGGGTCGTTCTCGAGGATCAACCGGATCCCGGCACGCATCAGCGTCTCGTCGTCGGCGATGAGGACTCGGATCACGCCTCGCACACTACGGGCCTTCCTGCTCCTTCGAGTGCAGCTTGCCGTCGCGGAAGCAGAGCTTGTAGTAGAGCTCCGCGTTGTGCGAGGCCTGGAACCGCGAGCACCCGTCCGCTCCGAGCTGGCCGACCCCGTACTGGTCCATGATCTCGTCCTCGGACGTGACGCCCACCCGCAGCGAGTCGAAGTACGGCGCGTTCATCTGCGTCGGGTTGAACAACGCGAAGAGCAGCAACACGATCAACGCCCCGCTGATCGGCACCAGCGTCAGCAGCCCGAGGCATCCACCGCCCACGACGCGCGGCACCGTGAGCACCTCGGCGGCGAGCGGTGGAGGTACCTCGGCCACCTCGGCCTCGACCGAAGCCTGCGCGGCCGGGTGCAGCGGCACGTCCGCCGCCACCCGGAACCCGCCCTCGATCGGCGGACCCGCGCTGAACGACCCGCCGAGCAGCCCGACGCGTTCCTCCAGGCCGATGAGACCTCGCCGCGTGCCCTTGCCCGGCACCGCGGGCGACGGCCCGTTCACCACCTGGATCCGCGCCCGTCCACCCTGGACCGAGACCTGCACCCGAGTGCGCGCACCGGGGGCGTGCTTGTGCACGTTGCTCAACGCCTCGCGGACGACCCGGTGCACCGCACGGCGTGTCCGCGGGTCGGCGCCGTAGAGGTCCTCGCCGGACCATTCGAGCGTGGCCGAGCCCTCGACCAGCGCGGTGATGTCCGAACGGGTGCCGGTGTCCTCGTCGAGCGACTCCGGTTCGGGGTTCGTCCGCAGCACGCCGAGGATCTCGCGCAACTCCGCCATCGCGAGCGACGACGTGGTGCGGATCAGCTCGGCCTGCTCCTGCAGCTGGGGCGCTTTCCGCGCCGTCGCCAGCTCCAGAGCGCCCGCGTGGATGGAGACCAGGCTGAGCCGGTGCCCGAGCATGTCGTGCATCTCGCCCGCGATGTGCGCGCGTTCCTCGGAGCGGGCCGAGGCGGCGGTCAGCGCACGGGCGCGTTCGAGGTACTCGTTGCGTTCCTGCAGCAGGCGGACCATCGGTTTGCGGCGGCCGAGCAGCATGCCGGAGATGGCGGGGAAGAACACGAAGAACACCGAGCCGGCGATTCCGCCGATCACGCTCACCAAGAACGGCTGGGTCTCGTGGACCTGGAAGAGGCTGAACCCGGTCTGCAGCACCGCCGCTACCCCCAGCAGCGCCCACAGGCGGCCGAGGCGGGAGATGCGCCGGGACGCGGCGAACACCACGAACGCGGTGGTGGCCATCGCCCAGAGGTTGTTGATCGCGAAGAGCGGCGCGGTGAGCAGCAGTGCCCACTCCGGTTTGCGCGGGGCGAACCACACGAGCCCGGCGATCCACACGGCGGTCAGGACGGTCAGCGCCGGGTGGGGGACAGGTGCCAGCGGAGCGACCAGCGGCACGAGACCGACCAGGAACGCCAACGCGGGCCAGACGAACCTCATCGGGCCAGCTCCTTCTTCGCGGCCAGCACACCCTGTCTGTCGAAGCAGAGCTCGAAGTCGCGGTCGGACGAGTCGCGCACGTGGTAGCGGTAGCACCCGGCGTTGTCCGACAGCACGCCGAACCCGTGCGTCTCGGTGATCTCCTCCTTGTTCGCGACCGACACCTGGAACGAGTCGAACTCCTGCCTGCTCATCTCGCCACGGCTGAAGATCGCGACGATGATCAGGACGAACGCCGTGCCGAGCGCCGGCACGACGGACAGCAGGGCCAGACACCCGCTGCCGACCACGCGCGGCACGGTCAGGATGTCGGCGGTGATCGGCGGGGGCGCCTCCGCCACGGCACCCGCCGCGCCCGTTTCCTCCTGCGCCACCGGGTGCAGCGGCAGGTCGGCCAGCACCTGGAACCCACCGGCGGACGGCCCGGCTGCGAACGACCCGCCGATCAGGCCGACGCGTTCCTCCAGGCCGATGAGCCCGCGCCGGGTGCCACCACCGCGGGGTTCGGAGCTCGGACCGTTGACCACCTCGACGCGCACCCGTTCGCCAACGTCCACGGACACGCGCGTGCGAGCTGACGGCGCGTGCTTGTGCACGTTCGTGAGTGCTTCACGCACGACCCGATGCACCGCGCGTCGCAACCGTGCGTCGGCATCGGCCAGATCCGAACCGGACCACTCCAACGACACCGAGACGCCCGCACCAACCGACGCAGCCACGAGCCGTTCGACATCCGCGCGCGTACCGGCGTCCTCGTCGGCCTCGATGGTTCCGAGCACGCCAAGGATCTCCCGCAGCTCGTCCATCGCGACCGCGGACGTCTTGCGGATCAACTCGACCTGTTCGCGCAGCTCAGGAGCTTGCACACGCGCGGAGTCCTCCAACGAGGACGCGTGCGCGGTCAGCTGCCGGAGCCGGTGGCTGAGCATGTCGTGCATCTCGCTCGCGATGTGCGCGCGCGTGTCGGAACGAGCCGTGCTCGCGGTCAACACACGCGCGTGTTCCAGGTAGTCGTTGCGCTCCATCAACACCTGGGTCAACGGCTTGCGCCGCCCGAGGAGCGCGCCCGACACGGCGGGGAAGACCAGCAGGAACGTGGTCGTGAACGCGGTCTCGACCAGGTACTCGTCCAGGGCGTCCCCGGCGCGCAGGGCGTTCAGCGCGCTGAACCCGGCCTGCAGGGCGGCGGTGGTGGCCAGCAACGCCCACAACTGCGCCTGCGAACGCACGGTGCGGGCCGCGCGGAAGATCACGAGCGACGTCGGGGCGATCGCGAGCAGGTTGTTCACCGCGTGCAGGGGAGCCGTGAGCACCATCGCCCACTTCGGCCAGCGGGCGCTGATCGGCACCAGCGCGGCCGCCCACACCGCGGACGCCACGACCAGCCACGACTCGACGGGCCTGCCCAGCGGCGCCAGCAGCGTCACCAGCCCGAACAGCAACGCACCTGCCGCCCACAGCCCGTCGCGCACCTTCACGTTCACGCTGATCATCATGGCCGCCCCCGCCTCACGACCCCAGCGCCACCTGTCCTCAATCACACAGCCACCCGGCCATGCATTCCAGTTGAGTGAGTTTGCATGACCGTGCATAATCATGCGTATGACAGTGAGGATCGCGGTCGCGGGCGCCAGCGGGTACGCGGGTGGCGAGCTGCTCCGCCTGCTACTGGCTCATCCGGACATCGAGATCGGCGCGCTGACCGCCAACAGCAGCGTCGGCGACAAGCTGCTCAAGCACCAGCCGCACCTCCTGCCGCTCGCCGACCGACAGCTGCAAGACACCACAGCCGAGACCCTCAAGGGCCACGACGTGGTGTTCCTCGCACTGCCCCACGGTCACTCAGCCGAGCTCGCCGAGCAACTCGGCGACGACACGGTGGTGATCGACTGCGGCGCCGACCACCGGCTGACCAGCGCCGATGACTGGCAGCGGTGGTACGGCGGCGAGCACGCCGGATCCTGGCCGTACGGGCTGCCCGAGCTTCCCGGTCAGCGGGACAAGTTGGTCAACGCGCGCCGTGTGGCCGTTCCCGGCTGCTACCCGACCGTCTCTTCTTTGGCGCTCGCACCGGCCGCGGACCTCATCGAGGACGAGGTCGTCATCGTCGCCGTGTCGGGCACCAGTGGTGCCGGCAAGTCTTTGAAGCCGAACCTGCTGGGGTCCGAGGTCATGGGCTCGGCCAGTGCATACGGCGTCGGTGGCGCGCACCGGCACACGCCCGAGATCACCCAGAACCTGAGTGCCGCGGCGGACCGTCCGATCAAGGTCAGCTTCACGCCGGTGCTCGCACCGATGTCGCGGGGCATCCTCGCGACCTGCACAGCGACTCTGAAAGACGGCGCAAACGTTCGCGAGGCCTACGAGAAGGCGTACGCGAACGAGCCGTTCGTGCACGTTCTGCCCGAAGGTTTCTGGCCGACGACGAACGCCGTTCTCGGTTCGAACGCCGTCCAGATGCAAGTCACCGTCGACGAGGACCTGGGCCGGCTCGTGGTCGTGGCCGCCGTCGACAACCTGGCCAAGGGCACCGCGGGTGCCGCCGTCCAGTGCATGAACCTCGCTCTCGGCCTGCCGGAAACGTCCGGCCTCTCGATCGTTGGAGTCGCTCCGTGAACCGCAACAAGGGCGTGACCGGCCCCAAGGGCTTCCGGGCCGCCGGGATCGCCGCCGGGATCAAGGAATCCGGTGCACTCGACCTCACGCTCGTGGTGAACGACGGGCCGGCCGACGCCGCTGCGGGTGTCTTCACCACGAACAAGGTGAAGGCCGCGCCGGTGTTGTGGTCGCAGCAGGTGATCGGGTCCCGACGGCTCACCGCGGTCGTGCTCAACTCCGGCGGCGCCAACGCGTGCACCGGTCCCGAAGGCTTCCAGGACACCCACGCCACCGCGGAGAAGGTCGCCGAGGTGCTCGGCACCGGCGCCGTCGACGTCGCGGTCTGCTCCACCGGCCTGATCGGTGAGCGCCTGCCGATGGACAAGATCCTCACCGGCGTCGAGAACGTCGCGAAGGAACTGGACTCCACGGACCAGGCCGGTCTCAACGCCGCCACCGGCGTCATGACCACGGACAGCCGCCCCAAGCAGTCGTGGAAGGCGTCCGAGCAGGGCTGGTCGGTCGGCGGGTTCGTGAAGGGCGCGGGCATGCTCGCGCCGAACATGGCCACGATGCTGTCGGTGATCACGACCGACGCCAAGATCTCCGGCGACTCGCTGGACAAGGCGTTGCGCCTGGCCACTTCGAGGACCTTCGACCGGCTCGACGTCGACGGCGGCACGTCCACCAACGACACGGTGCTGGTTCTGGCTTCCGGTGCATCGGGTGTCGAGCCCTCGTTCGAGGATTTCACCGCGTTGCTGACCGAGGTCTCGGCCGACCTGGTCAAGCAGCTGCAGGGTGATGCCGAGGGCGTGACCAAGGAAATCAGCATCACGGTCAAGCAGGCCGCGACCGAGGCCGAGGCCGTCCACATCGGACGGACGGTCGCCGAGGACAACCTGGTGAAGACCGCGCTGTTCGGCAGCGACCCGAACTGGGGCCGCATCGCGATGGCGCTGGGCCGCGCGGACGCCGAGATCGACCCGGACGTTCTGCAGATCATCATCAACGGCGTGTCGTTGTACCGCAACGGAACCCGCGACCGAGACCGATCCGAGGCGGATCTTTCGGGGCGTGACATCGAGATCGTCATCGACCTCAACGTCGGTGACGCCGAGGCCACCGTCCTCACCACGGACCTGTCCCACGACTACGTCGAAGAGAACAGCGCTTACTCCTCATGAACGCACAAGAAAAGGCGGCGGTCCTGGTCGAGGCCCTGCCGTGGTTGCAGCGTTTCCGCGGCGCGATCGTCGTCGTCAAGTACGGCGGCAACGCCATGGTCGACGACGAGCTGAAGAAGGCTTTCGCCGAGGACATGGTGTTCCTGCGGCTGTGCGGACTGCGCCCGGTCGTCGTGCACGGTGGCGGCCCGCAGATCAAGTCGATGCTGGACAAGCTCGGCATCCACAGCGAGTTCCGCGGCGGTCTTCGCGTCACGACCCCCGAGGCCATGGACGTCGTGCGGATGGTCCTGGTCGGCCAGGTCGGACGTGAGCTCGTCGGCCTGATCAACCAGCACGGTCCTTACGCGGTCGGCATCTCCGGCGAGGACGCGCACCTGTTCACGGCCACGCGTCGCGGCGCGTTGGTGGACGGCGAAGAGGTCGACATCGGTCTCGTCGGCGACATCACCGAGGTCAACCCGGACGCCGTGCTCGACATCGTGCGCGCGGGCCGGATTCCGGTCGTGTCGTCGGTGGCGCCGGACGTGCATGGCGTGCCGCACAACGTGAACGCGGACACGGCGGCGGGCGCTCTCGCGGTTGCTCTCGGCGCGGAGAAGCTCGTCGTGCTGACCGACGTCGAGGGTCTGTACGCGAACTGGCCGGACAAGTCGTCGCTGCTGAACCAGGTGCGCGCCTCGGACCTCGAGAAGATGCTGCCGGACCTGGAAAGCGGCATGGTGCCGAAGATGGAGGCCTGCCTGCGGGCGGTGCGCGGCGGGGTCCCGCAGGCGCACGTGATCGACGGCAGGCTCGCCCACAGCGTGTTGCTCGAAGTGTTCACCACTGAAGGTGTCGGAACGATGGTCTTGGGGGACAAATGACCTCGCGGTGGCAACAGTCCATGATGGACAACTACGGCACACCTTCTTTGGCGCTGGAACGAGGTGAGGGCGCCTACGTCTGGGACACCGACGGCAATCGCTACCTCGATCTGCTGACGGGTATCGCGGTCAACGCGCTCGGCCACGCGCACCCGAAGATCGTCGAGGCGGTGACCGCGCAGATCTCGAAGATCGGCCACACCTCGAACCTCTACGTGAACGAGCCCGCGCTGCAGCTCGCCGAGCGCCTGCTGGACCTTTCCGGTGTCCAGGGCAAGGTCTTCTTCTGCAACTCCGGTGCCGAGGCGAACGAGGCGGCGCTGAAGATGTCGCGCCGCACCGGCCGCACGAAGGTCGTCGCCACGATCGGCGGTTTCCACGGCCGCACGATGGGCGCGCTGACGCTGACCGGGCAGCCCGGCAAGCGCACGCCGTTCGAACCGTTGGTGCCTGGCGTTTCGCATATCCCGTTCGGTGACGTGGCCGCGCTGGAAGCCGCGATCGACGACGACACTGCGGCGTTCATCGTCGAGCCGATCCAGGGCGAGCAGGGCGTTGTCGTTCCGCCCGAGGGTTATCTGCAGGAGGCGCGCCGGATCACGTCCGAGCACGGCGCGTTGCTGATCCTGGACGAGGTGCAGACCGGCATCGGCCGCCTCGGCACGTGGTTCGCGTTCCAGCAGGCCGGGATCGTGCCGGACGTGATGACGCTGGCCAAGGGTATCGGTGGCGGCCTGCCGCTCGGCGCGACGATCGGGTTCGGCGCGGCGGCCGACCTGTTCCAGCCTGGTCACCACGGCACGACGTTCGGTGGCAACCCCGTGTGCTGCGCGGCCGCCCTCGCGGTGCTCGACACGATCGCCTCGGAAGGCCTGCTGGAGCACGCCTCGTCCGTGGGCAAGGAGATCGCGGCCGGTGTGGAGGCGTTGCGCCACCCGGCGATCTCCGGTGTTCGGGGAGCCGGCCTGCTGCTCGGCATCATGCTGCGCGAGGCGGTCTCGGCGAAGGCCGCGGCTGCCGCGCAGAAGGCCGGTTACCTGATCAACCCCATTCAGCCCGACGTCATCCGCCTCGCACCGCCGCTGGTGCTCGACGAGTCCGACGCGCTGTCGTTCGTGGCCGCGCTCCCGACTTTCTTTGAGGAGCAGGCATGAGCCCGAGGCACTTCCTCCGCGACGACGACCTGACCCCCGGCGAGCAGTCGGCGGTCCTGGACCTCGCGGACACCTACAAGGCGGACCGGTTCACCGCGAAACCGCTGGCAGGCCCCAAGTCCGTCGCGGTGATCTTCGAGAAGAACTCGACGCGCACCCGGTTGTCGTTCGAGGTAGGCATCGCGCAGCTCGGCGGCAACCCGGTGATCATCGACGGCCGCTCGATGCAGCTGGGCCGTGAGGAGACGATCGAGGACACGTCGCGGATCCTATCCGGCTACGTCGACGCGGTGGTGTGGCGGACGTTCGCGCAGGCGCGCATCGAAGCGATGGCCAGCGTTTCGCGCATTCCCGTGGTCAACGCGCTGACCGACGAGTTCCACCCGTGCCAGGTGCTCGCGGACCTGCAGACGATCCGCCGTCGTTACGGCAAGCTGGCCGGCCTCACGTTGACGTACCTGGGCGATGGCGCCAACAACATGGCGCACTCGCTGCTGCTCGGCGGTGCCACGGCCGGTATGCACGTTCGCATCGGTGCGCCGGCATCGTTCGTGCCGAACCCGCAGTTCCTCGAGGACGCCAAGAAGCGTGCCGCGGAGACCGGTGGCTCGGTCGCGTTGATCAACGATCCGCAGGCGTCGGTCGACGGGGCGGACGTGCTGGTCACCGACACGTGGACGTCGATGGGCCAGGAGAACGACGGCAAGGACCGCGTCGGCCCGTTCCGCCCGTACCAGGTGAACGCTTCGTTGCTGGCCGCCACCGGCAAGCCCGACTCGACCGTGCTGCACTGCCTGCCCGCCCACCGCGGCTGGGAGATCACCGACGACGTGCTCGACGGCCCGCAGTCGCTCGTGTGGCAGGAGGCCGAGAACCGTCTGCACGCGCAGAAGGCGCTGCTCGTGTGGTTGCTGGAGCAGTCGTCATGACCCGCACCGCACGGCAGGGCCGCATCGTCGAGATGGTCAGCCAGCTCGTCATCCGCAGCCAGTCCGAGCTCGCGAAACTCCTCGCCGCGGAAGGCATCGAGGTCACCCAGGCCACGTTGTCGCGCGACCTGGACGAGCTCGGCGCGGTCAAGCTGCGCGGTCCCGACGGCGGTGCGCCGATCTACGTGATTCCCGAGGACGGCAGCCCGGTGCGCGGCGTGCAGGGCGGCACCACTCGTCTCGCGCGCGTGCTGGGTGAGCTGCTGGTGTCCACTGACTCGTCCGCGAACCTGGCGGTGCTGCGGACTCCGCCGGGCGCCGCGCAGTTCCTGGCCTCGGCCCTGGACCGCGCGGCGTTGCACGAGGTCGTCGGCACGATCGCCGGTGACGACACGATCCTCGTCGTGGCCCGTGAGCCGATGACGGGTGCCGAACTCGCCGAGCGGATCGCCGCGCTCTCGTCGGGTTCTGTCGATGAATGACCCCGTGCACGCCGTCCTGACGTTCGACGCGGGTGTCCCGGTCGCGGTGGACGGCGAGACCGTCTCCGTGGCCGAGGCGGTCCGCGAGCTCAACTTTCGCGCGGGCGTGGTCAGGTCCAGCCTGGGATCCGTCGCGGTCCGGGTCGCGCGGATGGCTTTGCCCTCGGGCTCGGGCGAGGTCGACATCACCCTGTACGAGGGGCGCGTGGTCGGCCTCGTAGCCCGTTCGGAAGAATCTCTTTACGACTTCGCCAGCTAGAAAGTTGCGTGCAATGAGTTCCTTGTGGGGTGGCCGGTTCGAGTCGGGGCCGGCCGAGGCGATGGCCCGCCTGTCGCTGTCGACGCACTTCGACTGGCGTCTGGCGCCGTACGACATCGCCGGCTCGCGCGCGCACGCCCGTGTGCTGCACGCGGCGGGTCTGCTGACGGACGAAGAGCTGGCCGGCATGCAGAAGGCGCTGGACGAACTGCTGGCCGACGTCGAGTCCGGTGCGTTCACGCCGGTCCTCGAGGACGAGGACGTCCACACGGCGCTGGAGCGCGGCCTGATCGACCGCGCCGGGGTCGACCTCGGCGGCAAGCTCCGCGCGGGCCGTTCCCGCAACGACCAGGTCGCGACCCTCTTCCGCATGTGGCTGCGCGACGCCGCTCGCCGTGTCGCCGCTGGTGTTCTGGACGTCGTCGACGCACTCGCGGCGCAGTCCGAGACGCACTTCGGTGCCGTGATGCCGGGCCGCACGCACCTGCAGTCCGCGCAGCCCGTGCTGTTGTCGCACCACCTGCTGGCCCACGCGCACTCGCTGCTGCGTGACGTCGACCGACTGCACGACTGGGACAAGCGCGCGGCGTTCTCCCCGTACGGCTCGGGTGCGCTCGCTGGTTCGTCTTTGGGCCTGGACCCCGCGAAGGTGGCCGCTGACCTGGGCTTCTACGCCCCGGTCGAGAACTCCATCGACGGCACCGCCTCCCGCGACTTCGCCGCTGAGATCGCGTTCGTGCTGGCCATGATCAGCGTGAACCTCTCGCGCGTCGCCGAAGAGATCATCATCTGGACCACGGCGGAGTTCCGCTTCGCCGTGCTGGACGACGCCTGGTCCACCGGCAGCTCGATCATGCCGCAGAAGAAGAACCCGGACGTCGCGGAACTCGCGCGAGGCAAGTCTGGGCGCCTGATCGGCAACCTGGCCGGGCTGCTCGCGACGTTGAAAGCCCAGCCGTTGGCGTACAACCGCGACCTGCAGGAGGACAAGGAGCCGCTGTTCGACTCGGTCGAGCAGCTGGAGCTGTTGCTCCCGGCGTTCGCGGGCATGGTCGCGACTCTGCGCTTCGACGTCGACCGCATGGCCTCGCTGGCTCCGGCCGGGTTCACACTGGCCACCGACATCGCGGAATGGCTTGTGCGCCAAGGAGTTCCGTTCCGCGTGGCGCACGAGGCCGCCGGTGCCTGCGTGCGTGCCGCCGAGTCCTGCGGCGTGGGCCTGGAAGACCTGACCGACGACGAGTTCCTCGCCATCTCGCCCGCGCTGACCCCTGAGGTCCGTTCGGTGCTGACCGTCGAAGGCTCCATCGCCTCCCGCAACGCCCACGGCGGCACGGCCCCGGAACGCGTCCGCGAGCAGCTGGACGCGCTGGTGGCCAAGGCTGCGGCGGCACGTGAGTTCTAGGCTGCTGACCAGGGAGGAGCTGGCCATCGACCCGGTCGATGCCGCCCAGCTCCTCCTCGGCTCGTTCCTGGAAGCGGGCGACCTGCGGGTGCGCATCGTCGAAGTCGAGGCGTACCGGGGCGGCGACGACCCCGCGTCCCACTGCTATCGAGGCATGACCCCGCGCAACGAGGTCATGTTCGGCCCCGCGGGCTTCCTGTACGTCTACTTCGTCTACGGCATGCACTTCTGCGCCAACGTGGTGTCTTTGGTCGATGGTGTGCCTGGTGCCGTGCTGTTGCGCGCGGGCGAAGTCGTCGAGGGCGAGGACGTTGCGTTCTCTCGACGCCCCGCCTCGCGCTCGGCTGCCGAACTGGCCAAGGGACCCGCACGGCTGTGCAAGGTTCTTGGGCTGGATCGTTCGTCCAACGGCGTGGACCTGACGTCCGCCGACTCGCCGGTGCGCTTGTACGCGGGCGATCCGGTCACCGAGGTGCGTTCGGGGCCGCGGGTGGGCGTTGCCGTGGCGATGGACGTGCCGTGGCGGTTCTGGATCGACTCGCCGGCCGTGTCGACCTACAAACGCGGAGGCAAGCGCCGTGCAGGCTGAGTTCGCAGCTGTTGCGCACGAGCTGGCGGCACTGGCCGCTGACGCCATCGCCAGCACCCGCAAGCCGTGGGAGTTCCTTCGCTTGCGCGCCACGGTCTGTCGTGGCGCGAGGGAGTCCAACAACCGGATGAACCACCGGCTCACCTCTGGACCGTCAGAGGAACACGTTCGTTGCAGGCATCCACTGGCGTTGCGCACCTTGCCGGACGTCGTCCTGGACATGCGCATCGAGCGCGACGGCACGTTCGAAGCACTTCTGACGGACGGCATCAAGCAGTTCACCGGCTACTTGCCGCCGTCGTACACCGTTGTCCTGCAACCGCGGCCACGTCACCTCTTCGAGCCGTACGAGCGCACCGAAGTGGTCGGCGACGGGCCGTTGGCGCACGTCGAAACCGAGCTCGGCGTACAGATCCCGGCCGAGGTCCACGACCTGTACCGCAGCGGCCGGACGACACTGGCCGACCAGGAGATCATCCCGGCCGGCAAGATCCTCGCGATCCGGCAGGAGATGCTGGAGATCGAGCACTGGCTCTACGAGGAGCCACGCCGCTGGGACCGCGGGGAGTCGACGTCGGTCAGCCACCCCGGCGTGGTTCAGAGGGTCGGGTTCCATCCGCTGTGGGTGCCGATCTCCCACAATCCGCGCTACCAGGGCGCACGCTGCGTCGATCTCGCTCCAGGCCCCAACGGCAGGGTCGGACAGCTGGTCGACCACGGCCGGCTCGTCGCGGACTCCGTCACCGACTGGATCGCCGACCCGACGCCACTCGAGGTGGATCCGTACTACAACAACGTGTCGATGACGGTGCACGACCCGACTCCGGCCGAGCTCGAAGCGCTGCCGAAGGACATCCGCAAGCTCACCGTGATCGCGAAGAACGACGTCGACCTGACCACGGCGGACCTGAGCGAGCTGGACCAGCTGACCTCGGTGGAGGTCCGCGGTGCGCGCGTTGCCCTGCCATCGCTACCCCACGTGCGGATGTTGGAGGTGGCCGAAGCCGACGTCGACGTGACTCGGCTGCCTGCTGATCTCGACTACCTCGTGCTCAACACCGAGCAGTGGCGGCGTTGCGACGTGCGTCCCGCGGCCGCACGGCTGGTGGGCGAACCTTCTCTCGCTCGTGCGCTCGACTGGGCCGAGAGCTTGGGAGCGAAGTTGCCGCGTGAGGTCGTCAGGGGGACAGCCGATCAAGCGCCACCCGGAACTCCTGCTCCAGTTCCGGATCCACCTCGAACACCAGCGGCACGGTCATGTTGATCTGCTCGCCGGCCGCCAGCCGTTCGATCAGCGTGTCCGCCACCCGCCGCAGGTCCTGTGCCACCGCGTGCATCGCCCGCAGTTGCTGGTCCGCGAACTGAGCCTGAATCCGAGCCGCCAACCGCGCGGGTTCTGACGCGTAGCTCGTGCCGTGAATCCGCCGGGCCCATTCCAGGATCTCGTCGAACGTGCGCACGAACAGCTCGCCGAGGTGCACGATCCGCTCCGGATCGCCGGCCTCGCCGGGCGCGCCGAACGCCGCCTCCTGCGTGTCGCCCGTGAACACCGACTCCACCGCGACTTTGATGATCTCGCTGAGCACCACGTTGCGGTCGCGGATCAGCTCGATGCCGTTGCCGTGCTCGACGTCCCCGTTGCGCGGCGCATAGCGGAGGAAGTGCTCCCAGTACTTCGACTCCAGCTCGGCAAGTCCTTGCGACACAACGGTCACGTAGAGCAGGTACTCCCAGCCGCGCGGCTTCTCCCGCACCAGTGCCGCCACCGACTTGGGCGTGATCGGCGTCGAGGCGGTGAACTCCGCGCGGTGTTGCGCGAGCTTCTGCACCACGGCCTGCGCGATCACTTCGAGCGAGTGCACCCGGAGGTCCAGGAAACCGGTGGTGGACAGCAATCCCGGCACCTCGGTGTCGTCGAGCTTGATCGGCAGCACGTACTCGTTCTGCTGCGCCAACGCCCTCGCCTGGGCGGTCTGGCGTTCGTGCCGCGCCCACGAGTGCCCGACGTAGTGCTGGGAAGCGAACATCAGCACGTACCGAACCTTGTGCGTCAACGTCTCGGCGATGTGCTCGACCAGGTTCAGGCCCCAGCGCGCGACGATCTGGTCTTCGTCGTAGTAGACCTTGACGCCCAGCTCTTCCAGACGCCGGACGATCGGCTCCACGCGCGTGCGGTCTTCTTCGGCGAACGACGGGGCGACGTCCCAGCGGTAGTCGGTCACCCCGTCATTCTGTTAGGGCCGCACGGTCCGGCGGTACCAGGCTCGCCGATGCTCGACCGGCAGCGCGAGACGTGCGATCAGGTTGGTCAGCAACGCGCCGATGGCCAGCCACAGGACGGCGGCCAGGCCCTCGTTGAAGAGCACGGCGACCTTGGGGCTCTCCGGCGTGAAGAGACCGTCCAGGCCGAGGGTGATCCCGCTCGCCCAGCCCGAGACGAACTGGAAGAACCCGTTGCTGGCGTTCGCGTCTGCCACCACTAGGAAGATGTGCACGAACAGCACGATGGCGAACGCCCAACACACGATGTCGATCACGGCGCAGACGGTGTTGACCGTGCGCACCCTTCGATAGGTGTCGTCGCGTTCGACAACCTCTTCGACGACTGGCTCGTTCGCGCGCGGCATGCGCTCGGTCGGCCGCCGCAACTCGTCACGTGGCTCCGTCATGACCGCCGGTTACCCGTACGAGTACCGGGTAGAAACCCGTTCGACCAGGTAGGCGACAATGAGTGACGTGAGCGAGCACATCCTTGACGAACTGTCCTGGCGCGGCCTGATCGCGACGTCCACCGACCTCGACGCACTCCGGAAGGACCTGGACGCCGGCCCGCTCACGCTCTATTGCGGCTTCGACCCGACGGCGCCGTCGCTGCACGCCGGCAACCTGGTCCCGCTCCTGATGCTCAAGCGCTTCCAGATGGCGGGCCACCGGCCGATCGTGCTGGCGGGCGGGGCCACGGGCATGATCGGCGACCCGCGCGACACCGGTGAGCGCACGCTGAACTCGCTGGACACGGTCGCCGAGTGGGCCGACCGGATCCGCGGCCAGCTGGAGCGGTTCGTGCACTTCGACGACTCGCCCACGGGCGCGGTCGTCGAGAACAACCTGAACTGGACCGGCCAGGTCAGCGCGTTGGAGTTCCTGCGCGACGTCGGCAAGCACTTCTCGGTCAACGTGATGCTGTCGCGCGAGACGGTGAAGCGGCGGCTCGAGACCGACGGCATGTCGTACACCGAGTTCAGCTACGTGCTGCTGCAGTCGAACGACTACCTGGAGCTCAACCGCAGGTACGGCACCTCGCTGCAGATCGGCGGCTCCGATCAGTGGGGCAACATCGTCAGCGGTGTCGACCTGGTGCGCAGGGTCGAGGGCAAGCAGGTGCACGCGTTGACGGCACCGCTGGTCACCGACGCCGAGGGCCGCAAGTTCGGGAAGTCGACCGGTGGCGGGCGCGTGTGGCTCGACCCGGAGATGACTTCGCCGTACGCCTGGTACCAGTACTTCGTGAACGTCGACGACGTCACCGTGCTGAACTACCTGCGCCTGTTCACGTTCCTCTCGCGGGAGGAGCTGGAAGAGCTGGAGAAGCAGACGGCGGAGGCGCCGCACCTGCGCACCGCGCAGAAGCGTCTCGCGCAGGAGTTCACGGATCTGGTGCACGGCGAGCGCGCGACGCAGCAGGTGCAGCTGGCCTCGCAGGCGCTGTTCGGCCGGGGCGAGCTGCGTGACCTCGACGAGTCGGTGCTGTCCGCCGCGCTGGCCGAGGCGCCGAAGGGCACTGTCCGCCTGGCCGACGAGCCCACGATCGTCGACCTGCTGGTGGCGTCCGGGCTGGCCGACAGCCGGAGTGCCGCGCGGCGCACGATCAAGGAGGGCGGTGCCTACGTGAACAACGCGAAGGTGACCGACGAGGAGTGGAAGCCGGCGGTGTCGGACCTGCTCCACGGCAAGTGGCTGGTGCTTCGTCGCGGCAAGCGCAACAACGCGAGCGTCCAGGTGGAGCTCTGACCAGCACGTTCGGTGCTCTGAAGGTCGTCGGTCCCACTCGGGACCGGCGGCCTTCGATCTTTCTTGGTGTGACGGCGGCCACAGTGTGCGCGGGAGTGGGCCTGCGATAGCGTGTTCCTGGGTCCTGTATGGGGCTGCTGACCTGCGGTTTCTAAACCGCAGGGCGCAGGGTTGCCCCCGATTTGACCCCGAGTTGGCGTGCGTGTAACTTTCTCCATGTCAGCGCGGAACGGGCCGGGAACACCGGAACGGAGCGCGACGAGGGTCACGAACCAAGCTTCCGCGGACTGTGGTAGAGTGGGTGACTGCGAAACGATGAAGACCCAGCCGGTAGCTCGTCTGAGCTCAGAGGCCAAGGGCGTCGAAGTTTCATATACAAGCTTATGTACGACACAGCCTTGGATCGAGTCGCCGTCTGGCGTCCTCGTGATGATGAGCGCGTGTTCTTTGAGAACTCAACAGCGTGCCGATAACACAGCCAGTAATATATGAATTACCTCCTCGTCGAGGTAGTTCCTTTGAGAGTAA